>JAITRH010000237.1 GCA_031288495.1 Treponema sp. | reverse complement strand
GCGGCTTAGCAGGGACGGCTTAAACCCGGCGATTCGGCGCTTTAATCACCGCCCCTGTTGTGGCTTTAGTCCACTTTGAACCGGGAAACCTCCTGGATGAGGGCCTCTATCTGGCGGTGGTTCTCCCCGCTTATGTCTTGTACCCGGTTCGCCGCGGTATTTATCTGGGCTACTCCGGAAGCCATCTCTTGCATCCCGTTACCGATCTCCCCGCTAATCTGCCCCAGGGCCTTGCTCTCCCGGATCACCTCATGGCTCCCGTTCAACATCCCCTCTGTCCGCTGTTTCACTTCCCCGCTAAGCTCGTTCAAGCTCCTTATGGATTCCAGTATGGCTTTACTCCCGGTCCCCTGCTCCTCCATGGACCTGCGGATATCCGTCTCTTGTTCCGTTACCGTCTTTACCCCGTCGCTTATGGCCTCAAAGTTCTGCAGCACATCCCCGGTGGCGGAGGTGATCTTGTCTATGGAGTCCTTTATCTTCTTCAAAACATCGCTTATGGTTTTTGATTGTTCACTGGAAGACTCCGCCAATTTTCGTATCTCGTCGGCAACCACGGCAAAGCCTTTTCCCGCCTCCCCCGCGTGGGCCGCTTCTATCGCCGCATTCATGCTTAACAGGTTGGTCTGGCTGGCAATATTCTCCATCACCCCGTTGATCTCCAGCAGACCTGCGGATTCCCGGGCTATTTCTTGAATATCCACCGACACTTCCTGGAGACTTGAGTACCCCACCTTTGAGGCGTTGCTGAGCTTGCTTACATTGGCTTCGTTCTGTACAAGGCGCTCGGTGAGGATTTTGATATTCCCCAGCATCTGTTCCACCGCGGAGGAAGATTCGTTTATGCAATTGGTCTGTTTTTCAATCTGACGGGTTAAGGTCTGGATGTTTTCCACCATCTCTCCCATCACCGCATCGGTGCTTTGAACACTGGCCGCTTGTTTTCCCGTCTTGGCGGTGATGCTCTGGATGTTGGCGGTGATCTCGTTAATGGACGCCGCGGTTTCGGTCATATTCCCCGCAAGGTCCTCGCTGGTCCGGGAGAGGGTGAGAATTTCCTGTTTGATATTTATGATAAGCCTTTTGATCTTGGTTATGGTGAGGTTGAAGTAATGGGCGAGTTCTCCTATTTCATCCTGGGTCCTGATGTCTATGATCTTGGTGAGGTCCCCTTCTCCTTCGGAAATATCCTTGAGCATAGAGGCAAGGTTCTTGAGGGGGCGGCTTATGGAGCGGGCCGTGAGGATTATCCCCAGGGATATGAGGGCGACGCTTACAAGGCCGATGATAAAACATATCCACAGCATCCTATAGACCGGCGCCATAATGGTATTCTGTGAAACGCCCACAACCACGGTCCAGGGTTTAGGGAAAAACCCGATGGAGAAAGGCACCGCATAGTACTGCATGACCGTGCCGGACTTGGGCGGACGGTATGAGAAGGAAGCGGCCGTTCCTTGAGTAACCGCGTCAACCGCCGTGTCAAGGAAGGGGCCAAAGGTATCGCTTTCGGATTCGCGCATATTCTTTCCCAAACGGCTTGGGTCGGGGTGGGCGGCAACTATACCCCCCGAGCTGAAAAGAAGGGTAGAACCGTCTCCGAAGGCCTTAATTTCACTGACCATATCCTGTATGGTGGATAATTCAAGGGTGCATCCTACCGCGCCCACGAGCGCGCCCTTATCCTGTATCGAAGTGCCCATATTCGCGAATAAGCGGTTCCCCAAGCCTGGATACACCGTAGGTTCAAGCATATATTCCCTATTATTCCCCAGCAGCTGCACTGTCAGTTTCCAGTCAAAGGTGGTTATAGGGCTTACCCTCGCTTCATCACCGTGCCAGGACCACAAGGGAACAAAGCGTCCCGACTCATCGGCTCCAGGAGTATGTACATACTCCCCGTCCATGCCGTCAAGGCCATTCGGCGACCAGTTGCCATACACGTTGGCCAGGTTGGGATTCGCCATGAGTACCTGCCTCAGCATAAAATTGAACTGATCCCGTCTTTGTTCAAGGGGCATGTCTTTATAGCCTTCCATAACCTGCGCGAGGGTTCGGGTGGCGGCTATGGAGGTTTCAAACCATTTGCCTATTTGTTCACTGGTCTTTTCCGCAATGGTTTTCGCCTCTTCATTAACGAGGCGGGTGATCTCCCGATGGGATTGAAGCAGGGTAAGGGAGACAAGAACGCCGATACCGATGAGGTTGAAGATACTGATAGTGGTTACCAGCTTAACGCCGATTTTCATAAGACACTCCTATTCGAGCAGGGTGAACATAGGCTGTGTAGCGTACCCCATTCCCGGCTCGAGCTGATGATGGTAAAAGTATAAGGGAAAGGAAGTAAGGGGCTATCCTCAGGAACACCGAAAGCTCCATTCACGAATTACTCTTCATAAACATTATCATACTAGAGCATTCGGTGCCCTTAAGCTAGATGGTTCCTGCATGTTTTGCCGGAACCGCCCCAGGTTTATAGGGGTAGTTTACGGAAATTTGCGCCCCCATACAGTCCTCGTTCTCAGGGGAACGGCCCGCCGTCAACGAAGGAGACCCCCCAAGGGTCCCTTCGGACCAGAGGTCCGCCGGACCTCTGGTCCGCAAGTATCCCGCTTTTTCGTCCAAAACATCCGCTTCATCGGTGCCGGGCTTTAACCCGCAATCGGTATAATCGGTGGACCCTGGGCCCTTTCGCCGGAGGAGGCCGGGAAGACCCTGCCTGGGGCGTGCAGGTTGTGTCCGAAGAAACCCCCGCCCAGGAAGATTAAGGCCGCGGCTCATCTTACGGAGAAGGCCCCGTCAAAGGTCATCGGCCTTATTCCATCCCTGACCGCGGGGGCGTGGAAGGCGGTGGTCAAGACCCGGTTTTCAGGCTCCAGGGATTTCCTCAAGAGTCCCCGGGTTATCGAGCGTTCCTTTACCTTTACGGCGGTCTGACCAGGGCTGCCTTGAGATCGAAAGATAGGCAGGAACAGGGTTGAAATCCAGGCCGTATCAGGAGGCTGACTAAGGCTGTGTCAGGAGGCTGACTGAGGCTGTGTCAGGAAGCTGACTGAGGCTGTGTCAGGAGGCTGACTGAGGCTGTGTCAGGAGGCTGACTGAGGCTGTGTCAGGAAGCTGACTAAGGCTGTGTCAGAGGGTTGATTAAGGCTGTGTCAGAGGGTTGATTAAGGCCGTATCAGGGGGCTGACTGAGGCTGTGTCAGGAGGCTGATATACACGGTCAGCAAGGTAAGGGGCGAGAAAACAAAAGCGGTCCCCTCGGACCGGAGTCCGGCGGACCGGAAGTACCCAGATTACCGGGATGACACCGCTTTTTCGTCCAAAACATCCGCTTCATCGGTGCCGGGCTTTAGCCCGCAATCGGTGTAACCGGTGGACCCCGGGAAGAAGCCGCCCCCGGCATGGCTTTGCTTTAAGCCCTGAGCAGGGCCGTACATACCGCTTCTCCCATAGCTTTGGTACCCACCGGTTTTTCCGTACCCGGGAGCGCGCTCCGGTTGAGGATGTCCTGGGTTCGTAAACCCTGATCCAGCACGGCCCGGACTGCCGCTTCTACCGCCGCGGCCTCTTGTTCCAGATTAAAGGAGTACCGGAGCATCATCGCCGCCGAGAGAATCGTCCCTAAGGGATTGGCCAGGTCTTTACCGGCAATGTCCGGCGCAGAACCGTGGATAGGCTCATACATGCCCATAGGTCCTTTCTGCCCGGGGACAAAACCGCTCAGGCTGGCCGAGGGGAGCATCCCGATAGAACCGGTGAGAACCGACGCCTCATCGGATAAGATGTCCCCAAACAGGTTCGACGTGAGGATCACGTCGAACTGTCCGGGGGCCCGGATGAGCTGCATGGCGCAGTTGTCCACGTACAAATAGCTCGTTTCAATCTCCGGGTACTCCTCGGCTACTGCGGAAGCCACCTCCCGCCAGAGCCGGGAGGACTCAAGCACATTGGCCTTGTCCACTAGGCAAAGCCGCTTCCGCCGCAGGCCCGCGGCACGGTACCCCACCCGCAGCACCCGCTCGATTTCCTCCCAGGAATAGGTTTCCGTATCAAAGGCGCTCTTCCCTTCGTTTTCCCGGCCCCGCTCGCCGAAGTAGATCCCCCCGGTGAGTTCCCGGACGATGAGGAGGTCAAAAGAGGGCTCCCCCTGGGGATTGCTTGCCCGCAACACCCCATCTTTAATGGGGCAGGCCTCCTTAAGCTGGGGAAGGAGCGCGGCAGGCCGGAGATTGGCAAATACCCCAAGCCCTGCCCGAAGGCCAAGGAGCGCCCGTTCAGGCCGGAGATGGCCCGGTAAGGTTTCCCATTGGGGCCCCCCCACCGCGCCCAATAGCAGGGCGTCGCACTGCTTGGCCGCCTCCAGGGTCTCCCCGGGCAGGGGCTCCCCCCATGTGTCGATGGCCTTACCTCCGGCCTCAAGTTCCACATAATGAAAGACATGCCCATAACGGTCCCCCACCGTATCTAACACCTCCGTGGCAGGGGCAATCACTTCCGGTCCTATCCCGTCCCCGGGAACAAGGGCTATTGCATAATGCATAGGGTCTCCTCAAGCAAAATATGCGGCGGTGTTTCACTCCGCCGGTGTATCCTTACCCCGCAGTAGAGCGATAAGGCTGTCCATCTGATACCCCGATGCTTCCTCGGCCTCGAGGAATTGCGCCGCCATGAGGGCTATGGTTTGCAGCCGTTTGCGCCATGAAGCATCCCCCCTGGATTTCTGTTTCCCCCCTTCCCGGCGGGCTGTCCCCAGAAGCCGCCTGAACTCTTCGGCCCCAAGGACCTTCGGACGTGCTGCCTCGGCAGGCATCGGTACCTGTTCCAAGGCTTCCCGCACCGCCTGGGATGCCTTTTCCACGTCTGTCCCCGGGCTAAAGGCAAGGCATATCATGCTGGAACCCCTGGAGGAGGAGGAACTTATCTTCTCCAGGGATGAAATCCCGGATAGGGCCCCCTCAAGAACCCGGGTTACCCCAGATTCCACGGTTTCCGGGTCTGTTCCGGTATACGCGGTCCATACCACCAGGGAGGAGGGCTTAATCTCCGGGAAAGGATCCGCCGGGTTTGCCCGTACAAAGGCGGCTTCGCTCTCCAGAGCCAAGAACAGGGAAACATACTCCAGGGTCTCTTCAAAGGCTTCTTTATTAAACCAGGTAATGCCCTCGAACCGGTTTACCCCTAGAAGCCGCCTCACCTCTTCCGCCCGGTAGTTTTCCGTAACCAGGGCCGCCGGTGCAAAGGGTATCCCGTAGACCGCCGGGTCTTCAGGACGGGTCCGGGCAAGGAGCGCCTTGGCAATCTCGGCAAGGCGATACGCGGTTTCACCGGGAATGCCCGCCCCGCGCCAGGCTTCCTGCAGTTTGCGGTCCAGATTCCAGTGCCGTATCAGCGCCGCGGCGTCCGCACCGGAAGCCCCGGGACCGATAATCCCAGGAAGGAGGGCTAAGACCCCGTACCCTGCGGCAAACGCCCCGGTAAAGGGCTTGGCCAGGAGTCTTGCTACCCCTGTTTGCAGGATCTTCTGAGCCGTGGTTTGCGTGGCTTTTGGAAGGGCCCGGCCATACTCGGCAAGCAGAAACAAGCGCGTAAGATACGCGATATAGTCCGCTTCCAACGGCTCCGGGGCAATAGCCGCCGCTTCGGGCGGGGCCGCGCGCTCGAAGGGATCATACCTACCTTCGGCGCCCCCTTTATAACGAAGGGCGGTACGGATAAAGGCCCCTACCGGTTCTTGCACGGAAGCAATGCAAGCCCGGATCTCAGGCTCCTTTCCTGCGACAAAGGCCCGGTTGAGGGCCGTGACGAATTCCGGCTTCAAGAGTTCCATGAAGGAACCGTAGAGTTCTCCCAGGAACAGGTCCTGCAAGGCCTCCTCCGGATCCGCTACGCCCCGGCCGTTGAGCGCTACCGCAAGCCGGGCCCAGCGGCCCTGGGGATCTGCCCGCTCGCGGATGTCCAGGAAGACCTGAGACTCGTATCCTTTGAGGGCCACAAAGAAACCCTGGTCCGTAATTTCCCGGGAAGATCGAAGGTACCACAGACGGGAACGCTGCTCCCAGAACAGGACACAGGACTGCTGATGGTCATGCAAACCCAGGGCCTTAGCCAGGCTGTCCTGGCGGAAGGTTCCGTCTTTCTGGGGGATGGCTACGGCGCTCTGCCGGATCCACCCGGAGCTCTGATAATAGGAATTGTTATAGAACACCAGGGCTCGGTCTTGTCCCACCCGGTTGGAATAGGCAAAGACGTTTTCATCTACCCTGCCCTCGGGGGTAAAGAGGTCGTACAGGCAGAAATCCGCGCTCCCGGAAAAGAGGAGCCGCCGCCGCATCAAGGGGAAGATCTCCTGTTCATGCCGCTCCACCAAGCGGGGATCCGGCTTTTCGTCCCGGTAGGAACGGCGGTATTCCATACCGTACTTCTCCTCAAAGCCCTCGATCTGTCCGTGGCCGAACATGGGAAGCCCCGGCATGGTTACCAAGAGGGTACAGATGCCGAAGTACTTATCCCCCGTGCCAAACTGAGCCACCGCAGTTTCCTCATCCGGGTTGTTGAGGAAGTTGACGAACCGTTTGAGGACCTCCGGATCAAACTCCAGGGTGTTTTTGATGGTGGTCCGGTATTTGGCGTTCTCCTCATTTTTGAGCATGTTCATAAAGGCCGAGTTGTATACCCGGTGCATCCCCAGGGTACGGACAAAGTACCCTTCCATCATCCAGAAGGCTTCGGCCAAGAGCAGGGTATGAGGGGCTTCCAC
>JAITRH010000222.1 GCA_031288495.1 Treponema sp. | reverse complement strand
CGGAGCTGCCCCCGGGCCAGGGCGGGCTTGAGGAGGTTGGCCGCGTCGTTCTGGCCGGCCTGCCCCCCGGCGCCGATCAGGGTGTGGGCCTCGTCGATAAAGAGGATGATCGGGGTCTCGGAGCTTTGCACCGCCTCGATCACGCTTTTCAGGCGGTTCTCAAACTCCCCCTTCATGCTGGCCCCGGCCTGGAGCAACCCGATGTCCAGGGAGAGGAGCCGGGTCCCCTTGAGGCTGCCCGGCACATCCCCCCCGGCAAGCCGCCGGGCAAAGCCTTCAACGACGGCGGTCTTGCCCACCCCGGCGTCGCCGGTGATGATGGGGTTGTTCTGGCGGCGGCGCAGGAGGATGTCGATGACCTTACGGATCTCGCTGTCCCGCCCCACGATGGGGTCGCTCTTGCCGGAAGCCGCGGTCATGTCCGTGGTGTAGAGACGCAGGGCCTCGTCGCTCCCCATGGCAGCGCTGCCCATCATGGCCCCCGCCTGGCCCGTGGCGCCGCTTTCCCCAACGGTATTTACCGAGGAGACCGCCTGCGAGGTTTCCCCGGAATTTTTGACGATATCGGCGAATTGCTCCGCCAGCATATCCCCGTTGATTTTCAGGAACTCCCCGCTCATGTCGTGGAGCTGCCGGGCGAATTCCGGGGTCTGCTTTATGGCGATGAGAAGGTGCCCGGTCCTGATGGCCCCCGCCTTAAACACCAGGGAAGCAATCATCCAGGCTTCCTTGATCACCAGTTCTATGGTGTTGGAAAAGTCGGAGATGGAAGAGGCTCCCCGGGGCAGGGCGTCCATAGCGGCGATCATGTTCTTGGATAACTTCGCCTCATCCAAAGCAAAAAAACGCAGAACCTCGTGCCAGTCGGTGTTTTCCGACAACAGGATCTGGTTTACCCAGTGGGTCAATTCAATATAGGGATTGCCCCGGGTTTTGCAGAGAATCGTGGCGCTTTCTATCGCTTTATACGCCTTCTCATCGAGCTTTGAAAAAAGCTGAATCCGTTTAAGTTTGCTCATAGCTGTTTCCTCGTTTTTGTGGTGTTATGCCGTCTTTTCCTTCTCTCGTTCATACTGCATCCGGTTAAACCGGGAAGCCTCGATCCGCAATGCCACTTCCCCCCGGGACTTGCCGAGCCAGCAGGTATAGCCCAACTGGGCCGCGTCGGCGTTGGCCTCCTTCCAGTCAAAACCAAGCCGCGCCTGGGGAATGCCCCGCTTCAGGTGAACCACAAAGACAAAATCCAGAGGCCTATCCAGATACAGGTTTACCGTCTTTAACAGGAGTTCAAAACCGCTTTCGGGGGTCATCAAGGCCTGGTAGGCATCAAAGTGGATAGGACCGATTTCTATCTCAAACCGGCGGGTGGCGCAAAGGCAGGTCCGTCCGATCTGGAGATTCACCCCCAGGCTTGCGGTCTTCGGCTGTCCCAGGATGGCATAATCTTTCGGTTCAAGATCGTAGGGAGCGATGATAAAATCCCTTACCCCCACCCTGGTCTTGAGGATGCGGCGCAGTACATCTTCAAGACCGCTACGGGTCTTCACCATAAAAGCGAAATTGGGCGCATAGGAAAGAGCAATGTTTTCCATCCCCTCGTCGAAACGCATCTGTCTCGGCAGGCCGATAAAACTCTTGATGATGTCCCTGATCGGATCCGCCCCGGGGCGGTCAAAACTGATACTTTGCTCGTTTTGGGCAAAGGCCCGGTAATAGAACCCATGCATCCGGTGATGGATAATATCCAAAAACCGCCGCCAGGTTTGGTCGTAATAGTTGCGGGAGCGTTGATACACGTACTGGGTAAATTCCAGGGGCATGGGGCCGTTCACCCCCAGGAGGCCCAGGAAATAGGTAAACACCAGGGCATCGACCCCCGGTCGTTTCCCCTCGATAATTTCGGCAATGTCGCTGGGGGGAAAGTAGAGGTGGGGCATCTGGCCAAAGCGGACGTTTTCATCCGCCGGGTGTTTGGCGTAGCCCAGCCGGGGCTTTGTGGGATTGTTTTGCTCCAGTTTCCGCACGAAACACCAAAAGTCCGGGGCGGCAATACCCCGGCGGAGGTTCTGGGACCAGATTCGGGTCAATCTTCTAAGGTCTTCCATACGGCAATACGTCCCGATTGTTTGGTAACAAAGTGAATCTCCAGAGGGGTATTGAGGGGCGAAAATGACATGAGGACCTCCGCCAGGACCCTGCCGAAAACATAATACCCGATGCCGGCATAGGCCGTTTCATCCAGGGTAAAACGCACCTTCCAGCCCACTTCAAAAAAGACCACCCCCTGTTTAAAAAACCGAAAAACCGTACTTTCCCTTTCCAGGGAGACAAGGCCCTCCACCATCCGCTCCATTTCCTCACCGGAACGGATCTGATAGGAACCAACCAGGGTCCGCAGCGCCTCCAGGGGAAATTGTCCGTTCTGCCACCACAGCGCGGAAAGATTAAACACCATATGGCTCAGTTGTGAGAAATCCGAAGCATCCCCCCGTTCAAAAAAGGAATATTCAGGACGGGTGGGCCGGGTCATAAAGAATCCCCCGCTAAGAAAGGGGCTGTGGGATATCAGGCTGATTTCCGCGGGCAAGAGTAAGGACAAATCCCGGTTGGAACAGATCGTCTCTGCGGCAAACTGATAGGCCCCTTCTATTTTTTTATCCTGCACCGAAAAAGAAACAAAGACCTCGGTGCCGTCATAGGAACTGCGCTGGGTAAGCCGGGGATTCACCAGGCTTTTGCGGCGGCGCTGGCTGAAAAAATTCTTTCTGGTCTTTTCCGCCAGGGGATTATCCTCATAAAAATTATCCGCAAAAAAAAGACTTTCGTTTTGCTCGTTAAAGAATTCCAGGCGTTCAACCTGTACCACCTCGTAATCCCGGGGAGCGGACCTATCGGGGATAACATGAAACTGATAGGCCTCCTGCTCAATAGAAACCCGGTCGGCCCGTTTGGCGAAAAGATTTATCCCGGGCACACAGTTCAACTTGAGGGAGGAGCCTTTAAGAGAAACCAGGGATGGTTCCCGCCGCTTAAACACCAGGAGGAGTTCCACACCATGCACATTCGGTGAAGACAAAGCCAGATGATCAAGATGGTTCAGGGTAAAAAACTTAAAAAAGGCGGGATAGGCCAGGAAATTCTGCAATACCCGAAGGCCCAGGACATGCCCCTTAATCTCATCGGGGAAGAGCTTGGTCCCCGCCGCCAGAGGCATATCCACGGTAACTCCCGAGAGGGGAACAAAACGGTCCATTTCCCTCGAGCGGACATAGAGGGCCACGGTCTCGTGCATGACCTGGCGCAGGAGCAGGGACGCATCCGCTTCCGAAAGATTGATATAAAACGTCAGGCGTTTCGGAAACGAAGACCCCATGCCGCCGGCGGCGGTGAATTTGATCCTGAGTCCCGCAAGGCCCTGGGGGTTATTGATATCAAAATCCGAAAGGCTGCGGGTTATGTATTCCGCTTCCGACACCGCCAGGGAGGAAATGATCCTATCCTCTACGGTTGAAAAGGTACAGGGAATATTAATAGTAGGAATAAACGCATCCAGTTTTGTTCCCGCCGCCAGGGTAACACCGGCACGAACCTGTTCGTTGCTGTAATTCAGGATCAGCTCCAATACGGCCCCTGCGGGGATAGGATAGAGCGCACTGGGAGCCACAGAATTTAACACCGATTCCAGTAAATTACGGTAGCCTTCGTCCAGCTTTTTTTCCACCCGGGCGGATAAAAAGGCGGTCCCCTCCAGCAGGCGTTCAATATAGGGGTCTTCACATTCAAATTCCCCCAAACCTAAACGGCCGGCGATCTTGGGAAACTCTGCGGCAAACTCTGCGGCTAAATTCCTTAAGTAAGTAAGATTATCCCGATAATAGTCTAAGAGTTCCATTACCCATCCTTAATTCAGGTAACTCAGGCTTGCGTTTCCGGTTTCCATATCCAGCCGGGAAATAAAAACCATCTCTTCGTTCATCTGCCCCACCGTGATAAGGCCGCTGATACGTACTTCCAGGAGGGAACGCATGGCGGCGTCCGCATTGATAAATTCCACTTTGATGGAATCCGGGGCCAGCCGGGGTTCAAAATCCCGGATCTGCTTTTGAATATGCTCCAAGAGGATCTCCCGCTCAGTATCACTGCACATCCTGCCGCAGTAATCATTGATGCCATACCCTAATACGGAATTCTCCACCTCTTCATACCCTTTAAACTCCTCTAAGGACGGATGAGACCGGGAATAAAAAAGCATTTCCAAATTGCTAAAAATAGCTTCCTTGATTTGCTTCTCAGCTATGACCTTATGAGAAACCTCCTTTTTCTCATAAGGCTCATCATCGGTTAAGGCCTTGAGTACATAGGGTTTATAACGAATATCTTCTTTTCTCATCTCTCGAAGATTTTTAGTATCTCTTTCCATCCACTCCCTGCCTTTAACAAAACAGCACCCCCCGGAGAGGAGCACTGTTCATGATACACGCCTCTTAGTGATTAGCGATCTGGTCGTATGCCGCCTCAATGGCCCCGTCTTTAGAACCGTCGGGCTTGATGGGGGTAACTTTCCAGGTAATTTTCCCGGCTACCAACTCCACCTCTTCTATGGGCTGCTGAGAAAGGGGATCCGCACTAGAATCGGTCTCAATGGTTCTAACCGTGGTTTTCGCGACCCGGAGATTCTCCAAGATAACCTCATACACCGGAGTCTGGGTGCCCGCGATAACCCGGCAGTAGGCAAATACCGCCTTTCCGATTTTGTTACCGTTCATGCAAAAGAGCTGAAGTTTCGGGGTAGCCTTGTCCACTGCATGGATAAAGGTAAAGGGGAAAAACTGCCCCCGCCCTGCTACATCTCCGCTCCGCTGGATAGACACATTCTGCGTGGCCCCATGGGAAAAGGAAATAAGTTCCAGCCATTTGTCATGGGCCTTGTCAGAAGCCTGTCCTTCAATGCCCTCCAACTGTAAAAAATATACACTTGCCATAATAACCTCCAAAGCTATTTCTTAACCGCAAAGTACTCGCGGTTTTAGCACCCGAATTTAAGAACCGCTGGGAACCTTGGTAACCAGACGCAGGGAAGCGGTAAGCCCCTCAAGTTGATAATGGGGCCGGAGATAAAATCGTGCGGTATAATACCCCGGCTGCCCTTCCACGGACTCAACTTCAACCTTAGCCTCCGCCAGAGGATACTTGGCCTTGATCTCTTCGGAGGCATTAGGGTCTCCGGTCACATAATTAGCTATCCAGTTGGAAAGCCAAACCTGCATATCCTCTTTTTCTTTAAAAGAACCGATCTTGTCCCGCACTATACACTTAAGGTAATGGGCAAAACGGCTGGTGGCAAAAATATAGGGAAGCCGCGCCGAGAGGCTGGCGTTGGCGGTAGCCTCCGAGGAATCATATTCCTGGGGATGATTCGCCGTTTGCCCTCCCAAAAAGACCGCGTAATCCGTATTTTTCCAGTGCAGCAGGGGTAAAAATCCGCTTTTT
Organism: Treponema sp.; assembly: GCA_031288495.1. Lineage (GTDB taxonomy): Bacteria > Spirochaetota > Spirochaetia > Treponematales > Breznakiellaceae > JAIRLU01. The sequence continues at coordinate 13,315 of JAITRH010000222.1, read as the reverse complement.
GACAACTCCGCTTCCCGACGGTCGGTGATGGCGATTTCTGTAGGGCACTTCATGGCCATACCCCCATCATCGGTGGGGAAGCTATGGGTGGGAAGGCCTTCCACCATACCGCCGGATTCCACTCCCCGGATATTGGCGCACCACCCGTAATTAGAGAACGAACGGTTGATGTTTACCCCCATGGCATAAGCCGCGTTCATCCAGTTGTATTTATCGCTGGCTCCTGCGCCGGTATCTTCTTCAAAGTCAAATTCCTCCACCGGGTTGCTCTTAGCCCCATAAGGAGTCCGGCTCAAGACCCGGGGTAAACAGAGGGCCACATACCGACTGTCATCAGAATCCCGGAAGGAACGCCACGCCGCGTACTCGGGGGTTGAAAAGATCTTGGCAATATCCCGCGGGTTGGCAAGTTCCTGCCATGAATCAATATTCAGGATCGTGGGGTCTGCGGCGGAAATAAAGGGCGTGTGGGCCGCCGCCGCAATCTGGCCGATGCCTTTCAACATCTCGATATCCGGCGGCGTTTGATTGAAATAAAAATCCCCGATCAAGGCGCCGAAGGGCTCGCCCCCGGCGGTCCCGTATTCTTCCTCGTAGAATTTCTTGAACAAGGGGCTTTGATCCCAAGCGGTTCCCTTAAACCGCTTAATCACCTTACCTATCTCCGCCTTGGAAATATTCAGTACCCGGATCTTCATGCGATCCCCGGTGGCGGTATTGCTTACCAGGTAATCCAATCCCCGCCAGGCCCCTTCCAATTGGGAAAAATCCGGATGATGGATGATGAGGTTAACCTGGGCCGAAAGTTTTTTATCCAATTCCGCAATGATTCCCTCTATTGTTTTAATCGTGTCATTGGAGATCAACGCGACGTTCTCCAGGGCTTGGCTCACCAGCGTTTTTACCGCGCCCTGCACCGCCGTAGTGGCTTCTTCCGATTTAGGTTTGAATTCCTGATTTAACAGGCTTTCAAAATCGGACATTACCAGGGTTTCAGGGTTAAGAACATTCTGTCTTTCCATGTCTGCCATACTACAACACCCTCCTTATTGTTCGGTTTCTTCCGATGTGTTACCCGCACCTGCGGTTCCACCCGTCTCTTTCGCCTTTTGCGCCAGGGCCTTAAGCAGGGCAGGATCTTTAAGAATTTTATTCAACAGATCCTCTGCTCCCTGCTTACCGTCCATATACGACAGGAGATTGGCAAGCTGTTGCCGCGCTTCCATAAGCTGCCTGAGTCCATCCACCTTAGCGGTAACCGCCGCGGGGGAAAAATCCGCCATGCTTTCAAAGGTCATTTCCACCGGGATGTTTCCCTCTCCACCTATCACATTGGGAACCACAAAGTCCACCCGAGGCTTAATCGCCTTGAGGCGATCGTCAAAATTCTCGCTGTTTATTTCCAGCAACTGCCGGTCCTCCACCCGGGCCAGAGGCTCCGCAGCTTTACCCGAAAGATCCGACATAACCCCCATAACGAAAGGCAAATCGACCTTTTTCTCCGCACCGTTCAGTTCCACATCATATTCGATCTGTACCCGGGGCGCTCTGTTTTTTGCAATAAACTTTTGGCCGCCACTAGTTGAAGCCATTTTGCAACTCCTTGTTTACTATATTATTTTCCGGCTATTCCGGCTTAATACCCAAAATATCCCGTCCCCGCGAGAGAGCGTCCGGCACTATATCCTCAAGCAATTCAATGAAACTCATCTCGGAAAAACGCAGGGCCCGGTTTATCAAGTGGGGAATAGGGCTGTTAGGCTCCTGGGATTGAAAATACTCGGCTCCTTTTTTGAGCAACAACAGCGCCTCTGCCCGGGTAGCCGCATGATAAGAAAGAAGGGATATCTTTTCTTCACGGGCGGGAGCGGTGTATGGGACCCCGGAATCCGAGGTTCCTTCCGGGACTTCTTCCGAAGGCGACGTCAAGGACTCAAGGTGGGTCTTGTAAAAGGTATGCAGCCGGTTAAGTTCATGGCTCAAGGCGGACATATCCAAAACATAGCCCTTCATTTTACTGTTCATCGTTTCACAAAGCTCCGCGATGAGGGCCTGTCCCTCCCTGACCAGGGCCGCCTGCCCTTCAATTTCCGCAAGCCCCACGTTCATGAGCTCTGCCCGGAGGAGCCTTGGGTCAATGGCCTTATCGTCCCTCACCTCAAGCTCGTTAAGAGAGATGAGCAGATCCCGTAGGGTATATTTGAGGGAGGGAACCAGGCGGACTTCTCGGAACCGGGGAATAAACATGACCGGATCGTTTATAGACCCTTCCTGAGGGGAAAGCATGGAAAGGATGTTCAGCCGTTCCAGGGGGTCGTCATCGTACTCCGGATCAAGCTGAGGATAGAAGGAATCCCACAGTTCTTTTACCAGAAACACCGGCACTTTGAGGCCCGCTACGAGTCCCGCAAGGCCTCCGGTGATGGCCTCTGCGATCACCAGGTATGTCGCCACTCGAAGGTCCCGGGTTTTCTTCCACAACTCAAGGCAATTTTTACTGAGCTTTTTCCAGTCGGCGTCCCGCCCCTGAGCTTTGGATTCCCCTATAAAGCTATCGGGAACTTCCACTGCCAGGGCATCCATCTCCAGGTACAAGGGATCGTATTCGAGATTCTGCCCTGCCGGATGTTCGCCCTCAAGAACCAGGGTTAATTCCTCCGCCTTGATCATAAAAACACCTTTCCCCTTCCTGGGAACCCTGGAGGCATAGGGCTTTCCGGTATTCTAGATATAAGGAGAAAAAATTGCATCGCCACCTCTTGTATTATTTTACGTTTAATGGGATTATTCTATGTTTTTTAATATTTTTTTGTCAAGTACTTTTCAGGAGATAGTATGAAGAACAACCGAAAATGGTATCTCCCCTCGGCATACCGGGGAAGCAGGAAGCTCCGCTTCGCCCTCTCGGGTATATGAAGTAAGGAAGTTTAGGAAGCCGACAGCGTGCCTGAGCGGGGCTGCCCTTCCCTCGGTATTGACCCATATGAGGGTCCCGGGCGAGCTTTCAGGTTTGTTTCGAGGCCAATTTATTTATCAGATTCGCCTGGTAGCCGGCCCCGAAGCCGTTATCAATATTCACCACTGAAATACCCGGCGCGCAGGAATTGAGCATCCCCAGCAACGCGGAAAGCCCCCCAAAAGAAGCTCCGTACCCAACACTCGTAGGAAGGGCAATGACCGGGGCTGTAACTAAGCCGGCCAAGACCCCGGCTAAGGCCCCTTCCATTCCCGCCGCTGCGATAATGACCTGGGCCTTCCGAATATCCGCAAGCCGATTAAAAAGCCGGTGTATCCCCGCAACCCCCACATCGCTAATCAAGGTAACCTTACTGCCGAAAAATTCCGCGGTCCGCAGGGCTTCCCGGGCGATCCCCAGGTCAGACGTACCGGCAGCCACCACCGCAATGAGGCCCTGCCGCTCTGCAGGGCTGCATACACTCCCTACGCTGAGGGTCCGGGCAAGCACATCGTATTCCGCCTCCGGGAAATCCCGGGCTATCCGCTGCGCCAGAACCGGATCCGCCTTGGTCCCCAACACGGGGATTCCCTGTTCCCGCATACGGGTAATGATACGCTCCGATTGTTCCAGGGTCTTCCCTGCACAATACACCACTTCAGGATACCCGGTCCGTTCACTCCGGCGGCTATCAATGACGGCAAAGTCAAGATCCTCGGTGTTCCCGTGCAGCTTCATCCGTACCTAAAGAACCGGCTCATTCAGATTGGTAGGTGATCAAGGTCTGTACCGGAATAGGGGCCAAGATCTGCTCATAGCGCATGAAGGGAAGCCCGACGACGCCGAATATTTCGGGTACCACTCCTCCGGCTGCGGCGATGAGTTCCCACGCCGCCTTGAGGGTCCCCCCGGTGGCGATAAGATCGTCCATGAGCAGTACCTGTTTCCCCTGAGGGACATCTTCAGGGTGTATTTCAATCTCCCCTTCGCCGTATTCGAGCTGATAGCGCTTGGAACAGGTTTTGCCGGGAAGTTTACCTTTTTTACGGATTAAAATCAGGGGAATGCCCATACGAACCGCAAAGGGAGCGGCAAACAGGAAGCCCCGGGCTTCGATAGCCGCTACCGCATCAAGCCCTCTATCCCGGTACAAGGCGGACATGGCGTCTATACACCCCACGAAAGCCGCAGGTTCCACCAAAATACCGGTAATGTCGTAAAAAAGCACGCCTTTTTTGGGGAAATCAGGAATTTTCCTGATATATGCATCAAGCTCTACACTGGTCATAGCCTCAACCTATAGCGGGGAGGTACGCCCATCCATGCTCCATACCTCACCCATAAGATAGCAAGAGCTTACCCGTTCTATTCCGAGGTGTCAAGCCCGGCCGCTCCATGCCGCATGCCTTAGGTTCTCTAGCATGAGCCGCTTTCACCATCTGAGCTTGTACAGGGGTTTGAGCGCAGGGGCCCCATGAGGAGAACCGGCGCGTATGAACAAACTCCCGCATCTCTTTGGAAAGACTCCCGCATCTCTTTGGAAAGACTCCCACATCTCTTTGGAAAGACTCCCGCATCTCTTTGGAAAGACTCCCGCATCTCTTTGGAAAGACTCCCGCATCTCTTTATAAAGACTCCCGCATCTCTTTAGAAATACTCCCGCATCTCTTTGGAAAGACTCCTTCATCTCTTTATAAAAACTCCCGCATCTCTTTGGAAAAACTCCGTATCTTTTTGGAAAAACCCAGGTTGGACCACAGGTTTATATACCAGGAATGCCCTATGGTATATGCCCGAGCCCGGCGGTACATCCTCAAAGAGGCGGCGGCGGCCTTACCAAAACCTGCGCTATTTCTTATTTTGGCGGGATTTACTATACTAAAAATATGCAGTCTTATAAGTATCCCAAGCCGGTACTCCTCATCACTGTTCTTGCAGCGGCGGGTACTCTCCTTTCTTGTATTTCCGGAGCCAAAACCGGAACCGACGCCTATGCCGGATTGGGCCTTCCTACGGATCCGGTTCCGTTTATGGAAACGGTCCGGACCGGAACCTTACCAAACGGACTTCGCTACTATATTTTAGAAAATGCCAAACCGGAAAACCGGGCCTACCTGACCTTGGCGGTACAGGCCGGCTCCGTGTTTGAACAGGAGGATGAGCGGGGCTTGGCCCATTTTGTCGAGCACATGGCCTTTAACGGTACCGCCCGGTTTCCTGAATCCGAGTTACTCCAGTACCTCCGTTCTTTAGGCATGCGCTTCGGCCCTGAAGTGAATGCCTATACCGGCTACGACCAAACCATATACGGTATTGAGGTCCCTACCGAACCGGATGAGACCGGCCGCAAGAGGATTCCCGATACGGCTCTGGCGGTGATGGATGATTGGACCCATGCCATCACCTTTGATCCCAAGGATGTGGATGACGAGCGCCTGGTTATTATGGAAGAATACCGTTCCCGCCTCGGGGCCGCCGAGCGGATCCGGAGGCAAATACTGCCGATCCTCTTCCGCGGTTCCCCCTATGCGGACCGCAGCCCTATCGGAGTCCCGGAGATCATTGAGCAGGTCTCCCCGTTGAAGATACAGCACTTCTATAAGACCTGGTATCGAACGGATAACATGGCCCTCATCTTTGTGGGGGATTTTGACGGCGCCGCCCTGGAAGCGGCCTTAGGGACCGCTTTTTCCGCGCCCGCTCCGGAGGCGCCCTTTGAACGGCCCCGGTATGATCTGCCGCCGCCCCAAAAAGGGGTGCACCCGGTGATTTTGACGGATCCCGAACTTCCCTTTACCCAGGTTAACCTTTACTACAAGCGGACTCCCAAGGCTCGAACCCAGGATCTCGCATCCTACCGGGAAGGGATAATCGACTACCTCATCGATCATACCCTTTCCCTTCGTTTCGATGAAGCCGCTTCCAAAGCCGCGACTCCCTATGTAGGGGCCGGTGCAGGAACGGTCCGGTATGGGGCGGCGTCCCGTTACTATATTCTCATGGCCCAGGCAAAAGCCGGGGAGACCGAAGAAACCCTGCGGGCATTGCTGCAGGAAAAAGAATCCATGGTCCGCTATGGCTTCACCGAAGCCGAACTTACCCGGGCCAAGGAAGCCCTGCTTGCCTATGTGGCCCGCTTACACTCTGAGAAAGACCGGCAAGAATCCACCCGGTATGTTGATGCCTTTACCAACCATTTCCTTGAGCACGGGACGGTTCCCGATATTGCCTGGGAATTGGAGGCGGTAAAAGCCCTGCTTCCCGGTATCGGTTCCCGGGATATAGCCGCCGCGATAAAGGATTATTTTGCCGCAGATGACCTCAGCGTACTGGTGATTGCCCCGTCCGGGGAAGCGGCCAGCCTGCCTTCCCCGGACGGGATCCGTGGCGTGGTTTCCCAGGCCCGGAAAGCCCGGATTCCCCGGCCCCTTGAGATGGCGTTCAGCGACCAACTCCTGCCTGAGGAACCCGGTCCCGGCATGATTGTGGCAGAATCCGAAGACCCCGAAACCGGGGCGTTCCGCTGGGAACTCGGCAATGGGGCGCAGGTGATTCTCAGGGAAACCCGGAACCGGAACAATGAGATCATCCTCTATGCCCAGGCCCGGGGGGGTACGACCAGCGCCCCGGAAGCAGAGGACCGGTCCGCCGGTCTTGCCGCGGAAATGCTCAGCGTCTCCGGCCTTGGACCCTATTCCCGGCAGGAATTGGTCAAGAAACTGGCGGGTAAACAGGTATCCCTGGCATTCTGGACTTCACCCTTTCTTCGGGGTTTCCAGGGATCCGCCACTACTGAGGACGCCAAGACCCTCCTGGAAATGCTGTATCTCAGTTTTACCCAACCCCGGATGGATACCGAAGCGATACAGGCCATGCTGGATCAGTACCGGACCATCCTGCTCCAGGAAAAGGAAGATCCTCTTACCCAGTTTTACCATGAGTTTCGAAGAACCGTGTACCAGAACCACCCCCGGTTTTCCCCTATGCAGATGGAAGACTTAGCCCAGGTGAACCAGGATGATGCCCTGAGCTTTATCCAGGACAGCCTCAATCCCGGAGACTACACCTTTGTTTTTACCGGGAACCTGGATCTCAAGGCCTTTCGTTCTTATATCGAGACCTACCTGGCCTCCATTCCTGCGGGAACAACCTGGAACACCTGGCCAGACCCCGGCATTATCCGGCCGGGCAAAACGGACAAGACCCTGTACAAGGGTAAAGAGGGACAAAGCCAGGTGTACCTGGGCAGGTATGTACCGGCCTCCTATGCCGAGGAAACCTGGGCTGCCGCCGCGGTGTTAGAGGAGTACTTGGATATCAAACTGACCGAAGAAATTCGGGAAAGACTCGGCGGGGTCTATGGGATTTCAGATTCGGTTACCCTTTCCTTCCTGCCTCCGGAGGAACTGAGGATGGAAATCTTCTTTGGCTGCGATCCGAAGCGGGTAGAAGAACTGTGCGCCGCCATTGAGGAGCAACTCACCCGGGTCGCCCAGGAACCGCCGGATGAGCGAACCTTTACCCAGGCAAAAGAGGCTTTAAAGAAGACCTGGGAAAGTTCTATCCAGAGCAATACCTATATTGCCCAAAGCTATGCCAATTCCGCGGTTATTTATCGGCTCCCCCTGAGCCGTTTAGATAAGCGGCCTGCACTATACGACCAGGTTAGCCCTGAAGCTATCCAGGGAATCATCCGGCGGCTCTTACAAGCGGAGCAGGCCCGGGTTACCCTCTATCCAGAAGGATGGGTACCTAAATAAGGTGGGGATTCTCTATAGGGTAAGGCAGCCTTGGAAGCCGCCCAAGACCCCGGACGCTTCCCCGGCCGGGCCTTTACCCTAAGGAATCACATACACGAAGAGCGTTCCCCGATTGCACGTTTCCGGGAACGCTTCAAGCATAGGAGTTCAGTCCATGTATTTTGACCCGTACTATCTGTTGCTGGTTCTTCCGGCGGTTTCTCTTTCCCTGTACGCCCAGATTTTGGTGAAACGGACCTTTGCAAAATATTCCCGCATCAAAAGTTCCCGGAATATCACCGGCTATGCCGCGGCAGGATTGTTAATGCAGGCAAACCGGATCCGGGATGTGATAATTCAGCCGGTGCGGGGATCCTTAACGGATCATTACGATCCCGGGGTAAAGGTCCTGCGCCTTTCCCGCCCGGTGTACGGGGAAACCTCTATCGCTGCCATCGGGGTAGCTGCCCATGAAACCGGTCATGCGATCCAGCATGCCCGCTCCTATGGCCCTCTGGTCCTGAGAGGAGCCCTGATTCCGGCGGCTAACATCGGTTCTTCCTTCGGGCCCTGGATAGCGATGGGGGGAATCTTTTTCTCCTTTCCGTTCTTGATGCACCTGGGGATTATCCTTTTCGGGGTTTCGGTGCTTTTTTATGTGATAACCCTGCCGGTGGAATTCGACGCCTCCTCCCGGGCCGTGGCCCTCCTGCGGAGCAATCAGGTGCTTACCGAAGCTGAACTGGAGGGGGTGAAAAAAGTGCTCACCGCTGCGGCATTGACCTATGTGGCCTCGGCCCTTACCGCGCTTATGAGCTTCCTCAGACTTATCTTCATTGCCCGGGAACGGTAAGCCGAAGGCTCAGCCTTTTCTCACATGCAGGGGAATCAAACCCACTTCTTTATCATCAATGTATAACACGAAGTTGACGACACCGATGTTTTTGAATCGCAGATTAGAGATGGTAAAAACCAAATGAGAGACTGCGGTGGCATTGCCCACCCCTTTAACATCTATGTTGCCTGTTATGGGGTCCATGCTCATTTCCCCCTGGAGGTCCCGGGTTTCGATTCTGAAACTATGGTTAGAAAATTCCCATAGGTCAAAACGAAGCCTGATGACTACCGCAAGCTGAGGATGCATACAGGGAAAGGTGCGAGAGATGATCGTATCAAAGGTTCCAACGATGGTAAGTTTGCCGTTATTTTCCTGGGCAAAGTCACAAAAGGTAAACAATTCAATTTTCATAAAACCCCTTACAGTATGTTGTGCTGCATGATGCTTGTCCCAGCAAGAAGCCTGACTTACCTGGCCTGGATATGCCGCTTCACAGGGATATCCCTCTGAAGGGCCCACCACTATCAACACGTTAAGCCCGTGAGTCTCCCGGGCTTTAGTCCCCGGACGTTAGTCCCCGGGCTTTAGTCCCCGGACGTTAGTCCGAGATTACCTTGATTACGAACTAAGGTTCGCTGCCGATGGAGCGGGTTTTAGAACGAAAAATCAGGGTAATCCCGGCAAAAGCCCAAAGGGATTCTTTGTTTTTCCGTTGCTTCCCTGGTTGACCGGGGAATACCCGCCCTTTCCCATGGTTTTTTATACAAGAAAACCTATGGTTTACAGGCTATACTCCCTTTGGTGAACCATCGGCAGACCCTCCATGTACTAATATATAGTGAAGATTTTCGTTTAGTATAGCAGAAAACGGTAAAATATAGAGTTTAGAGCGGCTTTTTGACTGCCCTGGTATAGAAAAGCATGAGCTTCCCCTGGGGCCCTTACCTGATAGTAGTGAGTTCTTTACTCCCTGCGGTTCAAGCGCCTTGTACCGGGTGGTTCCGGGTACTGAGCCGCCCGGCTCCGGATCAAAGGGTCCGCATTTGCAAGCCTAGGGCTTGTTTGGAAGGGTCAGACCTTAATCTGTGTCATCCGCGGACCTCAAAACTTCACGGTCCATCAGACATACTACTAACGGGTCGTAAGGCGTACTACTAACGGGCCGTAAGGCGTACTACTAACGGGCCGTAAGGCGTACTGCTAACGGGTCGTAAGGCGTACTACTAACGGGCCGTAAGGCGTACTGCTAACGGGTCGTAAGGCGTACTACTAACGGGTCGTAAGGCGTACTACTAACGGGTCGTAAGGTGTGCTGCTCACGGGTCGCCCGGTTCCGGGGGCCTTCACCGGAAGGAATTACCAAAGTAACTGGCCCTGCCCGCCGGGAGGCCATAGATTGCATAGACCCCCAAAAACCGGTACAATCAATCTCCATGAATATCGCCTTTGGTCACAGTAACATGGATATGGACTGCCTCGGTTCCCTGCTCCTGGTAAAAAAGCTGTTTCCCGATTACCGGCTGGTCAAGAGCAACCTGATTCATCCGGCGGCGCGAAAACTCTATACCCTGTACGAGGATTATTTTGATTTCTTACATCCTGAAGAATTACAGGGGGAAGGGATTGACCATATTATCATCGTAGATACCTGTACCGCTGTTCGGGTGAAAGAGTATTTCAATCATATCCAGCATTCGGACCCCAGGATACGGATCTTCGATCACCATAACCGGGAACGCTGCGATATTCTGGGAGCTTCGGTGGAAGGCGGCGCCTATGGAGCCACGGTGTCCTATTTGGGAAAACTGGCCATGGCCCGGGGCATTTCCCTTAAGCCCGAGGAAGCGACCATAGCCTTAGCGGGGATTTACGCGGATACGGGGCGGCTCACCTATGAGAACGTCTGCCGGGAAGACTATGAGGTTGCGGCCTATCTCTTGGATATGGGGGCCTCATTGCGGCTGGTGAAGTCCTTCCTGGACAACATCATCGAAGATGATCAGATTCTCGTCCTGAACCAGGTCCTTTTGGTGGCCGGTACCAGCATCATTCAAGGCCATAAGATCCTCCTGAGTTATCTGGACCTGGAAGAACAGGTGCGGGGCCTCGCCGCGGTGGTGGATAAAGTCATGGATGTGGAAAACCCCGACGCCTATTTCGCCTTCTTTTTTATTCCCCGGAAGAAAACCATGCTGCTGATTGCCCGCAGCCAGAAAGTCCGCATCGATCTCCACGAACTGCTCTATGTATACGGCGGCGGGGGGCACCAGTCGGCGGCCTCGCTTACCCTCAAGCAGCAGGACGGCCCTGAGTTTTACCGGCAGTTTCTTGGGTATTTAGAAAATTCTCTCAAACCCGCTGTCAGAGCCAGGGATATTATGAGCCGGAATGTCCACACGATCCGGGACAACCTGAGCCTGCTGGATGCGGCGTTGTTCCTGGAATCCAAGGATCTCACCGGTGTTCCGGTCGTCAACGACCAGGGGATAGTGTCCGGCTTTTTAAGCCTCCGGGATATTATGAAAGGCAGAAAAGCCTCCCAAATGCACAGCCCGGTTAAGGCCTATATGACCAAGAACGTCATTGTCTCGGACGGACAGCTTACCATGCGGGAAGTAGAGCGGATCTTCTACAAACACCATATTGCCCACCTGCCGATAGTGGAAGAGGGGAAACTGGTAGGGGTGGTAACGCACTGGGACTATCTTCAGTACAAGAAAGCTTTTTCTCAGTAAGCCCCCTGGTTTAATCCACGGAGCCAGGACAAGCCATCAAAGCCCTAACGAAGGGGGGAGGTCCATTTGAACCCCAGGGTGATTTGTCCAAAGAAGGGGACTTGAGGGTACTCAAGGCTTTGGATATGGGGATATACAAAGGGGTATACGGGAGCTTCCACCCCAAGAAACAGGGTTACAGGGCCTATCCTGTAGGACGGCTCAAGGCCCACATAGACGTTATAGTACTCATACTCCAGGGCCAGGGGGCTCACCCGGTAGCTCCAGTGTAAGCGCTGGTACCCTCCGTCGATCCTGAATCCAAAGGCCACCCGGGGATGGCCGAGTTCCAGGGCCAGATTGTACCGGATCCAATGGTTGGTAATATCCAGGCCCAGATCATCCTGCAGGGTGGAATTGCGGTCGGTCATGCTCAGGATAAGTCTCCCGAAGGGCAGGATAAAACCGGCTTTGACTTCACCGTAGGACTGAATATAATCGCCCGGTTCCGAGGGCTCTTTTCCCAGGGGAGTATCCCGCTGGAAGGAACTGAAGAAGGACCACCGGGGGATCCGGACATGGAGAACCAGGGAGAGCCCTGAGCTTAGATGGCCGGTCCTGGAATTCAGGAGGCCGAAATAGGGCCCCGCTTCAAGGCCGATAAAAGGTATATCCCAGGTGGCTCTTGCAATGATCCGGTTCATCAGGGTGGGGTCCCGCTCAAAGGCCACGTGAAACCCCCAGGCGCTGGTCAATTTATTGGTCAGGATGAGGGTCCCCACAGGGTCATAGTCGTTTTGTAATCCTATCTTTATCCCCTCGGGCCCGGGGAACAGGATCGCCTCTCCGCCCCGGGCGTATATGGTGGGGGCAAAGATAGGGCCTTCCTCTTTCGGCGCGGGACCGGGAGGGCCCATACGGGTTTCTTCCGCAAAACCGGTATCCGCCGGAATACCGGGGCCTTTCCGGCTGGGGCTTTCCTGGCTGAGGCTTTTCGGCGGGTCCGGCGGCACATCCTTGACTGAACGGGAAGGGGGATTCAGCGGTACGAGGCGAATAATGGGTTTAATCGGTTCGGTCTCCGATGAGAGCCAGAATAAATCCGGCCCTAACGGCTTGATGAGGAGGCCCTTTGCGCTTACCACATCATCGGGGAGGGGGTTTCCATCTTCGAGGATATCCTTGGCTAAAGTTATGGACAGGAGAAAGGTGTTGTCCCTGAAGGATCCCCCATAGTCCACGTAAGGCAGGGCAAAGGTGCGGATATTAATCAGGAGCCCATCCTCTACCACCAGGGTGGCGTGGCGGGTCTCGGGGTATCCATAGCTGATGAGGGGAGGAATATAGACATGAAAGGCTTCTCCCAGGAGGGGATGGTTTTCCGGAGAAGAATCCATGAGGAACCAGCTCCGGTCTTGCCTGGGGATGGGGGAAGAAGGGTTCATGTACATTTCATTGCCGTTGACCTCATTCCATTCCATGGCCCGGTAGGAGTAGGTATCCTCCGATTCGGGTTTCGGGGCCTCCGTAAGCAGGATCGAGGAGATTGCCGGTTTTTTCTTGATAAAGAGATGAAAGCCCTCCTGGTCAATGGCTTTTTCCACGTAGGTGTCTTCGGGATAGATGACCATCGGTTCCTGGGTATGCCCGCGGGGGATCAGCCACAGGAAGAAGCACAGGCTCCAAAGGCCGCTCTTCTTTAGAGAACCGGATAGGGGCCGCATGGGCTTACTTCCATTGGATATCTATCGTAAGAGAGGTATCCCCCACGGGAGCGCCATTTCCGCCTTGAGCGGTTTCCGTATTGGATCGGACGATGATGGTATACTGGGCGCTCAGGTTTCCATAGCTGAGGGCCACATCTTTTTCCCCGGGACTTTTGAACGCGTGGGGGCTGGAGTCAATCAGGGTCTGTTCCAGCATAAGCTCGATTTCGTCCAGGGAGACCTTCTGGGTGCTGCCGTTGCGATACACCGCAAACACCGAAAGATGCTCCTCGGACTTGGTAAAGGTGGCGTCTTCCGCGTATTCCCACTGAAACGGAACCGGGATGAGGGAGACCGCCTGG
>JAITRH010000221.1 GCA_031288495.1 Treponema sp. | reverse complement strand
TTTTTGAGCATGTTCATAAAGGCCGAGTTGTATACCCGGTGCATCCCCAGGGTACGGACAAAGTACCCTTCCATCATCCAGAAGGCTTCGGCCAAGAGCAGGGTATGAGGGGCTTCCACTGCGCAGCGATCCACCACTTCCCGCCAGAACTCCTGGGGTATGCGCCGGTTAAACTCCTCCCCGGAAAGGGCATGTTCTGCCCGGCTTGCAATGTCTCCCCCCCGGCCCGGCTCAGGATACCAGAGCCGCTGGATATGCCGTTTGGCCAAGGTCATGGCCGCATCAAAACGGACAATAGCAAACTGCTTGCAGACCCCAATGATGGTTTGGATCACCGCTTCCCGGGCTTCGGGGTTGAGGAAATCTATCTGGGCCGTGTCGTTCCAGGGCATGGAGGTGCCGTCGTTACCGTGGTAGATGTACCGTACCGCTCCGGTAGGGTTGTCTATATGCTTGAACACCACCGCGGCATCGGTACGGGTAAAATAGTGGTCTTCAATCTGGACGGTGATGTCATCCCGGCCTGCAAGGTTGCCGCAGGTGTAGCGATAGCTGGGGAAGGGAGGATAGGGCAGTTGCAGGAAGCGATCCGGGTGTTCTATGATCCACCGGCTGTCTATCCCGGTATGGTTGGGAACCATGTCCGAGCCAAGCCGGATGCCCCGGCGCATACACCGGTTCCGCAGGGTTATGAGGCTGTCCCACCCACCCAGCTCTTGAGCGATGTCGTAATCGTAGAGGCTGTAGGCGCTGGCCGCAGCTTCGGGATTGCCGGTCCACTGTTTGATGATCTTTGACGCATTACTCCGTTCCCAAATCCCGATAAGCCACAGCCCTGTAAAGCCCCGGCGGGAGAGTTCATCCAGTTCTGCATCCGGGATCTGGTCCAGGCGTGTTATGGACCGGCCGTATTTCTGAGAAAGCTGATAGAGCCATACCAAGGTACTCTTGGCCATGAGCACGGTCCGGGGCATCCAATCCTGATCTTGGCTGAACCGTTCGTATTCCATATCCTGGCTGCCGTAGGTATAGGCCTCGCTGGGTCCCGGGCCGAAAAACCGAGGCTTCTCCTCCTCCTGAATGACATCAAGTCCCAGGAGGATCCGGGAAATGAACTTCCCGATGAGGAGGCCCCAGTGCTTACGCATGTATTCAAGCTGACCGCTCAAGGAATCCGGAGAGGCCAGGGCAGGAGCACGCAACAGGTCCCAGAGGTTCATCCCCTCTGGGCCAAAGGGCGGCAGGATTGCCAGATGCTCCCGCAGTTCTTGCACGGCCCGGGTATACACGGTCCTTTCCGCCAGGGGGGCCTCGTCAAAAAGAAACTGAAAAGGGGTAAACCCGGGGTTGAGGTTCGCAAGGGCCAGGAGTAAAAGTTCTTCCAAAGCCACGGAACGGCAGCTCTCCCGGCCTTCAAAGCCCTGGAGATAGGCGGCTACGGTCATGTTTCCCTGGTAGACCTGCTGGGGAGGGAAGATCTCCCCAAAGGTATGCAGGAGGGTATCGGTGTTTTTCTGCCCCAGATGGTCTGCAAGACGCAGGAGGGCAGTATCAAACACATCAGACTGTACCTGTTGCCGGTACAAGGCGACTACATAATGGAGGATTTCGTCAATAAGGCCCATAGCATTGAGCTGTCCCGCCTTAATCAGCCCTTCAGGGCGGCTGGGGTCAACCTGGGCATTGAGTTTTGCCGCAAGCTCCCGGACTTCCCGGAAATCCACCAGCACCACATTCCCCCGGAGGGAGAACAGGGTATGATCCAAGCCACAGGCCTCCCGCAGTTTCCGGTGGATATGGAATTCTTTGACCGGTTCAGATCCGGCGCCGCAACAGGAGGAGGGGCCGTTGGGCTGATCGAGCCTTGTGAGATGGATGGGGATAGGCGTCATTGGTTCTTCCTCTTTTGACCCTTCGGCGGTTTTGCCGCAGGGGCCACTTCACTCAGTTCCCGCACGGCCCGCACCAGGCTCTGATCTTCCCCGATTTCCTTAATTGATGCGGGAAGCCGGTAGGTCCAGTTGAAATCATCCACCGTACCGGGCACGTTGATCCGCTCCCGGGCCGGATCCGGTGCATACCACCGGGGGGAAAGGTGGAGGAGATCCTGAATCTGAAAGACCCGGAACTGGGACGCGGCGCCGGCAATTTTAGCGAGGATGATCTTGGCGGTGCCCGGATTGTACGTGGAGGAGAGGGATGGTTCCCCAATGAAGGCCGCAAACTGCCGCTGATTCGCCTCGTTCTCCCACCATTCCCTCAGGGTGGAACTATCGTGGACCGCCGGGGTACAGACGCTTAAGGGGGGATATTCGCTCAAGGGAAGGTAGGGCTCTCCTGGTTTATCCCAATACCGGGACCAGCGGATCACCCTAAGCCCGAGGATTTTGAGCTTGGTGAGCACCCAGGGCACACAGTCGGGTACTGCACCGAGGTCTTCCGCGCAGGGAAGCATGGCGGAGGATTCCTTAAGCATGGTTAAGAGCCTCTTTCCCTGCTTTTCCCAAGTCCGCTCCGAGGCCTGCCGGTTTTGTTCCAGCAGGGCATCCAGGTTCTGCTGTTCCTCCTTTGAAAGGGATGCGTAGGCCCGGGAGTTCCGGTAATGCCACACCGGGGAGTACCAGCCTTTGGCATATTCCAGAAATATCCGGTTATGCCAAGAAGCCAAGAGATAATCCTTGGCCGCAGAATGCAGGTTCAGGGCTTTAATGTCTTTTTCCCCGTGGATATGTTCCTTAAAAAGCCACAGATCCTCCTCACCTATCCGGTCCAAGGCCTGGGTAAAGACCTGCTCCGCCTCTGCTGCCAGGGCAGCGGCGTCCAAGCCCCCGGTTCTGAGGCTGTTCCATACCTCCTCCGTGGGAATATGAGGCCGGGAGACCCAGCGAATCCGGCCTGCATCAAATCCCAGGCCGTTCAAGTCCTTATTGCCGAGGGGAGCTGCAGGCACAAAACGGCCCAGGATCGCGGAAGTATCCTCCCGCCGAGAAGCCCAGATCCGGAAAAATCCCAGCACATGATCGATCCGGTAAGCCCGGTAGTATTTCTCCGCCACTTTAAGCCGGTTTTTCCACCACCCATAGCCGTCTTTGGCCTGGGTCTGCCAATTATAGATGGGAAATCCCCAATTCTGTCCTGAGGGACTGTACATATCCGGAGGAGCCCCGGCAGCGAGGTCCTTATGAAAGTATTCAGGATGGGCCCAGACATCGCAGGAATCTTCGTTCATCAAGATGGGAATATCTCCTTCCAGGATGATCCCTAAGGCTTTAAGGGCGGTCGCCGCCTTGCGGAACTGGGTATCCAGGGCTTCCTGCATCCAAACCCAGAAGAGGTGTTGCCCCCAGAGGCCGGGATCTTCCCAGAGGGCTTGGAGCTCCGCGGTAGTAAGCCTCCGGTGGCTTTCCCATTCCTTCCAGCTCTTTTCCCCATTGGCTTCTTTGAGCCTGCGGTAGACCGCATATTCCTTAACCCAGGGGTTCTCGTGGATCCAAGAAGCCAGGGGCCCGCCGGGTTTGGCTTTATCCGCAATGTCCTCTTTATGGTCCTCGTAAAGCTTCCGCAACAGTTCCATCTTGGCCCGTAGGAGCTTGTGATAGGGGAATCGGGGTTCATCTCTAAAAAAAGCACCCAGTTGGGCCTCGACTTTTTCGGTAAAGGAAGGGTCCTCTGCCGCAGCCTCCGGGAGATCCTGGAGCCGGAGATAGAGGGGGTGTAAGGCGCACGAAGAAAGGGCACTGTAGGGGGAACTATCGTAACCGGTGTCGTTTACTGGTAATAACTGGATGAGCCCAAGGCCCATGTTCTTGCAAAGCTCACCAAAGGCGGGTAAGTCGGCGAATTCGCCGGCTCCTATAGATTGTTCGCCCCGCAAGGCTCCAACTGGAATAACCGTACCGACAAGACGCGGTTCGGGAGAGGTTTGTTGTTTCTGGGCAAGGCCCATGGTTATCCTCCTTAATGTATGTACTTTGAGTATATCCATAAGGAAGAAGACATAATAGGGCGTAAGACCAGAATTTGCACTCCTCCGCCGGTAAACGGGCGTAGGCGTATCCCTACGCCTCCATTGAACGCCGGTCCATGAGGGATAAAGCCTAAAGCCTCCTCGTGGACAGCCATCCCCGAAAGGAGCGGCCTTAACGTGCGGCAGCCGGGAGAGAGCGGCCGGGCAAGGAGCTGGGGAAATATGCGGAAGAAGCCTCTATTCAGGCGTCTATCGAGATAAGCATGAGGGCCAATGAGGGGATGCCGACGGTAAGGGATCAAGAGATCGCCCTCCGTAAGGCTATGGAAGAGCAGGGGACGAGCAGTAAAGCCACGCTGGAATACCTGGGCAGCTTGGACAAGATCACCGGGGCAATTAAAATAAGCGCCCATCCTATACTGCTTGGCACTTATGACGTGCCAGCAGAAGATGAGACCCTTGAGCAGATCACCAGAAAAAGCATGGAGGAAGTACCGATGCAGCACAAGCCGGTGGATGAACTGCTCAGGCTCTACGAAGCGAAACGCAAGGTCTTGGCTAAAGCAAGGCTTGAACAGGCGCAGCAGGAGCAAGAACCTTCCAGGGAAGGGCCCTCTCATACCGGGGGAAGGCCCGCCTGCTTGGATAGCGGGTATGGGCTAACCGTGACCCACAACATTCCCGGAGCTTGGAAACCGGAGCTCGGAAAATTCCCGTATATTTTTAAAAAATTCTTTGAGGTTTTTGAAAAATTCCCGTATGTTTTTGCAAAATCTCCTTGAGATTTTGCAAAGACTCCTTGAGGGTTTTGAGAAAACTCCTTGAAGTTTTGGAAAGGACTCCTTGAGGGTTTTGGAAAAGACTCCTTAAGGTTTGGAAAGACTCCTTGAGATTTTGGAAAGGACTCCTTCATGTTTTTGAAAAAACTCCTTGAGGGTTTGGGAAAATTCCTTGAGGCTTTGGAAAGAACTCCTTCATGTTTTTGAAAAATTCCTTGATGTTTTGGGAAAAGACTCCTTGAGATTTTGGGAAAATTCCTTGAGGTTTTGGAAAGAACTCCTTAAGGTTTGGAAAGACTCCTTGAGGTTTGGAAAGATTCCTTGAGGTTTGGAAAGACTCCTTGAGATTTTAGGAAAACTCTTTGAGATTTTAGGAAAACTCTTTGAGATTTTGGAAAGGACTCCTTCATGTTTTGGAAAGACTCCTTGAGATTTCTGAAAAATTCCTTGATGTTTTGGGAAAGACTCCTTCATGTTTTGGAAAAAACTCCTTGAGATTTTTGAAAAATTCCTTGATGTTTTTTGAAAAGACTCATTGAGATTTTGCAAAGACTCCTTGAGGGTTTTGAAAGACTTCTTGAGGTTTTTTGGAAAGATTCCTTGAGGTTTTGGAAAGGACTCCTTGAGGTTTTGAAAAGACTCTTTAAGGTTTTGGAAAAGACTCTTTAAGGTTTTGGAAAAATTTCTTGAGGTTTTTAAAAAACCTCCTTCATGTTTTTGAAAAGACTCCTTGAGGTTTTGGGAAAGACTCCTTGAGATTTCTGAAAAATTCCTTGAGGTTTTTGAAAAAACTCCTTCATGTTTTTAAAAGACTCCTTGAGATTTTTGGAAAATTCCTTGATGTTTTTAGAAAAGACTCCTTGAGGTTTTGGAAACCGGTTTAGAGCGGGATCCCGGGATGCTGCGGGTTACCTTTAGGGTATGGGACGTGGCCCAAAAGCGGCAAAGCCCGAAGCACGGGGCGCCCCGCTCCCTTACCCCTGCGGCCCCTCATGGGCTTTAAACCCGCCGGCGGGGACTCTTGAAAACCCTTTCCATGAGGAAGATACTTAATATGAGGAAACCATGAGCGCTCCCCTGTCCCCTTATCATCTTGGTAAGGCCCGTGAACTGTACAATCTATTCAACGTGTTTAATGCCCTTTCCTGGTCGTTTCTTACCGGTAATATTATCACCCTCTTTGCCATGCGGCTTAAGGCCTCTTCCACCTATCTGGGCGGTATCGGCGCGCTCCTCTATATGGCGTTCTTTTTTCTGCCTTTAGGAAAAGTTCTGGCCAGACGTTTCTCGATCATCAAAATCTTCAGCATTACCTGGATAAGCCGGTCCATCAGCATGCTGCCCCTGCTGTTCGTACCCATCGTGATGGCTGCGGGCCGTCATGATATGGCTTTGCACCTGACCCTCTTGGGAGTAGCCTGCTTCCACGGGATCCGGGGAGTGGGGATGATCGGCAATAACCCGGTGTTAAGCAATCTGGCCATGGGTCCTGATCGGAGCAGTTATATGACCCAGATCCAGATCATCAACAGCGCGGTGGGGATGTTTGCGGGCTTTATCATCGCCCTCTTCTTGGGACGGGAACCCCCCTTGTACATGTACAGCCTCATCATGGCGGTGGGTATCGGCTGCGGTATTGTCAGCGGGGTTCTGATGCAGAAGATTCCTGAACCCCCCGTTGAACCTAAAGGAAAAACCACGGCCCTGGGGGACGTCATCAAACAGGCCTTTTCCACCCCGTCCCTGCGGCAATTTATCCTCATCCTTTTCCTCGTGGCCCTCGTCTCAGGGGTGTCCCGCTCCTTCGTCATCGTCTACTGCAGGGAGGTGTTTGCCCAAAGCGACGGCATGGTCTCCCTGTATACGGTTTTCGGCGGCCTTGGAAACCTGCTTATCGGATTAGTCATCAAATTTCTCGTCAGCCGGATCGGGGCAAAACCCATCTTTATTGTATGCGTCATCATCGGCTTGGCAGGGATGATCCCCATTGTCTGTATTCCTCAGAGCATGACGGATAATTTCAATACCCTGGTCCTGCTCTTGAGCTTCATTTTTTTTATCCTCAATTTCGGATTTCTCGGTTCCGAGGGGATAGCCCAGACCTATTTTCTCGGCCTTGTCCCGACGGAATTAATGCTGGATATGGGGATCCTCTATTTTTTGGTGTTTGGCATAGCCGGCGCAGGGGGTTCCTTTGTTACGGGCTTGTTTCTTGATTTTCTCGGGGGGCTCGGAGTTTCCACCGCCGTTGCGTTCAGGGTGCTGTACCTGATCCTCGTGGCGCTGACCCTGGTAACCCTGTTCCTCCAAAAGAAGCTGGTTCCCCTGGGCGCCCTTCCCTTCTGGGGGGCCTTGGAAGTGATGTTTTCCTTTCGGGATCTCCGGGCCATTACCCTGCTGGACAGGCTGGAGAAAACCAGGGATTCAGAGGAAGAAGCGGCGCTTCTTGAAGCCCTCCACGATACTCCCTCCCGGCTTGCGGTCCAGGGCCTCCTAGACCGAGCCAAGTCTCCCCGGCTGGCGATACGCATGGAAGCCATCCGGGCCATGGAAGCCCTGGATGAACTCACCGAAGCAGCGGAGCACGCCCTCATGGAAGATATCATCCAGAATCCCTTTACCACCGCCTATATTTCTGCCCGGATTTTGGGGAATCACCGGGTTTTTGCCGCGGTCCCCCTGTTACGGGAATTGACCCATTCCCAGGACTACATGCTCGCCGGGGAAGCCATCATTGCCTTGGCAAAATTGGAAGATGAAGCCCTTCGCCCCCATATTGAAAAAATCATCCTCCAAACCACCAACCCCCGGCTCAAGATCATGGGGGTCGAAGCCTTTGGCATATACCGGTCGCCCCATTCCCTTTCGGTACTTTTGGATATACTCCGGGTGGCCAATCCGCCGCCCTATCTGCGGGACGAAGTGGTTCTGGCCCTGGCGAGTATTCTGGATATTCAAAATGAGTTTTACCCCTTGTTGGTCCGTTTCTTGGAGGATAACACCTTGGCGCCGGCTCTGGCCCTGGATGAGGCTGAATCGGCGTATGCCTATTACCATACCACCCATGGAGGCTGGTTCCGGCGGAGGCGGACCAGTGTACTCCTCAGTAATAAGCAGGCCAAGGCCTTACAACCGGCGGTGAGCGCCTTGATCACCGAATCCCAGGGGGCGCCCCTTTCCCGATGGATCCTGGAACTGCCTGAGCAGGTACCCGAACCTATAGCCCAGTTGGTCTTGTCCGAAGCGGTTTTGGATGATGAGCTTATGGCCTTTGAACGGCTGCGGCTTTTAATCGTCCAATGGGCTTCCCATACCTTACGGCTCTGGACCGATACCCTGAAAGGGAACCGCCACCCCAAACCCAGCGCATGAAGAGGGCTCTCGAGGCTTGGGACCTGGCCCTCAGGCCTTTTCTCAGCCTCAAGCCTGGAGTGCGGCTAAAGCCCGGTCAATCCGGGCACGGGATCGGGCCGTCCCGAGTATCCGAATCGTACCAAAAAGAGGCGGACTAACCCGAGCCCCGGTCAAAGCCACCCTGAGGGGCATCATGAGGTCTCCCAGCTTTACCCCTTCTGTTTCGGCGCGTTCCTTGATGAAGGCTTCTGCGTGGGTATCGGATAAAGTCCCTAAGGGTTCGACCAGGTCCCGGCCTATACGGAGTAATTCGACTGTTGTAGGGAGGTCCAGCTTTTTCGGGATGAACTCCGCTGCCGCCGGTATTGGGGGCTCTGCAAAAAGATAGCGGATCTTATCCGGGATTTCATGGAGAAAAGAGACGCGTTCTTTGATGAGGGCCATGGCTGCGGTAAAGGCAGACCGCTGCCCGGCAGCAGGGGCAGTCCCAGGATCCCCGAAAAGCCCGGCTTCCACCCCGTAGGGAAGGGCCAGGGCTGCCAGGGCTGCATCGGCTTTCATACGGATATACTGGCCGTTGTACCACGCGAGCTTCTTGTAATCAAAAACAGCCGGGGCCTTGCTGAGCTTATCCAGGCTGAACCGGGAACAGAGCTCCTCCAAGGTATAGAGGTCCTTACCCTCCTCGTAGGAAGCCCCTAAGAGGGCCACATAGTTGATCAGCGCTTCCGGAAGATACCCCTGACGGCGGAATTCGTCGATGCCGGTGGCTCCGTGGCGTTTGCTTAATTTTTTCCCATCCTGCCCCATCACCATGGGCAGATGGCAGAACGCCGGGGGCTCCCACCCGAAAAGCCGGTACATGATCCCATGCAGGGGAGTTGAGGGAAGCCATTCCTGGGCTCGGAGCACATGGCTTATGCCCATGAGGTGATCATCCACCACATTGGCCAGATGATAGGTGGGGAAACCGTCGGATTTGAGGAGCACCGGGTCCGGGGTAATAGCATCGTTTTTCCATTCGATGTCCCCCAAGAGGAGGTCCGTGAAACGGGTGGTTTCCCCCAGGGGGATTTTGAGGCGTATCACCCCGGCTTCTCCCGCCGCAATTCGGGCCGCTCCTTCTTCCGGGGAACGGTTTCTGCAATGCCGGTCATAACCGGTTTCCTTGGCATGGGTCTTGGCCTGTTCCTCCCGCAGGGCATCCAGCCGTGCCGCGGAACAGAAACAGTAATAGGCCGCGCCGTTTTCAACGAGGTCGCGGGCATGTTTTTGGTAGAGGGCAAGCCGTTTTGATTGGATATAGGGTCCCACAGGCCCGCCTCTGTCCGGGCCTTCGTCCCAGCGGAATCCAAGCCACCTAAACGTATCGTAGAGGTTTTGTACAAAAGCCTCATCAAAGCGGGTGCGGTCGGTGTCTTCAAGGCGAAGAATAAAGGCGCCCCCTTGAGAGCGGGCGAACAGGTAATTGAACAAGGCGGTTCTGAGGCCCCCTATGTGCTGCAACCCCGTAGGGGATGGGGCATAACGGTCTCTGATTTTCATGGGGCCTAGTATACCCTATGCCGACGGATAAGGTAAATAACGGGAGCTCGCGGAAATATCAGGGGTCTTGCGCAGGAATGGACCTTTTCGGGAAGGTTACCGATGACTTTAAGGGTTTCCTCGGTATATGCCGTTTTGGCGGAGCATATAGGGCTTTGCGGTGGCATACCTGCCGAAGCATCCTTTCGCAGGAACGCGGCCAGGGCGGACAAAATGTGCCGGAGTAGCGGCGTGGGAATGTTCGCCAATGAAGTTGGCGCGCGTAGCGGAATGATCTAGCCGTTGCGGAAGGCCGAGCGACCGAAGGCGGCGTCAGACCCGCTTGCGGGTCTGCGCGTAAACAGCCCCGTTATGCGATGCTTTTTGTCTTTTTGATTACGATCCGCTTATTTTGTTGCAAGGGTAAGAAATAACTGCGCCGCCGGAGCTGTTACGAAACTGTCCACCGAGGATGGCGGACAGTTTCTCTTTTTTTACCAGATAATTGTTATTCTTTAATTATAAAATCAACAGGGTCAGCAAAGAGTAAACCATCTTTCCATTTTTGGATAGGATTCTGTATTCGTACTACTACAGGATCATTTTTAATATTATACACACAGTATATCCAATACAGATCTCCCTCTTTTCTTGCTGTTTCCCATTGAACTCCTGAAATTCTTTGTTCACTTCCCCTCAAGCCTGTTGTAGATTTTACTTCTATTAATTTGATAATTTTATCACTGGTCTTACATTTGACAACAAAATCCACGCCTTTTCCCGTTTCTCCATTCTTATTTAGATCAATAATTTCCATATTTATATCATTTTTATACTCTAGCCGATTTTTATTTGAAGTGCGAAACTAGAAGGGCATAGAACCGGCATCGTAAACACGGTAGAATAAAGTAGCGAAACACAAACTATCGGAGGTATCGGACTAAAGTCCGCCGATGC
>JAITRH010000137.1 GCA_031288495.1 Treponema sp. | reverse complement strand
TGGCTAAGGAATTGGGTATTGCGCTTCATTACATACCGCCATACAGTCCGAATCTGAACCTGATAGAGCGCCTTTGGAAGCATGTCAAAAGCAGGTTGCGTTCAAAATACTACGATCGGTTCGATAATTTTAAGAATACCATTGATTCAAATATTGAGGACACCGGTAATGGCAGTAAAAGGCTCATTGATAAGTCAGTTCAGGTATTTGATACTCTCATTCCTATCAATGAAAACGCCTTTGTTTCCGTAAATGACAATGAAAAGAAGAATGCTCTTGTTGCTTAATTACTGCAATTACAATCGCCCGTTAGTATAGATGGGGTAAGGTCCAGTTATTCCGGGCGACGGTATCATCGGGATTGAGCTGTAACACCTTCTCCCAGGCGGCCCGGGCCCGGGCATAGTCCGCGCCTTCTTGTACCAGGCAGCGCCCCGGTTAATGTACGCCCCGGGATAAGACCCTAGGGGTATGGCGAAAGCCCTAGGCCTCATGGTTTCAGGGGGCCCTTCCTGCGAAACGAGCCGGACCTTTGTATACGGGGGCCGAGAAGCCCCCCGGAATTGCGCTATGCGGGGAGCCAACAAACCGGGGTAAAAACTCAAGGCAAAGGGCGACTGCGTATCTTACCCCGGGGCCCCTCATGGGCTTTAAACCCGGCGGCGGGCACGGGTAGGCCCCGGACATATTTCATCAGGATCGAGCGCTCATCCGAACACCCTACGATCCGTTCGAGCCGTTCCCGCAGGCTCAAGGGGAATGGCGGAACCGGCCGGGGATCCTCCATAACCAGGGCGTCCAATTCGTATCCCGCCTCAAAAGACCCCACCTGACCGAAAAAGGCCCCTCCCCCTCGGGTGCCCAGGTAAAAGACTTCCTCCAGGGTAAGGGGCGCTTCGTCTCCGGCTCCCATGCACCGGCGCAGCTTGGAAACCCCAATGCCGTCGCTCATGGCTCGAAAAATTGAGGTATGGACCCCTCCGGCCACGTCACTGCCCAAACCCATGGATAGCCCCGCCTCAAGGTAGCGCCGTGCCGGGGCTATCCCCGAAGCAAGGTTCATATTTGACTGGGGGCAATGGGCAACATAGACCCCCCGGCGCTGCATAAGGGCTATTTCTTCGTTCCCCGAATAGACACAGTGGGCCATGACAGTCGGTACATCGCCCCCGAAAAGATCAAACCGGGCATAGGCATCCCCATAGCAGCTACTCTCAGGACACAGTTCCCGAACCCAGGCGATTTCCCGGAGATTTTCCGATAAATGGGATTGGAGGGGAAGGCCATAGCGCCGCTGCAGCGTTGATAAGCGGCGCAAGAGCTCGTCCGTACAGGAGGGAATAAAGCGCGGGGTCAGGATAGGGGTACAGTTCCGGTAGGTCCCGCATTGTTCAAGCCATGCCTGGGTTGCAGCGGCCGACCGGGCCGCATCCTGTTCCCGCAGGGTATCCGGGCTGTTTCGGTCCATGTTGACCTTACCGACCATACACACCAGCCCCGAGTGCTCCAGGAGATCCATCAAGAGCAGAGTTGCCGGTACATGCACCGTCCCAAAGAGGCATATCCGGGTATTGGGTCCCTCCTGTAAGGTGGCTACCAGGGCCCCATAGGCCTGAAGCGCGTAGTTCCTATCCTCATATTTCGCTTCCTCAGGAAAGGCCCTGGTTTCAAGCCATTCCAAAAGTTCCAGATCCATCCCCAGGCTTCGGAAGGTGAATTGGGGGGCGTGCATGTGGAGATCCACCAGGCCCGGGATGATGAGCTTTCCCGTATAGTCGATACAGGGGAACTGTCTATAGGGGCGGGGGATGTGGGAAAACCGGGAAAAGACCCCCCCTGATTTCCCTTCGGTACACACGAGAAAACTATGTTCCGCGGTAACAAGGGAATGGGCGGTCTTACTATAACAGATATCCCCCTGAAGAACAAAATTACGATAATCCACCGGGTTTTCTCCTCTCTAATACGGTCATAAAGAACCCTGTAAACCACGAGCCCCTTCCGGCCAAGCCCCGAGAACCTTCGCCCGCTTCAGGGCAAGCGGTTTGTCGAACTCCCGGTCTTTTCCCTTCCGCCTCGGGAAGGACTCAGGCTCCTTCATCCCCTAAAACCGGCCATCTATCATTCCACCCGCAGGATGTCCCCTACCGCAACCCCGGCACGGCTGAACCAGGACCGGGGGGTCTCCAGGGCATACCGGGCTGAACGGCTTGAATGGAGGGGGTTCAGATCCCCCGGTTCCATATCGTGGATTTCGAGGATCTTACCCTCGGAGGAAATAAACGCAATGGAGAGGGGAATGAGGGTGTTTTTCATCCAGAAGGACAGGATCTGATCTTTTTCAAAGACAAAGAGCATACCCTTACCATCGATAAGGCTCTTTCGGTTCATAAGTCCCTGGGACCGTTCCTGATCGGTCTTGGCAAGCTCCACCTTAATCGGTATGACCCCTCCCCGGGCGGTTTCAATGGTTAATTCCCGCGTTTCAAACGTCACGCCCCGGGCCATACAATTGGCCCCGGCTAGAACAAAACACAAACAAGGGATAAGGCCTATGCCGGGCCGCTTTCCCCGGTGAGCCTGCGGGACAACCCGGAATATGGGGAAAAGGCCCCTAAAATCCATGCAGGAAATCCTCTCGCAGCCGCAGGTCCTGGGATTCTTTGGTTTGAGCGGCGTCAAGGAGCTCATTAAACACCGGCATATCCATATATTTTACCGTCAAAGGCCGTTCAATGGCGATTCTCGTATCCCTTGATTCCCAAACCGCCTGCTGAGGGTCGAGGATATCCGGTTCCCCGTATTTTTGCACAAAGACCGTGAAGATCGAATAATGATCCACCAGCTCCGTATTCATAGTAAAGGCCATGGCAAAGAGTTTCCCTGAACGGAACTGAAAAAGCGCCCGTTTGATAAACGAAAAACCCGTGGTTTCCACCAGGTTCTGCTCCCCCAGGGGCAGGAACGAAACATCCCGGTCTCCCCGAAAGTTAAAGAGCCCATCCTCTTGCAGGGCCTTTTTTACGTCTTCAAGGCCCATGCCCAGGGAAAGTTCCCGGTATACCCGGGGAAGCTCCGGCTTTTCTTCGGCATTTCCGGCGCCGGGGGCCTCCTGCTCCGCCTGAGGAGATCCGGCGCTCTGTTCAGGGCCGGTTTGGGCCACCACCGGGGCAGCCCCCAAGAGACCGGCCAAAACAAGCAGATAACGCAGTCGGTACATACCTCTCATTACTATGATTCCTTTTTTCTGTAGTGCCCGGGGCGTTTTCAAAAGCTCAGGCTTTGAGAAAGCGCCCGTAGGGTAAAGGGAAAACCCCATCCCTTAGGGGTTCTTTCCCGGGGCTTCCTACACTTCGGTTGATTGTGAAAAAAGCCCTCTACCCATACTATCGGTTAAAGGCATCCTTAAAAATACCCCGCCCCGGGGCGGCGGCAGCTACTTTTTACTTTCCCGTAAAATCAGGAAAGAGGTTCCCCCAGGACCGTTTGCCCTATAGTCCGCACCAGGGGGGTTCTGGGAACGGCTCCCGCGCGCCCCCTTGCCGGAACAGGCCCGCATAGCAACCCTCAAGGAATTTTCTAAAAAATTCCCGCATCTTTTAGGAAAAAGGTCCGCATCTTTTGGGAAAAAGGTCCGCATCTTTTGGGAAAAAGGTCCGCATCTTTTGGGAAAAAGGTCCGCATCTTTTAGAGAAAAGGTCCGCATCTTTTGGGGAAAAGGTCCACATCTTTTGGGAAAAAGGTCCGCATCTTTTAGGGAAAAGGTCCGTATCTTTTGGGGAAAGGCTCCCCTTGACGGGTTACCCCGATCCCCCGGCAGAAGCGGGGGTATGGCAGGCTGTTTCAAGGCATCCTGTTGGGGAACGCCGCCTTAGGGGCAGGCCGTTTCTGCCGGATCCGGGGTCCGCACCAAGCGGCTTGGGTATATAAAGCACCCTAGGTTTACCTGCCGGCGACCCGCTTCACCGCCTTGAGGATGTTTTCATATCCCGTACAGCGGCACAAATGGCCGGAAAGCCCTTTCCGGAGTTCCTCATCGGTGTAGCCTGTTCCGTGAGCGGCCAGTTCTTCGGCAGTCATCACAAACCCGGGGGTACAGAACCCGCATTGTATGGCCCCCTCCTCAACAAAGGCCCGCTGTACCGCAGAAAGCTCCCCCTGGGCCCCGGTAACCCCTTCGAGGGTGCGGATTTCCTTGCCTTCCGCCCATACCGCGAGGTAAATACAGGCGTTAAAAGATTCCCCATTGATGAGCACCGTACAGGCCCCGCACTCACCGGCCTCACAGCCTTTCTTTACGCTGGTCAGCCGGTACTCGGAACGAAGCATATCCGCTAAAGAGGCCCGTACATCCACCACGGTCTCGGTAGGCCTCCCATTGATGACACAGCGAACTACCGCCCACTGTATACCCTTGGGGGCGGTCTCCCTCATATCCGTCCTCCTGCATGCCGTATGGAACACCGTAAAGCCCGTTTAGTCAGCTCCGGCACCAGGTGTAAACGCAGCTCCCTACTTGCCCGCCAGCTTGAACGGGGCTGTACATCCCTGAGGGCCCCGGTACCTGCCGCCTCGAGGGCCGCTTCACCTACCGGCTCCCCTTGTACCGCCGCCTCTGCCCGGGGGGACCGTATCGGTACCGGGCCTGCGACCCCAAAACCAATACGGACCCGTTCAAGCCGCCGCTTATCCTCGGTGAGCCGTACATTCACCGAACAGCCCAGGGTGGCGATATCCATGGCATTGCGCATGGCATATTTCAGGTAATGCCCGTAACAGCGGCGGTAGCTTTCTTGCGGTATGCCGATGGCCGTGAGCAGTTCGGCGCGGCCCAGGGCGGTTTTCCCTGCCGCGACATAATGGGACTGTATGGGAACGAGCCGTTTTCCCTCAGGCCCCTGGTATTCCATGACCGCATCCAAGGCCATGAGGGTTGCCGCGCTGTCGGCCGAACTTACGCCGTTACAGGTATTCCCGCCGATAGTGCCGATGTTCCTGATCTGGGGGCCCCCGATTAAGGAAACCGCTTCCGCCAGTACTCCCAGATGCGTTTGGATCACCGGGTCTTGGGCGATCCGGGAAAAACTCGTGAGCGCCCCGATGCGGATGGTCCCATCCTCCTCAAGGGAAACGCCCCGTAGTACATCCAGTTTCTGAATACTCACCAATACCGAACCGGCCAGCCTGCCCGCTCTGATGTGAATCAATACATCGCTGCCTCCGGCAATAATACGGGCCTCCCTATGTTCCTCCAAGAGGGCGACGGCATGGGCTACACTCTCCGCTTCGTATAAAGCTTCTATATCATACATACCTTTTCTTCCCCGGTTCGTTTTCTTGTACCGGCACGTCCTTATTCATATAAGCCCGGCCTGCTTAAATGCAGGGATTAAGACATGGGGCGTAAGGGGAATGCGGCGTATCCCCACCCCGGTGGCATGGAGGACCGCGTTACGAATCGCCGGAGCCCCGGGCACCGCAGGAGGTTCCCCCAGAGCCTTGCTGCCGTAGGCCCCCGTGGGTTCATAGTTTTCCACAAAAGCCGCCGCCAGATGGGGATGATCCATGCTGGTAGCCAGTTTGTAATCAAGAAACGTGCCGTTTAAGAGCCTGCCGGTCTTGGTGTCATAGATGAGCTGTTCCGAGAGGGCGTACCCAATAGCCATGCTCATGCCTCCATGAACCTGGGCCTGGGCAAGCTGGGGGTTGAGCAGCCTGCCGCAGTCATGCACATTGATCATATCCAGGAGCCGGACCTTTCCCAAGGGGATGTCCACCTCAACCTCGGCAAAGGCACAGCCGAAGCTGTAGGCATTGCTCTTGGCCTGAGCCGTGGTCTCTGCAGTGAGGTGTTCCGCATGGACCGGACTGTAGAACGCCTCCACGGCCAGTTCCCCAAGGCTCATCAAAGGCTCGTGATTGAGGGAGCTCCGCACGATGATTCCGGCCCGGATATCCAGCGCCGAAGGTTGCATGCCCGTGCAGGTCCCGGCAAGGCGGAGGATCTTTTCCTTGAGCGCCAGGGCGGTTTTCTGCACCGCCATCCCCCCGACATAGCTTTGACGGGACCCATAGGCTCCGGTACCAAAAGGGGTACTGTCCGTGTCCTGGGTACTGATAACATGGACCTGCTCAAGGGGAATCCCTAAGGTTTCACCGGTCATCTGGGCAAAGATCGTATCCGCCCCCTGGCCGATTTCCGTTTCCCCCAGTTGGATCTGGACGCTTCCGTCCTGATTCAACACCATCCTGCAGGAGGACACTTCAATGGAAATAGGCCATACCCCGGTATTGTACCAAAAAAGGGCCATCCCCACGCCCCGCCGGACCGGACCGGTCTCGCGCCCATAGGCCCGCCGTTTTTCCTCCCAGTGTATATACGCTTTGCCCTGTTCCACACACTGATGAAAGGAATCAAAATAGTTGACATTCTTGGAAAAGGAATCCGTAAAACCCCGGGGCATGAGATTCATAAAACGGAATTCGATGGGGTCCAGGTTAAGAGAGCGGGCCATGTCTTCCATGTGGGATTCGATGGCAAACACCGCCTGGGGGGTCCCGTATCCTCGCATGGCCCCGGCAGTGGCGGTGTTGGTATATACCGTAAAGATGTCAACTTTCCGGGCCTTTTCATCCTGGTAAAGCTGCCGGAACACGTTGGTTCCTTTGGCGGCAATGCTATGCCCGTGGGAACCGTAGGCCCCTTGGTTTGAGTAGGCCCTATACTGCCGCGCCACCAGCCTGCCCTGGGGACGGGTGTATGAGGAGAGGCGGATTTGCATCCCGTGGCGTACCCGGGTGGCAAAAAAGATCTCTTCCCGGCTCAATTCCAGTTTTACCATCCGTCCGCCTACACGCAAAGAAAGATAGGCGTTGAGGGGTTCATAGAGGGCGTCCTGCTTGTTACCGAAGCCGCCTCCCACAAAGGGCTTGATGATCCGCACCTTACCCCAGGGAAGCCCCAGGGCCTGGGCCACAATGCGCCGTACAATATGGGGGATTTGGGTGGAAGAGACCACCACCAGCCGCCCGCTTTCCATGTAGGCAAAGGAGATCACCGGTTCAAGATGGCAGTGCTGCACCGCGGGGGTTTCATAGGTTCCCTCAAAGTGCAGGAGTCCTCTTTCCTGAATCGCGGCTTCAAAATCGCCGTCTTCCATAGTAGTATGCTTGAGGATGTTCCGGGGACAGTGCTCATGGATCAAAGGGGCCCCTTCCTGCATGGCCTCATCCGGGGTCAACAAGAGCGGATAGGGCTCATAGTCCACCTTGATGGCCCGCAGGGCCTTAAGCGCGGCTACTTCATTTTCGGCCACCACCGCGGCGATGTCATCTCCGTAAAGCCGGACCCGGCGGTTTAAGAGCTTCCGGTCCGCGGGGTCTTGATGGGCAGGATCCGTGGACCAGGGGTGCCCTGCGGTAGGAAAGGGGATATCCGGCACATCGAAGCAGGTGAGAATCTGGACCACTCCCGGAATCGCTGCCGCCTCAGTACTATCTATGCCCTTTACCAGTCCATGGGCAATGGTGGCATGGAGGACCTTCCCGATAAGGGCATGCCGTTCTACCAGGTCATCGGTATATTTCGCCCTGCCCGTAACCTTTTCATAGGCGTCAATCCGGGGAACACTCGTTCCAATGCTCATGGTCTGCTCCTTTTCCTCCTGCCATACTCCATAAGAATAGGGTATTACCCATAACCGCACAAGAGCGGGGCGGCAGGGCTTTTGCATATACTTTTTGCACATGAGGGCTATGATTTTTATACTTTATAACCAATTTAGGGGCATTTCACATAACGTTCCGGCTGGCAAAATGTGGGTGGAATGATCCGTGGGAGGCGCAGCCGACCTAGGCGAACGGAACCCCGGATCCGCCGATTACCCTGATTGTTCGTTTCCACAGGGGCAAAGTCCCGGAGCATGATGCGCCCCGTTCTCTTACCCCCAGGCCCCTCACGGGCTTTAAGCCCCCTTGGGGGTGGCGGGCCGGTTGCGGGAGAAACCCTGGATCCGCTAGAATAAGACTATGTATAAACCCCGGTACACCCTACCCGAACTGATGCATCAAGGTTATGGTTCCCGTGTAGCCCTCATCCTGGAAAGTATCCTCATCGGGTTTATGGTAGGGCTCATCATTGTTTTCTTTAGATACCTCTTGCTCCAGACCGATACCCTGCGGCGGGGGATTTACCACGCGCCCCACAGCTTGATGTATTGGCTTCGTTGGGGCGCGGTGCTGGCGCTTATCGGCCTTGTTTTGGGATGGGCCGGGAAGGTATGGCCCCTGATCAAAGGAAGCGGCATACCCCAAATCAAAGGAGCCTTAGCCGGAAGCCTGCCCTTGAACTATCGGGAATTGCCCGTCAAGCTGCTTACGGGCTTACTCGGATTGGGAGCGGGACTTTCCCTGGGCAGGGAAGGGCCTTCGGTACAGATAGGGGCCTATGTGGGGAAGGGAGTCCTGTCCGTATTTCCCAAGCCGGAGCAGGAACAGCATTGGCTCATCGCAAGCGGTGCCGCCGCGGGAGTAGCCGCAGCCTTTAATGCGCCCCTTGCGGGGGTCCTCTTTGTCCTTGAAGAGTTACAGGCATCTTTTTCCCCCCTGTTTTTAGCCTGCGCCATGAGCGCTTCTATGACCGCCGATGCGGTGGCGGGTTTGTTCTTTGGCTGGGGGCCGGTCTTTGATTTCAGGTACATAGCGGTTCTGTCCTTGAAGGATATACCCTGGGTTATCCTTTTGGGGGTGAGCTGCGGATTGGCGGGAGACCTCTTTAAACGGCTCTTGTATTGGGGGCTTAACGGCTATGAGAGATGCCGCATCCCTCAGATCCTCCGTCCGGTGATCCCTTTGCTGGTTTCTATTCCCCTGGGGCTGCGGTGGTTTGACATCCTCGGTGGGGGGCATGATCTGATAGAATCCCTGGCCCATGAGGAACGGACCATCGGGGTTCTTGCCTTGTTACTGGCGGGTAAAATCCTGTTCACCATCCTTTCCTATGGATCGGGAACCGCAGGGGGCATTTTTCTGCCCCTCCTGGTCTGCGGCGCGTTAACCGGGGATCTCCTGAGCCTCTGCTTATGGCGGCTTGGATACATTGCAGAAGGGCAGAACCTGAATTTCATCATCCTGGGGATGGCCGCTTTTTTTACCGGTGTGGTCAAAGCGCCGATTACGGGTATTGTTCTCATCCTTGAAATGAGCGCCAACTTCAATCACTTAGGGAACCTGGTCCTGGTGTGCTTTTGCGCTTTGCTTACCTCCGAGTTGATCGCGTCAAAGCCCGTGTATGTGGTACTTTTGGAACGGCTTGTAGGCCGGCGTAATCCTCCTCAAACCTCGGAGGGCGTGAAGGCTGCATAAGATTCCAGAGACTCCTCCCGAAGCCGCGGGGGTGTTCCGGGGTTTCATTGTCCAGGGCTATGGAGATTTCCGGCGGGACCGGCTGTACTTCATCGGGCGTTTGGAAGACGGCAGGTCTTTTGCGGTCATGGAATCCCGATGGCGGCCTTCGGTGTATATTCCCCAAGAGGCTCTAAGCCGGAAGGACAGGCTCTTTTCATCCTTACCCTATGAAACGTTCCCCGCTTCCCTGGAAGCCTTCGAAGGCCCTGGCCGGGGAACCTATGCCTGTTTGAAGTTTCCCCGGTACCAGGACAGGGCCTTGGCCCTAGGGATCCTTAAACAGGCGGGCATACCCACTCCTTATGGGGATATGAAGCTCCCCGATATGTTTCTGGCCGAAAGGTATATCAAGGGGCCTGTGGAAATCCGAGGGGCTTTCCGGTCCGGCCGGGTGGTGGATCAGGTGTTTCCCAACCCCGGGCTTAGCCCTCAGGATAGCCCCCTCAGGGTCGCCCTCACCATCGCTTCGGTGGACATTGAAACCCATGCCGATGACGGGTCTATCCTGGCTATTGCCATTGCCCTGACGGATGCCGGTTTCAAGGAGCCCCGGGGCTTGGTTCGGGTCCGTTCCTCCGGGGAGTCTCCCCGGACCGGTTCGGCAGAAACGGTCTTGTTTCATCCTGATGAAGGGTCCATGCTCAGGGCCTTTATCGAGGATATCCGCCGGGCAGACCCGGATGTGCTTACCGGGTGGAATGTGCTGGATTTCGACTTCAAGTACCTGTGGGCTCGCTGCGCGCGGCAGGGCATACCCTTTTGCTTGGGACGTTCCGGGGACGTGGAGGCGGTGTATTTTAGCGGGGAAGGCCGGCTTTCCGCTGCTGCGCTGGTACCGGGACGTCAGGTGATCGATGCCCTGCGGATTGTCCGTTCCGGTCCCCCGGTTTCAGGGAGGCCCTTTGCCGATTATACCTTGGAAACCGTCTCTCAGGCGGTGTTAGGCGAAGGCAAGCTCGCCGGCATCGAAGGCACCGACAAGATCGCCGCCCTGGCGCGGCTCTATGCCCGGGACCCGGTGCGTTTTGGGGCGTATTGTTACCACGATGCGGTCCTGGTGCTGCGGATCCTCGGAAAGACCGGCCTGTTCCGGCTGACCCTGGAGCGTTCCTGTCTTACCGGAGTTTCCCTGGATAAGGCCTGGACCAGCGTGGTCAGCTTCGAGCGCGTCTACGGCATGGAACTCCGCAAGAAAGGGATAGCCCCGGATCTTTTC
The DNA here is from genome assembly GCA_031288495.1 of Treponema sp. GTDB lineage: Bacteria > Spirochaetota > Spirochaetia > Treponematales > Breznakiellaceae > JAIRLU01. Next base: position 1,705 of record JAITRH010000137.1, on the reverse strand, counting down.
CGGGACCAGGAGGTTTCCGGCGCGGCCGGGGGGACCGTGCTGGATCCCTTGCCGGGCTTTTTCCGTAATGTGGCGGTCTTCGACTTCCGCAGCCTTTACCCCACCATCATACGCACCTTCAACGTAGACCCCCTCTCTCACGCCCGTGTTCCGGCGGATTCTCCCCAGGGGGTCATTACCGCGCCCAATGGGGTGGCTTTTTCCCGAACAGCGGGGGTCCTGCCCGCCCTCATCGCCGGGTACTTCGCCGCGAGACGGAAAGCCCTGGGTGCCGGGGACGATACCGCCGCCCATGTGTACAAGATCCTCATGAACAGCTTTTACGGCGTCCTGGGGACCGGGGCCTGCCGTTATGCCCGTACCGAATTGGCCGGGGCCATTACCTCCTTTGCCCGGAAGTGGCTCCTGGTATCCAGGGACTGGTTTGCCGGTAAAGGCTGCCGAGTGCTCTACGGAGACACGGACTCCCTCTTCGTGGAGATCGGCCTTTCGGACAGCGCAGCCTATGGCGATTTCGCCTCTCTCTGCGGGAATATGGCCGGAGAGTTGAACCGCTTCCTGACGGAGCGGATCTTAGAAGAATACCGCCTTGAGTCCTTCCTGGAGATGAGGTTCGAAAAAGCCTACCGCCGCTTTTTGATACCCCCCTTGCGCGCCCTTCACGAGAGCGGAGAGACCGCCCGCGGCCGGGCCAAAGGCTATAGCGGCCTCCTCCTGGCAGAGGACGGGACCGTCGAAGTGGAGGTAAAGGGCATGGAAGCGGTACGAAGCGATGTCACACCCCTAGCCCGGCGGGTTCAACTGGAACTGTTGGAACTAGTGTTTTCCGATGCCGGGGAGGAAGCTCTTCGGCAGAAAGTTTCCGGCATCCTCAAGGAACTGCGAGGGGGGAAGCTGGATGGAGAACTAGTCTACCGGAAGCGGCTTTCCCGGCCCCCGGAAACCTACACCGCTTCTACACCGCCCCAGGTAAAAGCCGCCCGCGCCTTGGGCTGGAAGGGCCGCCGGGGAACCGTGGAATTCGTCTGGACAGTAAACGGCCCGGAACCAGCGTCCCTGCCCCATGCCCGGTTCGACTACGACCACTACACCGACTCCCAGGTACTGCCGGTAGCGCGGTCCATAGCTGCCGCCCTCCGCTGGCATAGGGAATTCTTTCCCCAAAAAGGCCGGAACCGGGAGGACCTTGAAAACGGACAGATGGAACTTGAAATGTAAGGGATCGCCCCTTTGCCAGGATAAACGCACTTGTCAGCCCGCCCCACATCCCTCACCAACCGCGTATCTGATGCGGTTCTTCAATCTTAACCGTATCCCCTGATTGCGCTATCACATACAGACCAAAACTTAATGCCGCCTGCCTCACGTTTTCCAGCATAATCACCCCCGCTATGGCCCCGCAGATCTCTCGTTTGTCTCCATTTCTGTCTTTATATCTCCTCAAAATTTCAAGGCGGTGGATGTGTTGGATCAGATCTGTTTGAACGGGTCTTACTTTCACTTCCACAGCGATGCTGTACGAATCGTTCTCTAAGAGTATATCAAGCTCCGCATCTATACGGCCTGTTTCAGAAGAAACGATTTCGTTATATCTTATAATGCCTCTCTCGCTAAAATAATAGCCCAATGCGATAAACTTCTCCATAATATTAGGTATGGCCAGATGTTCGGCAAGCTCTCCGAAGCGGTTGCCCAATTTCCCCAT
>JAITRH010000118.1 GCA_031288495.1 Treponema sp. | reverse complement strand
CTTTCTTACTCTTATTATCAATGTAATATGATGACCAACGTTCATAGTTACAAAAATCAGGCCGCTTTGCATATATGGAACACAAATCGCCTTCCAAAAAATTACAAAGGCCATTTGTTTGATGCGGCCATATATTCAAAAACGGTTCAAGATGCCGACAACATTCTCCACACTTGTCGCAAATAAAAGTTACACTTTCTTTTTCAGAATTATTATCTTCTGCCATTGAAAGTTCCTTAATATCTCAATTAAATCATGCTCGAAAACGTCCGCACTGACATCAACCGCTTTCATAAAGCAAGACACAATATCTGCAACAGTTCTTTTCCCGTCAATAAGCTGAAATATTGATAAAGCCGTTTCGTTAAGATAATCAATGCGGAAATCCTGGTTATTGCACACTAGCCCAACATTTCCCTCAGTACGAAACTTTAAATCTTTACGGACAGGAATATAAGCCTTTAGATGCGAAAATGCCGTCATGAGTATGCCTCTACAACATCAAGGGCAGGCAAACGTTCCCAGCTATCAAAGTGATGTCTTCCTTTTTTGGAAAGTGCGGTACCAGCGGCAACTGCCCCTCCAAGGGCAGCGGTTGAAGCTGCACCCACAGCAAGGCCACCCAGCGCTGCTGCCGAAGAAGAAGCCGCACCTAAAGCTGCAGCAAGAGCCATTCCTGCTCCGATTACAGCAGGAATAAGGCAGTCAGGTTCTTTCCCATAAGCTATAATAGGTCTTATATATGCTTTTTTCATTATGCTATCTCCTTCAAAAATTATACCATTACCGCATCAAGTGCGGGTAAGCATTCCAAACGGGCTAAACGATTATCGCCAACTTTTTTTGCTACTGCCGTACCAGCGGCAACGGCACCCAACCCGGCGGTGGCACCTAAAGCAAGACCTGCTACAGCCTGCGATACGCCAAGCGCGGCGGCAACTCCCGCAACTAGAGGAATAAGTCCCCTCGGTTCCTTCCCATAAAACATAATGGGACGCACATAAGTCTTTTTCATAAAATGATGTCTCCTTCAACATGATTTCTATGTAAATTGCTTTTTCCTGAATACAAGTCAACCGACTCTATGTATGATTTAACTCTTTCGTCCTGCCAACAATACCGGCTTTCTTGCCATTGTTCATAAAACGGAGCATTTGCAACATTGCCCATTACAAAAGGCGCAATACAATCAAGCCGTATATCTCCATTTGGCCGTATGATAGCTCCTGTAACCGGCAAATCACATACCCCTTCAAGCTGAACTCTGTTTGACATAGATCGCTGTATAAGCATACGCTTAGCATATATTTTTTGCTGTTCATCAATAATTTGAAGAAGGCGGCCCTTTTGCGCATTATTCAGCAATAATTCTTCATTGATGGCTCCACGACCGCTCGGGAAAATTTCACCAGTAATGAGTGATGATGCGCCACATTCATAAGCAAGCCGAGCCATTTCTGGTAAATCTTCTATTGAGTTTGGCGTCAATGTGTTTGCTATGGCAAGAGGTATACCGGCATCTGCAACCATTAACGCTGCGGAAACTGCTTTTTCCCAACTGCCGGAAACCTGCCTAAGTTCATCATGAAATTTTGTGCTTGAACCGTCTATAGAAATTTGAATCCACCTATAACGATATTTTTTTAATCTCTCTACAATTTTTGGTGTCATAAGAAACCCATTGCTGATTAACATAAAAACTGTGCCGTCATTATGCAATAAATCCATAATATCAAAAAGATCGTTGCCAAGCAAAAGCGGCTCCCCACCGGATATAATACATTCAAAAATACCGCCGTGATTAACAATTTCTGTCGATAACTCTTTCCATCGTTTTACGGTCATAACGTCATTTGGAAGATCACCTGACCTATTGTAACAATGACGGCATTTTAGATTGCATCTGCCGGTTAACTCAAATTGCAATGAAAGCGGCATTGAAAATGAAGATGGATAGAGACCGCTTTCTATAGCTTGTTTTTGCTCTTCAACAGACTTTCTTTGCCGATTTTGTTCAACACGAATACGTTTTTTCAAGTATTCTGCATAATCTTCCATAAAATACCTTTAATACATGCTCCTCAAAATAATTTCAAAAAAATGACACTTCACAAGCTGTAACGAACATGATTTCGTATATAAATTCATGTTGTATGGTTTTTCCTACCTTATGTCATATTCCACCTTCTCTTCGTACTACAATCTGCGGATAACGTAGAGAAATTACCGGTAGACAAACATACCGAGAAACGGCAAAGGCCCGTACAATCCTGGGTAAGATTAAAATATTGGGGGGGGGGGGGGGGGGTGCTTTAACAACATATTCCAGCAACTTACGGGTATCTGTCGGCATAGTTCCCTCCTTTTTCGTTGAACATTGCAACTTGCTATGTTTAAAGCTAATATAATAAATTATTCAAAAAAGTCAACCTAAAATCATAAAAAAATACAAAATTCTATCCCCCCGCTCTCCGGCAGCGTAAACAAGAGTACGGCCACCTTTCCGGGTACGTCTACGAGCCGCGGATGGATTTCTGTATTTTTATACGGCAAGCTCCCTTCCGGACTTTGAGGGGCCTTGCATAGGTATACCATCCTGGAACAAAGCGCATCGTACCTGATGAGGCGCTTCCCCGGAAGGGGCAATGTTGACCAAGCCCGGTGCGTTCTTCCCGCAGTCCGCCCTCTTCCGGGGACACCGCTCAACAAAACCGCAGCCCTCCTGCCGGTACAGCCCTGCCCAGGGCGGCCCCTGAACCGGGGTATCGGAACCTGCCGGCTCACAGGCCGGGTCTAACAAAATCCGGGTATAGGGATGGGCCGGATGGAAATATACCCCCTGAGCAGTGCCCAGTTCCACGATTTGCCCTTTATACATTACCCCAATACGGTGGCACATATAATAGACCACTTGCAGATTGTGGGAGATGAAGAGCATCCCCAAGCCGAGGCTTTGGTGCAGCTCTTGAAATAGGTTCAGTATCTGGGCTCCCACGGACACGTCGAGGGAACTGACCGCCTCGTCCGCCACGATGAACTGAGGCTCCAGCATCAAGGCGCAGCCGATACACACCCGCTGCTTCTGTCCCCCCGAAAGTTCGTAAACCCGACGGGTCTTGTACCCCGGATCCAAGCCTATCCGGTGAAGCATGGCATCCACCCTGGCGATACGTTCCTGTTTTGTCCCGATCCCATGTATTCTGAGGGGCTCTTCCAGGAGCCAGCGGATCGTCTTAGCGGGATTAAGGGCTGCTCCGGGATCCTGAAAAACGGCCTGTACCTTCCGGGCCAGCGCTTTGGACCGGCTCAGCCGTCCCCGGCGGTTCTGCCGCAACCCGTCTATGATGATGTCTCCTTCATAGGCAATAAGCCCCAATATGCTGTTTCCGAGGCTGGTTTTACCGCAGCCCGATTCCCCCACGAGGCCGAAGATCTCCCCCCGACCGATTTCGAGGGTGATATGGTCAAGCACAGGCTGCATGAGTTCCCTGCCGAAGACCCCATAGGCGCGGGTACGATAGGTGTTGGAAAGATTTTTTATAACGACCAAGGCATCAGACATACTCGGTCTCCCCAATACAGCAAACCCTATGGTCCGCACTCAGATGCCGGGGATCCGGGAACCGAAGGGTACACTGAACCCGGGCCTTGCTGCAACGAGGGGCAAAGGGACAACCCGGAGGCTTTTCCTCGATAGAGGGCACCTTACCGGGAATACCGAGCAGGGGCTTGCCTTTCCACTCCTTGTGCGGGATGGAACCGATGAGTCCCTTGGTGTACTCATGCCGGGGATCCGCGAAAACCGCCTCCACCGTGCCTTCTTCGAGGAGCTTGCCTGCATACATGACCAAAAGGCGATCACAGAGACGGCTTATGACCCCCAGATCATGGGAAATACACAAGATGGACGTACCTAAGTCCCGGTTGATCCCTTGCAACAGGTGGAGGATCTGGGCCTGGGTGCTCATATCTAAGGCGGTGGTGGCTTCGTCGGCTATAAGCAGCTTGGGCTTGCACACCATGGCCAGGGCAAGCATCACCCGCTGTTGCATGCCCCCTGAAAGCTGGTGAGGATAGGCAGCCGCAAGTTTTACCGGCTCCGGGAGGCCGAGTTTATGCATGATATCCAGCACCTCCCCTTCTATAAGACGCTTGTTTCTTCTTCCATGTAAACGTAAGGGTTCTGCAATTTGCCGTCCAATAGTAAGCAGCGGATTCAGGGAACTCATAGGTTCCTGAAACACCATGGATAGATCCTGCCCCCGAATACCGCAGAGCTCCCGTTCTGAAAGACTCCGCAGATCCAGGCCGTCAAAGCGGATGCTTCCACGGATAACCTGGATGCCGGGAGGAAGCAAGCCGAGGATGGAGAGGGCGGTAAGGGTTTTGCCGCAGCCCGATTCCCCAAGGATCCCCACAATTTCCCCGGCTTGTACTTGAAACCCTATATCATCCACCCCTGGAAGGTATGTTCTGCCCTTCCGGATCCCCACCGATAGATGCCGTACCTGCAATAAGGGGCTCCCGCTAGAGATCGGTTTCACCGCTGCCGGATACCCTCGCCGATACTGTGAAAGGCGATGACCGTTATCATTATCATCGTCCCCGGGGCCAAGGCGCACCAGGGGGCATTAAAAAGAAAGTTCTGGGATTCTGAGAGCATCCGGCCCCAGCTTGGGATCGGCGGCTGTATGCCAAGGCCCAGGTAACTCATGGTGGCTTCAGCCAAGATAGCATTGGACAGGCCCAGGACCGTAGCGGAAAACAACGAGTTCTTGAGGTTTGGCAAAATATGGACAAAGATGATGCGTATATGGGTAGCCCCCATAAGCCCTGCGGTTTTCACGAAATCTCGATTTTTGTATTCCAAGATTCCGCTCCGCATGATCCGTACATAACTGGGAATAAACAAGATAAGTAAGGCAATCATCAGGGTATGAGGTCTATTGTCCATGAGGGAGACCATCATCAGGGCTATCAGGATCCCCGGAAAAGAGCTCAGGGTGTCCATGAGGCGCATGAACACCTCATCCCAAAGCCCCCCCCGATACCCGGAGATAAGCCCCAAAGAAGCGCCGATAAAGGCGCTTCCCAGTACCGTACCCAGAGATACCAGCAGGGTATACTGGGTTCCCCTCATGATCCGGGAAAATATATCCCGGCCAAAGTTGTCGGTTCCCATAAGATGCCGCCACCCTGGAGGGACAAAACGCTCTGCCGGGACCATCCGGTTATACTCATAGGGGGTATAAAAGAAACTCACCCCTCCCATACCCACCACAAGCAAGCCCAAAATGAGGCCTATCTTGAAATCAATGTTCCTTGGTACCTGCATAGACCCTATCCATCATTAACCCCACGCCACACCATTCTATCTGTTAGCAACAATGAAGGTACCAGGGCAACAGTGCAATGCGCTTATTTTATAATTTGATCTTGCAATTCAACCTTTAAGGTATTTGCCATGGGCAAGTAGGTCGCTATGGTTACGGCTCCAGATATGGCCCCGCCAATCAGGGGTATGATCTTACCGATGCCTTTAGCCAGTCCCTGTTTGGCCAGGTTGGCTCCCAGCACCTTGGCCACTTGTTTCGCTATTTGGGGCAAACCAACTTTTGCCAAGGCAATCACCGGAAGCTTTCTCGCGGTTTCTTTAGATAAAATTTCCGACATGGGCTTTAGCACGCTGTTTGCTTCTTTCGCACCGCTCATGATACCGATGAATATGGTTAAAACCGCGAGGAAGGCGTCTTTGTCGTCTGTCCCCTCACTATCCACCTGCAAATCGGGCCACCCATAGATATATGCCAATTTTTGGGCGATGACGATTACGTGATAATAATATTGAACCAAATCACCAGGTATGGTTCCCGCCATAGCTAGGCCCCCAGGAAGGCCCGCAAGAAATGAGGTGCCCGTTACTATGGTCGTATGGGACCGTATCGCCCCATCGGCGATTTTCTCCAGGGTATCAATAGGGATCCCCGCTTTTCCCGGCCCTTCGTCCAGGATCTTGGCCAATTCGTCCCCTGTATATTTAGCAAATTCTTTTTCTAAAAAATTCGTCCTATCTACTCGGGCACCGGGAATTTTTAGAGCCGCATCTAAAATTCCATACCACACGCCACTACTTTCTTTTTCTTCATCTGCCATAGGTTAACTCCTTACGAAAAATATAATTACATAATAGGGTATGCCTTACCGGCTGTCAATAGTAGGGTGTCTCAGGAAAAATCTAATCCTTAAAACTTTCCCAAAACCCCATGAAAGAGGCAAAACCAGCTAAGAGGATAAACGCATAGAATTTGCTCATTCCATAGTGTATAGGGAAATACGTTATGGGTTTATCCTGATGCCAGGCGGGGTATTGTACAGGTTGGGTATCCAGGTTCCGATCCGGCGGCCGGACATTCTTGCAGGGACGACTGCCCGGCAGCGGCGGCTGGAACAGGAGCCGGCCTTAGCCGGATGGGACGAATATCCCGGGGAGCCAATGGAACAAGGCGGACCGGGGCTTTGTGTTTATCAGCAGGGGTGGACGTCGAAAAGGCGCATGAGATACCTGCGGTGAGGGATGTACCGGACATAACCGAGGTAACCCGGGAGATGAACGTTGCCCGGAACGGGGAAGTCAAGGTTATATGCATGTTCAAAGGCGTCATGTTGGAAACCCCGCCCGAGGCCATTTTTTTGTAAAAATTTCCAAAAAAACTTTGATAGTTAGTTGACGAGAACATATATATGTTATATTATCTTTACATAGTTACATTTATATAACTATATATGCGTTTTTTAGGAGGTATTGTATGAATTTTAAAACATCCCCTAGGGGGGGGGGGGGGGGGTAAAAAATACACCACGCCCCCCAAGGAAAATTGTTGGTTTGTTAAAAAAAACCCAAAATTTTTTTTATATTATTGTTTTTTATTATTGCTTTTTTCAATCAATCTCCACCCCCGCCCGGGGGGGGGGCGGCCGCGCTAATACTGCTCCTCTGCGCCCTATGGACATTGATGGGATGTGAAAACATCACCGAAGAGTATTATGCCACGAGCGAGGATTTGGCGTTGACCCTCACCGGCTCCTATGGGGTGGCGCATCCGAATGCCAAGGGATCACAGACCAATTACATTGTTTTGGAGGTGGAAAAAGGCGATTATACTAAGGGAACCTATACCCTTAACGAAAAGGCCGTAACGCCTATGCCGGTTTTGACCAACGGCGGCAGGACAACGCTGGTAAAAATTGCGGTACCACCCACAGAAACGGCATTCACCCTGGCGGTTAAAGAAGGGGAAGAAACCCTGTTGGACAAGACCGGAACCTTTCCCGCTGCCGGGATAGCGGCGCCGACGACGGCTTTGTATGGCGAAAAATTCATGGCCTTCAGTGAATTTTTCCATGATATTACGGCAAATATCGCCGATATCCGCCCTTCGCGTACGTCTTTTACCGCGTCAGGGTACGTTGCGGAGCCCAAGAAATTTATCAACGCCGGCACACGCACCGGAAACAACAGCGCGGGTACTGCCAATGGAACCCCCAAGTGGACGGACACGGATCCATTGCCCAAGGTTGACGCCATATCCAGCGCCAC
>JAITRH010000066.1 GCA_031288495.1 Treponema sp. | reverse complement strand
TCCCGAGATAACATGTTCCTTACCTCCGTACTATGAGCTTTTAAAAATGCGCTGAGAATCTGATGTTCGATGCAGTAGTGTATCGCTGCCTTCAGCGCTTCTTCCTTCCCCTGAGTTTTGCACACCGCCGCTGGATCTCCTCGTTATGCCCTTGATTGATGTTGTACACCTTAACCATAAACTCAAGATGGGAAAACACCCTATATTTGAGGTCCCCCATATCCTCAAAAGTATCAGAAAGCCTCAGGATCTGCGTATCCGGATAGGGTTTAGTTCCATTATACAGCACGATAAGTACAGGACAGGGTATCATGATGAGCTTTTCTCGGTACAAACTGCCCTTCACCGCCTGCTCGATGATCTTTTCATAGACCCTGGCTATATACAACAGTATTCTCAGCGGCATATTAGGGTTGATGCTGGACTGATGCTCTATCAAAATCACCAACGTGTTACCTAGAGTAAAAGAAATATCGTTGTACCGCTCCATATACAGCACATCCTGGAGGGTATTGATGGTAATGGGGACCGCCGGAACCCCTTAAAGAGCGCTGTAGAGTTCCCGTAATGTTTCAGGTTCGCTAAAGAGTAATGAAAAAACGCTGTCTTTATACTGAGCATTGGCCCCCATAGTGATCTCCATGAGCCGTGGTATAGTTTTCAACAATCCCCAGACAGGACGGTACAGAACCGGACCGCATCCTGCGGTTCCTCCCTTTAAGGTAAGCTTAGGGAGTAAGGACCCAGGCTACGCTTATCCTCAAAGGCTCTAAGGATTTGCAGACGGATTGCTTCAATATCCCCGGGGATACTGCATCCCGCGGCGTTTTTATGGCCTCCCCCTCCAAATTGAGCGGCAATTTCCGCGACGTTGACCCTATCCCGTGAACGCAATCCCACGGTACAGTTTTCCGGGGTTTCTTGCCGGATGATCACGATAGCCTCGACCCCCCTTACAGCCTGGAGCACCTGATACAAGGTATCCGAATCCCTGCCCTCTAAACCGAAACGCTGCGTGTCTTCATAGGACTCGGTGGTGAGTAAGAGGCTTCCCTCAAAGTAGACCTGGACTCGGGAAAGCATGATGCCCATAAGGATCCGGGAATTCAGACTTTTCCCCCCATGGATGCGCTGAAATACCTGCTTAGGACTGGCACCTCCACGGATCATTCGGGCAGCGTATTCAAAGGTTTCCGCCCCCTGCTCATCAATATGACGGAAGAAGCCCGTGTCGGTGCACAGTCCAAAGAGAAGTAATTCCGCTTCTTCTTTGGTAGGGCTCAAACCCAGGGCTTCAATGATCCCTAAGGTCATAAAGGTTACCGACGGCGCGGTAGGATCAATATAGCGGACCCCTTCTGAGGTTCCCTCAGCATAGGCTCCTGAGGCATGATGATCGATGATCGCCTGAGGAAGCCCTTCCAAAGCAGCGGCCAGATCCCCGGTACGGTAAAGAGCCCAACAATCCATTATAAGGACCCAGGCCCCTTCCCGTTCTTGTGCACCGATGTGAAGGATACAGCGCTCCTGATAGGGTCCTATTTCGGGCCGCTTAAAGGGGCCTGCAGAACAGGGAATAGCCTCTTTCCCAAGCCGCCGTAATACACTGCTCAGGGCAAGCTGACTGCCTATACAGTCGCCGTCAGGCTCTTTATGCCCTAGGACCAGAAATTTCTTTCCCCTTTTAATAAAATCAAGTAATGCTTGGGGAACCGGTACTGGATTTGCCATAAGTATTTCCTCTGTAATTTTCTGAGGTTGTTTCAAAATATGCTATTTCAAACAGCCTCTCTATGTATAATATAAGGGATGTTGGGGAAACTTATAAAAAGTGCCCTTTGCGGGATCCTACAGGGGATCCCCTGGATAAATGCGGGGAGGGGAGGCTTTCCACGGTCAACAGGTTAGCAATTTTGCCCCCTGATTACCCAGATTGCGGGCTAAAGCCCGACACCGATTAACGGGGCTTGAGCATGAAAAATCCCTATAATCCCGGGCTTTAGCCCGAGGGGATCCTTTTTTAGTTTTCATTCCCTTAACTGGTTGACCGTAGGAGGCTTTCGGCCCCTAATAGCTGCTATCCGAGAACCGCCTTGTCAACAGGTGAGCAATGTAAACTGGCGGTCTTTCCCGGAGATGCGCGGTTTTCCTTGCTTAATATAGACATTAATTTCGGTCCTTAGACCAAAGTCCGAAAAATAAATCCCCGGCTCCAACGAAAAACAGGAACCCTCAAGGAGGAGCCGGGAATCGGGAAATTCAACGCTATCCATATTGACCCCGGAACCATGACATTCCGTATCTATACCGTGGCCGGTACGGTGTTTAAGGGCTCCCCGGTATCCCAAACCGGTCAAGAGATCCCTGGTTTTGGTATCCACCATGGCCCCTGATAGGGGCCGCCCCGCCTCGAGTTCCGCTGTAATAAACCGATACGCCCCTTCCCGGACCTCTACGAGATCGGTAAAGGCCCGTTTAACCGCTTCCCGGGCAGAAATCCCAAAGATCCCTATCCAAGAAATATCCGCATATATACCCTGGGGACCACGTTCCTTGGCCCATAGGTCAAATTGCACCACCTCGCCGTCTCGCAGGGGAGCACCAGACCCGGAAAAATCATAATGGGGGTTTCCCGAATGTACCCCCGTCGCAACCAGGGGCGGATGATCGGTTACCAGCTTCCGCCTGTGGAACTCCTCCAGCATGATACTACGGAGTTCTCCCTCGGTGATTGTCCGATGATGGGTATAAGCATCCTGTACCGCTTTCCAGGCAATGCCTATGATGTCATATAAAGCCCCTGCTGCCTGTTCATGGGCCTGTATACCCTGAGTATCAAGGGTTCCTTTAAACCGTTGGATTAAAGCTGCCGCAGAAACCAGCTTCATCCCGGCTTTTTCAAATAACTGTGCGGTTCCTGCGTCAAGAAAGGAAATAGCGGGGAGGGTTTCAGAAAAATGGGCCCCCCAACACTTATGCCCTAGAGGCTCTAGGGCAGCAATAAAATCATCTCGATCAAGGTATACCCGGCTACTACCCGGAAGATCCGCAAGCAGCCCCGCTTCAATGGCATGGACTATCTTTACGGGCTTCCCCTGGGCAGGAACCGCATATACCCATAACCGGGAATTGGTAGTTTCCGGTATAATATGAAGAATTGCATCGGAAAGCCTATCCCGGTGATGAAAATTAGAAAAAATCCATCCTTCAAGCCCTTCAGCACGAATAGCTTCTTGGATAGTTTGTAGTTCCTCAGGACTCATTAATGGGCGAGCTTTATCTCCTCCACCCCTTCAAATCGATCATCAATATTGACGGTTAAAGGAATACCACCCCAGCTCTCATGGGTCCGTTCTCGACGTACATAGAGACGGACATGGCTAAATTCCCCCTCTTTGTAATATACCGTCAGATAAGGCCATGATTTTCCAGGACCTAAGAGGATAACCTCTCCTTTAGGAGGGGCGGACTCTTCAGCCCGAGGACCATCTTGAAACCATTCGATGGGAAGATACAGATGAGCCACACCAGGAACAATAACGCCGGTCCGATAGGCTACCACATACCCTTTCTTATACGCATAGACCCGTTCAATAGGAACATTAACGTAATAGTAGGGGGTCCCACTTTCGGACTCCTCCTGAGCTATGATCGGCATAACCATTACCATAGCAATACAGAAAACGATACTTAGAAAAATCCGCTTCACACTAAACCTCCATAAGTAATCATTAATAACGAAGTTACTACGTACCTTTACGTCTATCAAAAAATTATGGTACATTTTTCTATACTTTACAAGAGTAAGGGACAAAAATTTCCGTAAGAAGGGGCACAATTAACCTATCAAGCCCCTGGATCCGTTCAGAACATGGTAAGCGCTGCCGTTCTCGGCTGAGCGCTTCTAGAACGTCTCCTAGGTTCGGAGGCAAGGCTGCGTCTAAGTGTTCACGGAACAGGGCGGAGAATCGGGGACAGAAACCGGCGGTAGAAATACCTGCTACGAGCTCACCCCGTTGGACCAAGGCAGGAAAAAAAAAGGTACACTTTTCAGGATCATCTACGACATTGACCGGGATTCCCGCGGCCCGGGCGTCCTGGGCTACCAGGTTATTCAGTTCCTTCTTATCCGTGGCCGCAATAACTACCGCCGCTCCTGCAAGATCCTCCGGGCTCTTATAAGGACGGGACAAGAGGGTTAATGCCAGGGCTTTAATGGACTCTGAAGGATTAGGATCCACCACCCGAAGCTGAGCGCCAAAGTTGAGAAGGGATCGGGCTTTTCGCACTGCTACGGTCCCGCCTCCCACGATAAGGCAATCCTTTCCGGCAAGATCCACAAACAGAGGAAAATAGGGCACCTTACACCTGCACCGCTTCTTCTGATACGGTCCCCTGCCGAATCAGAAAACTTTTTAAAACCGGCTCTCCTGCTTGTAGTGAAATAATCACGTAACTCAAGGTAGGGTCAAAGGCGAGGCGAATGTCTTCGTCCGAAGGACGGGCAGGACTCCCGGGGTGGCTGTGGAAGTTTCCCAGCAGGACCAAACCGTTTTTACGCAGGTCTGCCACTGCCTTGAACTGCTCCTCCGGGGCCATGGAAAAATGCTCAGGACTTTGGTCGAGATTGTTGAGGCAGTACACCTTCTTGATCACCTTTTCATCCCCCTGCACTTCCCCAGCCAAGAGGCCGCAGGCTTCGTTAGGAAACCCTTCTTGAGCGTGAGCTACCATAATTGCCCGATGTTCCTGGGCAAGCTTCAGCATAGGGAGCCACCTCCCATAAAATAGAGGAATTCCACGACGGCCCCTTCTTTTACCAAGGTTTTGTCAAAATCCGCCCGGAGTATCATGACATCGTTGATCTGGACGCTCACATATTCCGGCATCTCCACCTGTACTTCAGTAAGCAGCTGAGTTACGGAAAGCTCGCCGGAAAGTTCAAGGGCTTTTCCATTTGCAGTAATACGCATCGACATATTCGCACTAACCTCTATACAAGCACTATTTCTTCTGTATGAACGGGGCTTTTTCAAAAGGTCGGATTCTGAAAAAGCACGCTTAGATTGGGGGGGAAACCGGCCCTTGAGCAGGTTTCCCCAAAGCCTTTTCCAAACCTACCCAGGGTTTGAAAAAGGTACTCCTCAGATGTACCCCTTTTCGCCATTTTTGACAAGCCCTGCTCACCGGATGATCCATAAACCCAGGGCTGTATACACGGGTATAAACTGCACTATTCCCCGGCCTCATCGTTTGTTAAGGAACGGGACAACACCTCCGCGAGTTTAACCGCTTCTTCTCGTGTCAAGGTGATGCCTTTCCCCATCTTCTGATGGCCTGGAGCCCAGGTACGGATATCGAACTTGGGAGTTCGGCCATTCCAGGAGACCAGGTTGATTTCTTTTTTCCAGCCTCCTGGGTCTTCTCCAATAACACCGTAGTGTTTCAGTATATCATAGGTAATATCCGGCATATAATCCTCCTTAAAGTACGCCCCTAGGAATATAGTATGAGGCTTTTTCAAAAGGGCAGCTGGTGAAAAAACCACGGGAGATATAAAGAAAACCCTTTTCAACCTAACCGACTTTGGAAAAAAGTTCTATATACGCTATCCCCGGCAGTTTCAAAAGGTCCCATGGTGAAACTGTTCCATCTATAACTAGGTATCTATGGTCAAAATGTCATAAGGATCATCTCCCAAACGGCGGTGCTGGAGAGCCTCCAAAACATGGAGGGGTAAGATACGCGTAGTCCCCTCCAAGTCGGCAATAGTCCGGGCAACCCGCAATACCCCATGAAAAGCCCTTCCTGAAAGCCCGAGTTTTGTAGCGGCCACCCGGAACGCCCCTTCGGCTTCATCGGTTAATACACAGTACCGCTCGACCATCCCCGGAGCCATCCGGCTATTACGGCGTACCGGAGTGTTCTTGAACCGTTCCTGCTGTATTGCTACCGCTTTGAGGACCCGCTGACGGATTTCTGCGCTGGTTTCTTCTCCCCCTTGCCGTAAAGCCTGGATCTTCGGGGCATGGACCCCTACCCGAAGTTCCATCCGGTCCAGCAGGGCGGCCCCCAACTTGCGCCAATACCGGCGAATCTCTTCAGGGCTGCAGAAACAGCTTACCTCGGTTCCCGGCGAGGCTGCCGGGGTAAGCCCAGGAACGTACATCCCCAACCGTCCGCAGGGACAGGGATTGGCCGCCAAAAGAAGCTGAAAATCCGCAGGAAGCCGTACCGGCCCTTCTGCCCGGGAGATACTTATCACCCGATCTTCCAAGGGTTCCCGTAAGGATTGGAGCACATGGGCCCGGAATTCAGGAGCTTCATCCAGAAACAACACGCCCCAATGGGCGAGGCTGATCTCCCCGGGCCGTACGGTCTTGCCGCCCCCCAAAATACCCTCGGCGCTAGCCGAATGATGGGGCGACCGAAACGGAGGCCGGGTGATAAGCCCTTCCATCTCCGATGAAAGGCCCTGGGCTAACTGCCCTGCTAGGCTGTAGAGCCGAGTTACCTCCACCGCCTCATCGGTGTTCAGGGGCGCCATGATCGAAGGCATACACCGGGCAAGCATGGTTTTCCCCGCCCCCGGGGGACCAAAGACCAGCAGGTTATGCCCTCCTGCCGCGGCAATTTCCAAGGCCCGCTTGTATTGTCCCTGCCCCCGGACTTCGGCAAAATCTCCGCCCGGGGTTTCGGTATTGTTTTCCCTTGCCTCGCCTCCGGATGGGGCAAGGGAGGCTTCTTCAAAGGCCGGCAAAGAACCGGTTTCCGCCCGGATCCGCAGGGCATGAACCGCTTCACCTAAGGTAGCCGCCCCAGAGAAACGGCCGGCGGCGAGGATGGCCGCTTCCCGGGCATTATCCGCAGGGACGATAAATTCCTGGATTCCTACTTTAAGGCCCGCTACGGTGGCGGCCAGCACTCCCCGAACCGGCCGCAGCCTTCCGGAAAGTTCCAGTTCTCCCATCACCATGAGATTATCTGGAACCGGGACCATCTTTGCGGCGGCCATCACCGCGAGCGCTATGGGGAGATCCAAAGCGGTACCGTCTTTCCGTACCCCTGCGGGGGCGAGGTTAATCAGGATCCGATCCGGCGGGAAGGTATAGCCTGAATTACGGAAGGCTGCCATGACCCGTTCCCGAGCCTCCCGGACCGCCCCTTCCGCCAGACCGGTAATATCGATCCCCGGGATGCCCCGGCGTATATCCGCTTCAACCCGGATAATAATACCCTCCGCCCCGTAAGGGGCATAAGCCATCACATACATCACCGCACCTCGATATAGTAAGGTAGTATCCTGTTCCCTGCTTCGAGGTATGGATTTTTTGTGTATATACGCCCGTCTGGCCCATCCATGCCCCGGGTCCGTCTATTCCTTTACCCGGTTTGACTTGCATGGCCGCTAAGATAAAGGCCGGGGAGGTACAGTACGGCTGAAGGGCTCTGGACCGGACTTCAAACGCAAAAGAAGGGTGCAAGAGCAGCCTTGGGGAGCCCAAACGGCTTTTGGGAAAACCGCTAGGCCCGGTTCCAGGGAGCCTCCTTAGGGTATACTATGCCCGTATCCTTAATAGGGCCGCCCGGGGCGGGTTCACTAGGTCTTGTTTTGCATCTAGCCTATGTTTGGGGCTTCACCAAGCCCCGGTATATTTTGAAAGGGTTCACCGCTGCTATGGTAAAGGAATGAAGTATAGGCATACAAGATCTCACGAAACAGACTGTACAAAGCGGGGGCCTTCCGTGGTAAAAACCGTGGAAGCCGCCGTGGTACGGGCGCGGACCATAGCCGCACCTCGTAACATGCAGCGGTTTAGCCGTCTTAAAGACCTGTGCAGACTGCGTCTCCATGGACTTAATCTGTTCTTATCTGGTGCTTACCCGGCTTTGTAAACCCGCAGGAAGGATTAAGGTCGTCTTGCTCGGGGAATATCTCGGGTTCTAAGCACTAAACCCTCCAAAACAAACAGCCCCGGGGCTCTGTTTCGCCCGGGGCTTGCTTAAAAACAAGGATTACCGGTTTATTTCTTTGAGATGGGGATCATCCGTTTCTGGCTTTCATTCCGTTTCTTGATCTCCAAGCTCAGGATACCATTCTTGAAGTGGGCAGAAATGGTATCGGGGTCCACATTTTCCGGCAGCTTAAAGGAACGGGTAAAAGAGGAACGCCGCCGCTCTCGGATGATAAAGACTTTTTCCTCTTTTTCTTTGCCCTCCTGCTTTTCAGAAACATTCCGGGCAGATGGGTCGTCTTGCTTGGATTCAATGGTCAAGGTACCGCCGTCCACATGGATTTGGATACTCTCTTCATCGTAGCCGGGAAGTTCTGCTTCCAAGAGGTATGCGTTTTTGGTCTCCTGGATATCCACCGCAGGCATATGGGTGAAAACCCTGGCATTAGGAAGCAGGGAGGAGTCTCCGAAGAATGACTCCACATACCGATCAAAGTCATCCAATGCATTCTCAAGCATAGCAGGACGATACAAGGTTACCGATTTCATAACATATCTCCTTAACAATATAAAAATAGGCTTGTTCGATGGCGGATTGCCGCTCCGGTTCCCCTGAAGGCTCCCGGCTGCCGGTATTCCCCATCAACAGTAATATATAAGCATAAGCCGTGCCAACCATAGATAAAACGCATATTTTTGCGTATAACCCCTGATACGAGGCTAATGCCAGGGTATATAAAGAAATAAGGCGCCCTCTTTTCAGGGCTATGCCGAAGCGTAATCCGCAAGAGGCTGCATCAATCGATGGATTACCGGAAAAAATGTATCATTTTAATACATACCCCTTATCTTGGAATTACCAATGTATTATTATGATACATTTTTTTGCAGCGCCCTCCTGCCTGTGGGAACTGAGGTACCAGCTACCGGATGGGTTTTCACGGTACTTGCCACATCCTCCCCCTTCAGGGCATAGTAGAATTATTCATGACCATAAGCCAGGAAGATGCCTTTTACGATTTTCTCGAAAATGTTACCGAGCCCTTTACCGCGGAAGATGTGGTCGTTCATATTCGTAAACATAAGCACCAGAAAACCGGACGCTTGGCTTTGGAGATTACGTCGTTTCTTGATGCCCGGAAACTTGCTTTCCCGGTGGATGCCAAAACATGGATTTCCCGGCGCGGCTGTTTTGAAAGGGTCCCGTTTGTTATCAGTCCCACCCGGCTGGAACTGCTGAACGGCATCTTGATTCCCGGTCACCGGTGTCTCCCCTTTGCCAATCCGGTGCTTTTCCCGCAGGAATACCTGTTTTATTGGAACCAGACCCTCATCACCGTCACCACTATTGAGGGATCCCCGGAAGAATTTTACCCCTATTACAGCATTTACGGGGAAGAGTATGCTCCCCAGTATGTGGCCCGGGATAATCCTGAGAATGAAGCGGCCTTTAATTACGATCCCTACGATGATCCCCTGGAGGTTTCCATCCAAGCCCTGGATATGCGGAACATATACCGGGAATCCTCCTTTGTGCCGGGGGATCGTTTTATGGTCCGTACCCTGAATTGGAAGGAAGGGAAATTTGAGTTACTCCGGGTGGGTAAAGACCAGTGGTCCGTAGCTGCATTAGAGGACTGGTGCGAGGCTGCGGAACAGGGATTTAAAGCCTCCTTTGAACGGTTTGGTCCGGGCAATACTACGGAAGAGCAGATTGCCTTTGCTTACTGGTATGGGGGGGAACGGATGCGGGATGTGCCTGCATATTCCTTGGAAGATTTTTTATACGATAAAACCAAGAGCATTGAAATCACCACCTATGGGATTGAAACCCGGTTCTGGTATGCAGGCAAGGAAATTCCAGACCATAAACACCTTGAAGAACAGCAGAGCCTGCCGGACCGGAGTATGATCGAGGATCTGCTCTACAAGAAACGAATACCCGTATCTGAATATGTGGTCCTCGCGTATGTGCGGGACGCCCTGTTTCGGCATGATCCGGATATTTCCCGTATTATTGAACGCATCATTCCCCCGGTCTTGGGAATCACCGAACGGGAATGGCATTTTCTTGCAGGCTATATTGTCGATGCCCTGGATGAAATCAAGGATACCTATAGCCTTTTCACGGATACAGTCATGGGACCCCTACGGCAGCGGGTGGGAGAACTGCATACCGCGGTGCTTGACCTGACTGCCCGTCTCCAAAAAGGGGATATTGACGCTTCATGCCTGCCAAAACACACCTTCATCATCCTGTCTCAGATTCAGGGACATGCCGCAGGGGTGCTGGAGGATCTCAGTACCGATGAGGGGCCCTCGGCAGTGGAATTGGAAGCCATGGATAATTCCCTGGATAGCATGATCGAGACCTATGAGGACATAAAAGAATTGATCGATGAGGCCCTGGATAATTTCAGGCGGAATCATATCTCCGTGGTCAAGCCCACAAGTACCGCCACCAAGGAGGGCCGGATTATTCAGGCAGGAATAGGGGGAACCGATGTGTGGCGCCGCATCGTCATCCCTGAAACATACCGTCTGGAGGATCTGCACCGGATTCTGCAGACGGTCTTTGGCTGGAAGGCGCTGTATGGATTTCGGTTCCTCAGCCCCGATATTCCGGCGTATCAGACCGCAAGCCCCCTGCTCACCCTCTATGGCGGTACTAAGGCAGGGCGGAATAAACAGCCCCTGCAGGAAGAGCCCGGGCTGGATCTTGCCATGACTGTGGAAGATTTGAGCGCTCAGGGTATCACCGAATTTTCCTATGAATATGGGACGCTCTGGAACGTGAAGATCATTATCCTTTCCCGCTTGGATATCGACAGTAAAGAACCGATCCGGTGTATTGCCGGCGCAGGGGCGGCTCCTCCTGAATCCATTGACGGCCCCATCCGATTCAGGAAATACGTCTCTATCCTTGAAAAGGGAAGTTTTACTGAACAGCAAAAGGCCCTTCATGAGCTGGGTCAGGATTTTGATCCGGAAACCTTTGATATGGATGCCTGCAACCAGCGTTTAAAACATATGTAATTCGAGGCTGGTGAGACTTTCCCAAAGCGTACGTTTTGGGAAAGCCGCCATAGATTGATGCCTTGCCCCCAGAACCAAGGATCCGTACCAACCGGGTTTGGGTAATGGGGTATAAGCATGTGAGGCCGTTTCAAAACCCTATGTTTTGAAGGAGCTCATTTATTACGATAAGGAATGGATATGAAAGAATGTATTGAGGAACATGGTCTTATTACCCTGATTCAGAGGGGGGGGATCTGCCCGAATATCCCCGGAACAAACCCGCTGGAAGTGTTAACCCATATGATCCGGACCGTACCCTTGCCCCCATCCATTAAGCAGGAGGACTTGCTCAAGGCGGTCCTGGAACGGGAGGCCCTCATGTCCACTGCCCTGGGAAAGGGTATCGCCCTGCCCCATCCCCGGAACCCCATCATTACCTGTCCTGAGGAGCAGTGCGTGATCATCGGCTTCCTCCGGCAGCCCGTGGATTGGAATGCCCCGGATGGTATAGGAGTACATACGCTCTTGCTGATTGTTTCATCTTCCCCTAAATCTCATCTCCATACCCTTTCGCAGATCACCTTCTTGTGTCAGCAAGAATCTTTCCAGG
>JAITRH010000057.1 GCA_031288495.1 Treponema sp. | reverse complement strand
AGCTTCTGGAAAATCTGACCCATACCTTCTGGTTCCTGCCGTCCGTTTCCGCTTGCCATGCTATGAACAAGCTCATAAAAAAACGTAATAACACGTTTTACCACAGCTACAAAATCATTGTTGCCGCCGGAACCCAGGCCGGAATAGGCGTTAACGCTCTGCCTCCGGTACGGGAATCCATGACGGATAATCCCTTGAAATCAAAGACTATTACTCTCTCCTGCGGCAAGCTGACCACCGGTGTGTCAATAAAGCCCTGGACAGGAATATTTATGCTCCGCAATCTTGCAAGCCCTGAAACCTATTTTCAGGCCGCTTTCAGAGTTCAAACTCCCTGGACAGTGAAAAATCCCGATGATCAATCGCCAAACAAAGAAATCATTCTTAAAAACGAATGTTATATTTTTGATTTTGCGCCGGACAGGGCTTTGCGTCAGATTGCCGACTATGCCTGTCAGTTGAATATCGAAGAACAGAACCCCGAAAAGAAAGTAGGAGAATTTATCAATTTCCTGCCTATTCTCTCTTATGATGGTTTCTCCATGCGGCAAATGGACGCAGCCGCAATCCTCGAAATGGCTATGACGGGAACCGCCGCTACGCTCCTTGCCAAACGCTGGGAAAGCGCCCTGCTGGTCAATGTGGACAATGAGACCCTTACCCGCCTGATGAATAACGAGCAGGCCATGAAAGCCCTTATGTCGATTGAAGGTTTCAGAAATCTCAATCAGGATATTGAGACTATCATCAATAAATCAGGACTGGTAAAGAAAGCGAAACAGGAAGCAAACGAACATGAACCTTCCGCGGAAGATAAAAGGGAACTATCGGAAGCGGAAAAAGAATTCAAAAGCAAGCGGAAAGAAATACAGGAAAAACTTATGAAGTTTGCAACTCGCATTCCTGTTTTCATGTATCTCACCGATTTCAGGGAAATGTCTTTGACCGATGTAATTACCAAGATTGAACCTGAATTATTCCGGAAGGTAACCGGGCTTAAAGTTAAAGACTTCGATTTATTGGTAAGCCTTGGGGTATTTAACTCAGCCCACATGAACGGCGCGGTTTACAATTTCAAACGCTACGAAGACTCAAGCCTTGCCTACACCGGAATCGATAAGCATGAGGGTGAAAGAGTCGGCGGCTGGGATACGGTTGTATCAAGGAAAGAATACGAGCAAATTTTTGAAAACAAACCGGCATGGTAAGGCATCTGAGCATTTTCAGTGGTTCACCGGTGTTTTATACCGGCCGGCTGTATAATCCAGCAAATCTCCGGTGATTCTTGTCTAATCACCGGCGATTCATGTTCCGTCGCCGGAGATTCACGTCTAATCGCCGGCGATTCATGTTCCGGCGCCGGAGATTCACATCTAATCGCCGGCGATTCATCTTCCAGCGCCGGAGATTCACGTCTAATCTCCGGAGATTTATGTTCCGGCGCCGGCGATTCACATCTAATCGCCGAAAAGAGAATAATGGGAGGCTGGGGACCTTCGGTCCCATGGCCTTCCGGCGGGGGCCTTGCGGATTTATTCCCCCCATACGCAAAGACCGCAAGGAGAAATCTTCAATACCTCCGGACTTGTTCCGGGGATTCTTTATCGACAGGTTCCTGCAGGGAAAAAGCGGTTTTGGGATTTCACGGACAGAACAAGGCTCCGCTTGCACCGATGCAGACGGGGTAAAGGAGGAAGCCCCGGCTTAACCGGTACATCCGGGATAGTCCTTTAAGATACGCGGGGACCGGTAAAACCGGGGGAAGGAAGCCCTTGATTGCAGAAACCACCGGATCCCGCTATGCTGATCCTATGCACATGGGAAATCTGCCTCGCCGGAAGGGGGCGAGGATATACTGTATCGGCATTAAGGGAACCGGAATGTGTGCCCTAGTCGAACTATTACACCATGGGGGATTCCAGGTCTCCGGGTCTGACCGGAAGGAAGCCTTCTATACCGACCCTATTCTTCAAGCCCTGGGAATCCCCTACTTTGAATCCTTTGACCCCAGCCACCTGCCGCAAGATGCGGACCTGATTATCTATTCCGCGGCCTATTCCCCGGAAACCAACCCGGAGCTTGCCGAAGCCCGGGCCCGGGGGCTTCCCCTGCTCAAGTATACCGATGCCCTGGGGGCCTATTCCGCGGGTTTTGACGCTTCCGGCATTGCCGGCGTCCATGGGAAGACCACCGCCACCGCCATGGCCGGAACGCTGATCCGAGGGGCCGGCCTTCCCGCGCAGATCCTCGCGGGAAGCGCCGTGGGCGCCTTTGGAGGACGTTCCACCCTCACCTTGGGAAACACCTATTTTGTGGCGGAAACCTGTGAATACCGCCGGCATTTCCTTTCGTTTCATCCCCGGCGTATTGTCTTGACCAGCGTGGAATCAGATCATCAGGATTATTATCCTACCTACGAGTCGATCCGGGATGCCTTCCTTGAGTATGGCCGAAACCTGCCCCCCGGAGGGGAACTCATCTACTGTGCGGATGATCCCGGAGCCCGGGAAGTGGCGAAACTCCTGGAACAAGAAGCCGGGGGAAAGGAGAAGCGGTTCACCCCCTACGGGTTTACCGCTTCGGGAGCCTTTAGCATCCAATCCTATGATGTGGCCCATGAACAGGCCCTGATGGTCCTTAGGGGTTTCCCTGAGCCCTTATGCCTTCAGATCCCCGGACGGCATAGCGCCCTGAACGCCGCAGGGGCTCTGGCTTTGACCGATAGCCTCGTGAAGGCCGAGGCCGGGGGCTGGCAGCCGGAACAGTGGGAAGGAGCGCGCCAAAGCCTTGCAGCCTTTACCGGCAGTAAACGGCGCTCGGAGATCATCGGTGAAAGGGGAGGCATCCTTTTTATGGACGATTATGGCCATCATCCCACCGCGGTGCGGGCCACCCTCGCGGGGCTCAGGGAGTTTTACCCTCAGCGCCGGCTGGTCCTGAGTTTCATGGCCCACACCTATACCCGGACCGCCGCCCTGCTGGACGGGTTTGCCCGATGTTTTGAGCAGGCAGATATAACGGTGCTCCATAAGATCTATCCCTCCGCCCGGGAATCCTCCTCCTTTGGGATAAGCGGAGAGACCCTCTTTGCCAAAACCAAGGCCCTTCAAGATGCGGTGTACTATGTAGCAGAGCCCCTGGATGCGGTGGGGCTGCTCCGCAAGCTCCTTCGTCCGGGGGATCTGTTTATTACCATGGGTGCGGGGGATAACTGGAAGCTCGGGGAGGCCCTGTTTGCCCAGGCTTGTGAGGTGGGGCCGTGAAAAGCATGACCGGCTATGGGTACCATGAACAGCAGTATCACGACTTTTCAGTGGCGGTGGAAATCAAGGGGTATAACAGCCGTTTTCTTGAGCTCCTGGTGAATCTGCCTCCCTATTTTTCAGCCCTGGAGCCTGCGGTCCGAAGCTACCTGGGGAGCCGGTGCAGACGGGGAAAGGTGGAAATCACCTTCCGCTTTAAAGAACATACCGCACCCTTTTCCGTCTCGGTAAACCGGGCCGCGGTGGAAGCCTATCGGGAAGCCCTGGCGGTGTTGGGGGAGATCTTCCAGAGCGAAGAGCAGCCCGGTCTTGGGCTGCTCCTTGGCTTGGAAGGGGTCTTGGAAATCGAAAAGAAACGGGATGATACGGCGTATTGGACCCCGGTAGAATCGGTTTTACAGGTTGCCTTCGGGCAGTTTGACGCAGCCCGAGACCGGGAAGGGAAGCGGACCGAGGAGGATATTCTTTCCCATCTGGCCCTGCTGGAGGCTTCGCTCGGGATCGTAACGTCCCATGCGCCCAGCCTTGAGGCATCAATTCAGGAAAACCTCCGCCACCGTTTTATGGAACTTTTGCGAGCCGGCGGTGCAGTGGTCCCCGACAACGGAACCGCCACGCCGGGGTTTACTCAGGCTGACTGGACCGCCCTGGACAATCGGATCCTGACAGAGACCGCAGTGCTCCTCATGAAATACACGATTTCAGAAGAGCTTGCCCGGCTTGGCGCGCACCTGGCGGACTTTCGTGCTGAAATGGCACAGAACCCCGGCCCCGGCAAGAAGCTGGATTTTCTCTGCCAGGAAATAAACCGGGAGGTCAATACCATCGGTTCCAAGGCCCCCCTCCTTGAGGTAAGCCGGGCGGTGGTAGCTATGAAGGACGCCCTGGAAAACATCCGGGAACAGTTGCGGAACGTGGAATAGGGAACCACGGGGCGGCTTGAAGCGGGGAACCGGAGGCGTGGTTCACCGCCCAGAGGCGCTTTTACAGGGCCGAATAAAGGGGGCAACCGGTTAGGGAAAAAAGGGGGATGCGGATTTTTTGGTCTAAACCCATCCGGCCGGTACAAATCGGGGTCATTGCGGACTTACCTCCGTTGGACCAAGGTCCGGCGGACGGCATGGCTTACCCTGTTGCCAAGGGGATGAATCCACCTGTCAACAGGGTAAGGAATTTTGTCCCCTGATTACCCCGATTGCGGGCTAAAGCCCCACACCGATTACGAGGATGTTTTGGACGAACAAGCGGTATCATCCCGGACCTCCGGTCCGAGGGGACCGCTTTTGTTTTATAGCCCCTTACCATGTTGACCCTGGGAACCCTATCCCGGTTGCTAGGTGGCATGGGCCCCCTCGGCATGGGTGGCATCCCCCCGTAGCCTGGGTGGCATCGCCCCCTCGGACTAGCTGGAACCGCACCCCGCTGCTCCCTGGACAGGGGGATGAGTCCGCGGTTTGCAGATGACGGCTGCCTAGAAACCCCTTTAAGGCCCTGGGGCTTACCGCAACGGGAACATCCGGTTTTGCTGTACGCTCCCCGCGATAATTCCCTGGATCTCCCGAAGAAATGCCGCAGGAAGGAGGGAGAGGAGTTTCTCCGCCTGTTTCAGCCCCGGAGCGTCCTCGATTTGATTCAGAAACAGGATTTTCTTCCCCCGGGCTTCACTGAAAAGCCCTTTGGAACCGGTTTTGTTTTTCCTAAGCCTACCGGTAATCACCGGTACCAGGTGGTGGAGTCTGAGAATTTCCCCGGGTTTGGCACCGGTCAGGGCGGAAAACAGGGGAAGCCGGTGGATGATATCCTCTGAAACCGGGAGGCCCACCGGCCACAGGGGGAGGATGCCGATAGTCAGGGTAGTATAGGCCGGGATCACCGGTTCATAGGCTGCCCATGCTTTCAGGGGCAATTGGCGGGACCCGTCTCCTTCAATGAGAATGTGGTCAAACCCAGGGACAAGGGATGCCAGGAGCTCAGGCGGTAGCGGGCCGTATTTACCGGTAACCGCATCCTGCATTCCCCCAAGGCTTATCCCCAGGGCAGGCTGGAAGGAACCCCCCTGTATCCGGCGGGGGTCTAGGAGATAATCGTACAAGCCCTCTTCCTGAGGCGGGAAGAACATCCGGGTGGTGGTGGTAACCAGGGTCTTCCGATGCCGGCCTTGCCGGGCCAGGCTCCAGAGGAGGGAGGTCTTCCCTCCGCTGCCGATAATGGTGATTACCTGGGGTCCTGCGGTTTTCCACCGTTCCTCATAGACGGCGGATAGGGTTTGGCATAAGGGCATAGGGCTCCTCTCCTTAGTAGTAACCTTAGTAGACGGCCAAGAGCAAAAGGTCCGCCCATGACACGAATCAGCCCCATGGGAACCTCTCCCACCGGGGCGGGAGCTCCTGCGGGCGAACCGCCTATCACCACGCCTGCATTGGGAATTCCTCAGGGCTTCTGCCCACCCAAAGCCCGCGTAACCGGTAAGCCATGGGGTCTACCCTGTTGCCGGAGCGCCTCAGTCCCGGTTTAGCCCCAGGTTTGGAGAAGATCGGAACCCCGGACCCCCGCAAGGACAAGGGTTTCTAGGGGAAGCACTGCATCCTGATTCTCGGATCCAGCCCTTGTATACCGATGTCTACCAGGGTATTCGCCAGTATCTTCATACCGGCGATGTACACCACCAGGGTCTGGATCATCGGATAATCCCGGGACATGATAGCGGCGATCAGCAAACGGCCGATACCCGGTATGGTAAACACCTGTTCAATCACGATGCTGCCGGAAAAAATCTCCCCGATTATCATCCCCAGGACCGTAAGCGCCGGGATAAAGGCATTTTTTAACACATGCCGGAACAGGACCCAGGTCCGGGAAGCCCCCTTGCTGTAGGCGGTACGCACATAATCGCTGCGTAGCTGCTGCAAGAGAGAACCCCGCAAAAACTTGATCACCACCGCGGCATTCGGTATGGCAATGGCTAAGGCCGGGAACAGGAGGTACCGCAGAAAGCCGATGAAATCTTCCCGGTAAGACACATACGCGCCGGGGATGAAGCATTTCAGCAGGAGGCCGAATATCCATATAAACAAGACCCCTAAGAAGAAACCCGGCAGCGCAATGGTGATGGTGCTCAGGGTATTCACCATCCGATCCAGGAAGGAACCTTCCCTATAGGCCGAGAGCAGGGCCGTGGGAATGGCCATAAGGCAGATCCACAGCAGAGACAGGGATGCCAGGGTAAGGGTAACCGGCAGCCGTTCCTGAATCATACCCGTGATGGATGCCCCGCGGAACCGTACCGAATTGCCCAGATTCCCTGAGAGAAAACGCCCAAGCCACCGGCCGTACTGGACCGCGAGGCTCCGGTCAAGGCCCAGCTCCTGACGCATCGCGGTAATTTGCTCATCCGTGGCCTCTATCCCCAGCATCAGGCTGACCGGATCCCCCGGGATGAGGGTAAAAGCCGCAAAAGCGAGGACCGATACTAAAAATAAGGTCAAAACCGTAATGATAAGCCGGGGCCCGAGGAAATACATAGGAAGCCTCCTACACCATAGCCTGCTTTCGGCTATGGACGTGGGTTGCTCTCCTCTTTTGGGGATGAACCCCCGGGTTATTGCAGCCGATAGATCGTTGAAACATCGAAGACATACAAAGGATACTCCAGGATGCCCCCAAAGCGGCCCTTGGGGAAGGTCCGAAACCCCCAGATATCCTGAATATAGACGCTGGCGGCCTCTGCCGAAATAATCTGTTGGGCCTGCCGGTACAGGGCCATACGCTGCGGCTCATCGGGCTCCACTAAAATCGCATCATACACCGCATCGTATGCGGGACTGTTGAAATTCACGAAGTTACTTCCCGCCTGGGAACGGTACCGCTCCAGAAAACTCCGGGGGGAAACCTGGGGAGCGTCCAGGGAGATGATGGTTCCCTGATACCGGCGGCCCCGGTATACCGCATCCAACCAGGTTGCCCAGTCTACCAACGTAATGGTGGCGCTAATCCCGATGTTCGCCAGTTGGTTCACCACCACCTGGGCGGTGTCCACGTGCATGGTGTAATTGGCGGGAACCGTGATTTCCAGAGGAAAGCCCCCGCCATAACCGGCCTCGGCAAGGAGCTCTTGAGCCTTCTTGATATCCCGGGGATAGGGATTCTTCAATGAAGCATCGTAATAGCTGCGTAGCCCCGGAATGAGGGGGCTTCCTGAGGGTTCACCCATGCCGTAGAAGGCGGTATCGATAATCTCGGTTATATCCACGGCATAGCAGATAGCTTGACGCACCCGCACATCATCCAGGGGCTTTACCCCATTGTTTAAGGCCAAGAGTTGCACCGCATTGGAAGGGCTCGGTATCATATCAAAACGGTCCGGATCCAACTGTTGGACCAGGGCGCTGGTAATACTCGCGGCGTCGATATGAGCCCCCTGTAAAGCCAGGAGCAACGCATCGGAATCCGCCGTGAAGACATAGGTAACCTTGTCCAGGTGGGGCAGGCCTTCCTGCCAGTAGCGGGGATTTTTCACCAGCACCAGGGACTGCTGGGTCGTGTAGCTCGCAATGGAGAAAGGGCCCGTACCGATGGGGGTTCCCTCCCGATCCTGATGGTGCTTCGGCACGATGCCGATGGTGAGATAGGGCAGGAATTCGAGATCCGGCGTCTTCAAGGTAATGGCGAGCGTCTGATCCGAGGTCTGTTCGATCCGATCTATCCGGTTAAACCCGGTAAAACCATTTTGCATCGCCCTATCCAAGGTAAAGACCACGTCTTCGACCTGGACCGGGGAGCCGTCGTGGAACTGCACCCCGGAACGCAGCCTAAAGGCGTATACAAGGCCATCCTGGTTAATCTCGTACTGCTCGGCCACCGCAGGCTGGAAATTGCCCTGGGTATCGGGTTTCACCAGGCCTTCAAAAACGTTAAAAAGGATGCTCCTTCCATCGGCGGTGTTCGACGGGCTTAACGGGTCCAGCGTAGCAGGCTCGGTGGTAATCCCCAGGCGCAGTTCCCCGCCCTCAATAGGGGTACTACCGGGGCCGCCGGTACTGGGGCCCGCCCGGTCTTGGGGGCCGGTTTGGTTCCGGGAGCAGGATTCCAGAACCCCCAGCAATCCCAATATCAGCAGGATACTCATCCGGCGTTTCGTGTGCATCATCTTAGCGTAGACTCCTTTACCATAGGGTAGCGGCCGGTTCAAAACCTGAGGGTTTGAACCGGCCTCATAGCATAATAAATACCTGTATCTTCTATGAATATACCATTAGGCCTTGTTGTACAAGCGGTTGGCGGGCAGTTCAGGGACAGACCGGGCCGGTTTCCCAAACCGGCCCGGGGCTTTGATCGAGGCGATCCGGTATAAAAGAGGGGATGGAACCCTTACACCGGGGCATATTCCTTAGGCCCCTGTTTTTAACAGGGCAAGGATACGTTCAAAGGCGGAGTTAGGCTTCCTCAGTTCCCGGGAACCTCTGGTGATTTTACAGAGGGAAATACCGAGGGTTCTTGCGATTTCCCGTTGGGGGATCTTATCCCCCAGGGCCTTAACCAGGGCCCAGCGGGAGGCAATATCCGCAGTCTCTGCAGGAGTCAGGATGCAGCGCAGAAAGGATTCGATGAGCTCGCCGTCGCTGGTTTTTGCCAGGGTTACGGCCAATTCGGTAAGATTTTCCGCAACCCGAGGATCCGCTATATTCATAGGATCAGTATAGCGGATCCCGGAAAAAAGAGAAACGATTAATCGAAGCCCTCTTGGAGAACCCCAACATGCCGCCCTATGCTATGCCTCATCCGGCAGGTATTCCCGCTATTCCCATCGTATCTTTTTGAAAAGACCCCTGCATCTTTTGAGAAAGACTCCCGCATCTTTTGAGAAAGATTCCCGTATCTTTTGAGAAAGACCTCCGCATCTTTTGAGAAAGACTTCCGCATCTTTTAGGAAAAATCTCCGCATCTTCTTGAAAAAACCCCTACATCTTTTAGGAAAGACCTCCGTATCTTTTTGAAAAGACCCATATATCTTTTAGGAAAGACTCCCACATCTTTTTAAAAAAATGCCGTATCTTTTGGAAAAGACCTCCGCATCTTTTGAGAAAGATTCCTGTATCTTTTGAGAAAAGTTTTCGCATCTTTTTGAAAAGACTCCTATATCTTTTAGGAAAGACCTCCGTATCTT
>JAITRH010000088.1 GCA_031288495.1 Treponema sp. | reverse complement strand
TAAATTTGCAAAACCAAAGTTCTATAACCGTATTTGGGATAAAGGATACTATGAAGAATGCCCTGACCCAATATGAAGATTCAAATCAACAATACCGTTCATATCGCGGGAAAACCATTGCGGGAAATATCTTAATCTGGGGTGGTTTGGCTGCAGTACTATGCGGCGGTGCATATATTTCGGTTGCGGGGCGGGTGCAGGATAATGGCTATGAAAATGAACATAGCTTTAAAGTGGGTCTTGGTGTAATGCTGGGTGGCCTTGTTACTGAAATGATAGGTGCATTGGTATTAGAATCAGGGCAGGAAAACATTTTCAACGCGGTACATTTATATAACAGGCATAAAATCAGTGATTACAGATAGAAAAAGGATGTAACGGTACAGCAGGACTGTATGCGCGCAAGACCCGCAAAGCGGGTCTACGCGCTAAAGCGTCAGCGAGGTTCAGTCTTGCGGATAAAGGCCGAAACCAACCTGTTCAGGGTCGAAGGCTTCTAAAAAAGCATGGGCCAGACATTCTTTTAGCCTCGGACCTTTTGAAAAAACCGCCTTGCTGTCTCCATCGGTCTCTATGGATTTATCCTGATCATCCTCTCATGTTATTGGAAGTAAGTATACTCACCAAAAGGTATACTATAAAGCCCTCCCTAGGATAAAGAGCGTGACCTATCGGGCGTAAGTGCCCCTGGTGGTAAAACCGCAAAGGGGATAAAGTCCCGCGGGGAGCAATTTATAAGGCGATTATTCCATGATAAAGTATGAAAAAGTTGTTACCCGTATTAATAATACGGTTCTGCACCCATGTATTTTCAGAGGAAGCTGAGGATGTTGCTCGAACATCATCAAAAAACAATCTTGAAACCTATGATGAATATTATGAGTTTGGAAGCGGTGCAGGAATCACCATATACGGCGATACAAAGATACAAGAAATTGAAAATATGATCATACATACATTAAACGGTTCAGAGCATGAAAGGGAACGATTTATCCAAGAAGATTTACTTGTCAAGGCCGGGTTTAGAAGGACTGCAAATAGCAGATACCGTAAAACAACCGGCGGAGAAAAAGCGTTATCCATAGTGCATGGGGTAACTCATGCTGTTTTTAGTAGAATACCCATGAAACCTTTCTTTGAAGAAGAGTACGGAAAATTGCCGGAGGGTGAATTGTATAGTTTTTATTCAGTATGGTACATGAGCCAATTTAAAGATGTTTCCATAGAAATACGGACCATTATGGAGTTAGAATATATGTTTCAAATTGAATTTTGTAATGGTGTTTTAACACAAAATTGGAATATTACTTATTATACGGATAAGAATATAAAAAGATTTGAAGAATTAGCACAATCATTACCTGATTTACCTTCAAATATAAAACGGTTAAAAGATAGGTACCTGTATATTGAATTACCCAAAATTAAAAACGCATTGGAACGTTATAAAAATCCAAGTGAAAAGGCCCTTCAAGCAAGAAAAAATGTGCGTAAGCAGAACTAAGGGGCCTGTCGCATTAATCCTTCCGGGGACAGGAATATACCCCGGTGAGACCGTTTGTACATCCCATTGTGGATATTCCTTAGTCTTACCCTATCAGGCAGACCCAAAATAAGGGGGAAATACAAAAGAAATGCTTTGTCTCGGCCATTTGCGAGATTTTCAATCACCGTATGGTTATTTGAAGGAATTCATTTAACCGGTCTCTAGCTATTCTGTCGCAGACTCAATTCCCCATAGCATACTGTACAAGCCCGGTTGAGAAACTACCCCGGCACCACGAAGGAATCAGAAAAGCACCGTTAGTCAAAGGCTGTCCGCAGTAATTCCTGGGTATACGCCTCCTTGGGGTTTCCCATAATTTCTCCCGTAGGCCCTGCTTCTACGATCGTTCCCTGCTTCATGATGAGGATCTCATGGCAGAGACTGCGCAGAATCCGAAGATCGTGGCTGATGAAAATATACGAGAGCCCCCGCCGTTCCTGGAGTTCTTTTAAGAGGGTAACCACGTGGAACTGAATGGTCCGGTCCAGGCTGGAAGTGGGTTCATCCAACACGAGGATGCTCGGTTCCAGCACGAGACTCCGGGCAATACAGATCCGCTGGCGCTGGCCGCCGGAAAACTCATGGGGGTATCGGGAGAGCACTTCCTCATCTCCCATGCCCACTTCCTTGAGACAGGTCAGGACCCGTTCCCGTCGTTCTGCTTTGGTCCCCAGGGCATGAATCAACAGCCCTTCCCCTACAATATGCTCAATGGTCATCCGGGGACTAAGGGAACCGTAGGGATCTTGGAAGATGATCTGCATCTTACGCCGCAGCGGACGAAGGGCATTTTCACCTAAGCCGTGAATTTCCATGCCCTCTATACGGATGCTCCCCTGACTTTTCTCAAGGCCCAGAAGGGCTTTCCCCAAGGTAGTCTTGCCGCTCCCGCTTTCCCCGGCAATGCCCAAGGTCTGGCCCCGGCGCAAGGTAAAGCTCACCCCGTCCACGGCCTTGATATGCCCCCTCACCCGCCGGAAGAAACCCTTTTTAATGGGAAAATAGACCTTGAGATCCCGGACTGCGGCAATCTCCGGGGCGGTGCCGTCAAGAACCGGACTTGCTGGAGCTGCTTCGGAGCGGATGAGCAGCTTTGTATAGGCTGCCTTAGGAGCGGAAAACATGAGGTCCCGCGGCCCGGTTTCGATTATCCTCCCGTCCTTCATTACCGCCACCCGGTCGGCCATACGCCGCACTACCCCCAGGTCGTGGGTGATGAAGAGCACCGCCATGCCTAAGTCCTGCTGTAATGTTTTGATCAGGGTGAGAATCTGGTCTTGAATGGTTACATCCAAGGCCGTGGTCGGTTCATCGGCGATGAGGAGCTTAGGCTTATGGAGGAGGGCTAAGGCGATCATCACCCGCTGCCGTTCTCCGCCGGAAAGCTCGTGGGGATAGGCGGAGAGCCGCTGTCCCGCATTATGCAGGCCAACCCGTGTAAGCCAGTCGAGAATCAGGGGCTTCGCAGCAGACCGGGAAAGCCCCTGGTGGAGCATGAGGGATTCGGCAAGCTGTTTTTCTATAGTATGGAGCGGATTCAGGGAACTCATCGGTTCCTGGAAGATCATACCCATGTCCCTGCCCCGGAGCTTTCGCAGTTCTTCCTCCTTCATTGTAAGCACATCCCGGCCTTCAAACAGAATCTCCCCTGCAGGATAGCTAATCCCCTCTTCGCTCAACAGCCGCATCAGCCCCTGGGCGCTTACGGTCTTACCGCTGCCGCTCTCCCCCACCAGGGCAAGGATCTCATGCTCATCAATATAGAGATCGATTCCATGAACCACCTCTTTCAGGGGATCCGCGGACAGGGCGGTTTTGCTCGTATCCCCGGGGTTTCTAAAGGCAGCCCTGAAACCCCGGTACTCTACCAGATGGGTAGCCGCTGAAGCGGGGGCTTTCATGGGTTCCTCCGGGGATCAAAAGCGTCTCGGACCCCCTCACCGATGAACACCAGAAGGCTCAAGGTGAGGCCCAAGATCACAAAGGACGCAATCCCCAGCCAGGGGGCATGCAGATTGGCCTTACCCTGGGCAAGTAATTCCCCCAGAGACGGGGAACCTACCGGGAGGCCGAAGCCCAGGAAATCCAAGGAAGTGAGGGTGGTAATAGAGCCTCCTAAGATGAAGGGAAGGTAGCTCAAGGCCGAGGTCATGGCATTGGGGAGAATATGCACAAACATGATACGGCTATGCCTCATGCCCATGGCCCGGGCAGCAAGCACGTACTCGAAGTTCCGGGCGCGAAGGAATTCCGCCCGAACCACCCCCACGAGGCTCATCCAACTAAAGAGTAAAGTGATCCCCAAAAGCCACCAGAAATTAGGTTCCACCACCGAGGAGAGGATGATCAGCATGAAGAGGGTGGGCATCCCGGACCAGACCTCGATGAAACGCTGGAAGATGATGTCGAAGCGTCCGCCGTAGTACCCCTGTAATGCCCCAAGGCTTACCCCGATGATCGAGGAAAAAAGGGTGAGGCTAAGGCCGAAGAGCACGGAAACCCTGAAGCCGTAAATGACCCGGGCAGCCACATCCCGGCCCCGGTCGTCGGTCCCGAACAGGTTTTCCCCGGTAGGCGGCGACGGGGCGGGACTCGGCAAATTGTAGTTGATCGTGTCATAGCTAAAGCCGATAGGAGGCTTCAACATCCAGCCTTTGGCTTCAATCCGCTCCTTAATGTAGGGATCCCGGTAATCCGTATGGATGTCAAACTCCCCGCCGAAGATAAGCTCCGAATAGTCATGGAAGAGGGGAACATACCACTTCCCGTCGAAACGGACCAGGATGGGCTTATCATTAGCGACACATTCCGCACAGAGGCTCACTACAAAAAGGATACCAAAGAGCCACAGGCACGCA
The DNA here is from genome assembly GCA_031288495.1 of Treponema sp. GTDB lineage: Bacteria > Spirochaetota > Spirochaetia > Treponematales > Breznakiellaceae > JAIRLU01. The sequence continues at coordinate 2,108 of JAITRH010000088.1, read as the reverse complement.
AAAGCCCGCTTGTTTTTCTTGAACCGCTCCCAAGGGTTGAGCCGCCGAGGGACGCGGGGAACCGGACTTTGAGCGGCCCGAGGAGCGGCAGCACGGATCACCTTTGGGCCTCGAAGGTGATCCGGGGATCAATCAGGGTATACAGCACATCGCTCACGAGAGAAAGGAGGAGTCCCATCAGGGTGAACATATACAGGGTCGCGAAGATCACCGGGTAATCCCGCTGCATGGTGGACTCAAACCCAAGAAGGCCCATCCCTTCCAGGGAGAAGATCACCTCAATTAAGACCGACCCCGTGAAAAACATGCCAATAAACGCCCCGGGAAAGCCGGCAATCACGATGAGCATGGCGTTTCTGAACACATGCCCCAGGAGGATCCGCTGTTCCGTGAGACCCTTGGCACGGGCGGTCATGACGTACTGTTTATGGATTTCATCCAAAAAGGAATTCTTGGTGAGCATCGTCAAGGTAGCAAAGCCCCCGATGGTGATGGCCACAACCGGCAGCACGAGATGCCACAGATAGTCCAGGATCTTGGCGGGAACGCTCAAGTCCTCAAAAGTAACGGACACCAAGCCGCGAAGGGGGAAGATCTTGAGGAAACTCCCTCCTGAGAAGAACACGACGAGGAGCACCGCGAACAAGAACGAAGGGATAGCGTTTCCCAAGACCACCGCGCTACTGGTCCACAGATCAAAGGGGCTGCCGTTTCGTATGGCCTTTTGGATGCCCAAGGGAATGGACACCAGGTATATGATGAGGGTGCTCCACACCCCAAGGGAGATCGACACGGGAAGCCGTTCCCCGATGAGGTCCAGCACCGGCCTGCCCCGGAAAAGACTATTCCCAAAGTTGAAGGTGCCATAGTTTTTAAGCATATCCAGGTACCGTATTCCTAGGGGCTTGTCAAAACCATAGCGTTTTTCGATTTCCGCAATCACCTCCGGATCCAGGCCCCGGGCGCCCCGGTACGCCGAGGAACCGCTTTGCCGGATTCCATCCGTATTGGCGGATCTGTGATCCGAACCGCTTCCACTGATGCGCTGGACCGCGCTGTTTTGGCCAAGGCCCTGCATATCCGCAATGGCCTGATCCACCGGTCCCCCTGGAGCTAACTGCACAATAAAGAAATTAATGGTAATGATCGCCCAGAGGGTGGGGAGGATCAACAAAAGACGCCGTATAATATATGCCGCCATGAGGTGCCCCTTACACTCTTTTGACCTTACCGGAGTTTCACCATAATTGCAACACCGGCAGGGCTTGTTTCAGGGCAACAGCATGTACGTTCTTGCTTCCTGATAAAACAGGGCATTGAGTTCCCCCAGATACCCTGCAGGTTAAGGGGTACATCCTTATGTCCCGGGACTTCGATGGAATATGCGGGGTCCCCGAAGGAACGCTCCTTTTCACCAGCAGACCGTAAGTCCGCTTATTCGGATAGGAGCGTTAATGCTTATGATTTCGGAGGAAGCTCCGGCGGAATTTCTTCCCTATGGTCGAGTTCAGGTTATGTATAGAAGGGAAATACAATGTTACATGCCCTTACCCGGGGCTTGGTTTACCAGCGAAGGGATTGGGGCGGACGGTATACCCTGTCGACACGGTAAGGGGCGAGAAAACAAAAGAAGTCCGCGGAACCGGAGGACGATTCCGCCTGGCCCCAGGGTTCTGGATACTAGGGTGTGGGGGACACATCCAACTAACGTGTGAAGGTCTCACCCAACTAGCCCCAAGGGGTCGGGGCCTACTAGCATGTAGGGTCCCACCCAACTAGCGTGTGAGGAGCACACCCAACTAGGCCCAAGGGGTCGGGGCCTACTAGCGTGTAGGGGTACCACCCAACTAGGGTGTGGGTAACGCACCCTACAAGGTTGTACCATAAGGCAATGCACCCGCTACGGGGCGGACCGGCAGATACCCCCATAAAACGCCGAGGGATCTATCGGAACGCCGTGGTCTTGGATGGTCCTTCGGCCTAAGTGCATGGAACCGGGACCGACTCCCCTGCCTAGATACCCTTCCTGGACCCTGGTTTTACCAAGGGAAGGCCTTGCCTGCACAGCTCACAGGATTCCTTGTCCCAGCTCGCCGCAGGTATCCGGG
>JAITRH010000198.1 GCA_031288495.1 Treponema sp. | reverse complement strand
GCCCTTCCGGGCTTAGGAAGGCCGCCCTTCCGGGCTTAGGAAGGCCGCCCTTCCGGGCTTAGGAAGGCCGCCCTTCCGGGCTTAGGAAGGCCGCCCTTCCGGGCTTAGGAAGGCCGCCCTTCCCGGCTTAGGAAGGCCGCCCTTCCCGGCTTAGGAAGGCCGCCCTTCCCGGCTTAGGAAGGCCGCCCTTCCCGGCTTAGGAAGGCCGCCCTTCCCGGCTTATGATGGGTATACGTATGCCCGGTCCTATACTATACTAAGGCCAGGACGTTACAATCCCCCGGTTTGGTATGAACCCCAGGGGTACGTATAGATAAGGATGCTTGTAGTCAGAATATATCCATTGATGATTGCCCTCCTGCTCTTCCCCGGTAGAGGAACAGGAAGTTTCGGCCTGGGAGCGATACAGCAGCCCAGGGTGCCTCAAGCAAAAGACCCGGCGGAAACCGAAGCGGCCCACCCTTCGATACGCTTTGAAGACCTTGCCCAAACAGCCGAGGGAGAAGCGCCGCAAGCATATACCCAGGCATTAGTTGCCGAAGCCCCCCGGGGTGAACAGGTTATGAAGGCCCTTGCCGTCGCCTATCCCGACCGGATCGAAGGGGCGGTCTATAAGGACGGGGACTGGGCCGTATCCATCCGAGGGGTTTTTTACTATTATGCCCAGGGCAGGCTGCTGCCTGAAGCGCTGCGGGATCAGGTTGCGGTCTATGACCCGCAGCCCTTTTATCGATACCCCGCGGAATTACCCCCCTGGACGCCTCCGGGGCCTGAAGAGACCGCCCGCTTGAAAAGCCAGGCGGACCGGCGGCGCCTGCACCCGCCGAAACGGTCCCGGCATTTTTACGATGCCCTCTGGAGGGCGTCTACCAAAGACAGCGCCTATGAACGGGTAAAGACCATACGGTTTTTGGGCCGTAACGTGCTGGTCCATTACGCCATACTGGAAGAGCTCGCCCTTGTGGAAGAGCGGATCTACGCGGAAGCCCGGACCAATCCCCAGGTACGGCAATGGATCAACGGTATTGCTTCTATTTCCGGGTGGAATTGGCGGAATATCGCGGATTCCGAAAGCAGGAGTTTTCATGCCTACGGAGCCGCCCTGGACCTGCTGCCGAAATCCAGCGGTTTGGCAACCTATTGGCTTTGGACCGCCCGGACCACCGGTGAATGGTGGTCTGTTCCTTATGAAAAGCGCCTGCACCCGCCGGATGCGGTGATTAAAGCCTTTGAAGCCTATGGGTTTATTTGGGGAGGGAAATGGTTCTTTTACGATACCATGCATTTTGAATACCGGCCTGAGATATTGCTCCTCAGCAATCTGCCCCTCACGGATTTCCGCTAGGAACCTTTAGGGAGCGGCATGGGGGAGCCTAAAAAAAACGAAGCCCCTCGCGGAGGGGCAAGGGCCCGTCCATTACAGGATAGGGCTGCACCGCAAACCCAGGAGGGTAAGCCCCCAGATCAGTACCAGGGCCCCTCCTAAGCGGAGCATTCCCGCGGGGGTGCTCCGGGGTTTTGCGCAAGCCCGAGGACTTTTCCGGTGTTCTGCCCGTAAGGCCTGTTCTGCGCTTAATTCCAGCATCAGCCGGTCTATCCCCTCGATAAAATGCTTCCGGGTGACCAGGGCTTTTCTCCGGCTAATCCCTTCAAAGATACGAAAAGACTCTCCCAAGAGGGAACCAAAGAAGCCGGGTAAGCACAGGTCCGCACGGATGGAAGCCTTGGAGAGCAGGATGAGTCCCTCCAGGGTAAGGGCCTTGTGCAGCCCTCCGAGGAGGGCCCCCTGGGTAATGCGAAAGGCGCCGAAAGCGGCCAGGACCCTGCCGTAGGGCACCAACAGGTTAAAGCATAGGATACCCCCCATGACCGACAGGGTAAGTAGGGGGTTGTTCTTCTTGCCCTGCCAGGAGGCGTAAAGCCAAAAGAGCAGAAACTGGACCAGCCTGAGCAGCGTGGAAGGGTTTACCAAAAAAGCGGCCGTCATGAGCAGGCCTGCGCGAAAAAGATCGCCACTGCTCACCTCTTTGTCCCAGGACCTTCCCGGGGAGGCGCCGGAGGTCTTCATAACGCAGGCCGGATATGCCGGCGATACCAGCGGGAGCGGGAAATGAAGGTTTCACAGAAGATTCCAAGGCTCATACCGGTAAGCAGCCCGGCAATCAGAAAGGGGGGAACCAGCCATTTGACCCCGGCTCCAAAAATGAACAACCGGGCCAGGATCAACTGCGCTCCATTGGAACACAAGGCGCCTATGACGCTGATGCCTATGAAGCTCAGGTGTTTTGGGCTGAAAAGCCGCCGTAAGAGGTACATAACCGTTGCGGCGGCACAGGTACCGGCCAGGGAGAATAAGCATATATATGAAACCAGGGTTCCCGTGATGATTGCCTGACCCAAGACCTTGATGAACACCAGCAGGACCAGGTATTTCAAGCCCAGGATATCCAGTGCCAGCATGAGGGGCACATTAGCAAGGCCGAGCCGCATGAAAGGAAGGGGTTTGGGAATCAGGTACTCCAGGGTAGATAAAAAAAGACAGAACCCTCCCAAGAGCGCGGCGGTGGCTTCTTCCCCCTTACCAGGCCGCACCATCAAGTCCCTCGCCCTGTGGCCCATCTGTAGCTCCTTCGGTACCGCTTTTTCCTATGGACACCAGTACCTTGTTCGGTAAACAGGCTATCCATTGCCCGTGGGCTCGAATTGCACCGGCACCCACACAGGTCTGATTCGTACAGGGGGATGAAAGCACCCAAGCCTTGCCATCCTCCAGTTTCACCACCGTATCCCCCAGGGGTCCCGGCACGGTAACGAGTTCCCCGGCGTCCTGGGGAAAGATCCACTGTTTCCCTTCCCCGGCAATGAGTATCCTGGTTTCCGTTCCCCTGCGGGCATACAGGTAGACCGTGGCCACGATAGTAATACCGAGGGCTAACCCAATGGCCCCGAAGTCCAGGGGTTTAAAAAACCGGGGCCCTTTCATCATTCCGGCCTACAGGATTGAGGGGATTTTGAAACAACCATAGGGCATTATAGCAGAGTAATAAGGTCCTAACAAGACGCCTTTGATGGGGCCGGGAAACGCATAAGGGGCTTTG
>JAITRH010000064.1 GCA_031288495.1 Treponema sp. | reverse complement strand
TTTTTCGGTCTTGGCTGGCAGCTTTTCATGGCCTTCATCGCGGCGGCTTTTGCGAAAGAAGCGGTGCTGGGCGTACTCAACGCGCTTTACCTGGGAAGCGGCGGCGTATTGGAAAACACCTTTTCAAAGAGCACGGAAACCGCGGCAAACTTCGGCGCGGTCATTGCCGAAGCCATCTCGAAACCTGAAGCCCTGGCGTTCATTTTCGCCGTTTCTTTCACCGTCCCCTGTATCATGGCGATGGCTTCCACCTATGCGGAAAACCACTCGCTGAAATGGACGATCAAGATAGCGGGGTATTACGTGGCAACAGCATTACTGCTGTCGCTGATCGTATTCCACGTATCGTCGTTGTTTTTTTGAGGAGGCGTCGTTATGATGCGGGAACTATTGGCCCTGCTACGGGAAGGAAAGACGTTCTCTCAGTATGATCTTGCACAGCGGCTCAACACCACGCCGCAGGCAATAGCGGCCCGCCTTGATTTTCTTCACCATGCGGGCTATCTGCGGAACATCCGCGCGGTGAAGGATTGCGGCAAACAGTGCGCCGGCTGCCAATCGGAAGCGCCGCGCCGCGTAATGTCCCTGTCATTTGGGATGCGGTGAAATAAGCAATAGAGTTGTTTAGAAACTTAAGTTATTGAACAAGTCCAATGCCGTTTCCGGCCATGGGCGCGGGGCTGAAAATAGCGCAAGATGGAGGAGCGGGTATAGCCCCCGGCTTCACGGCTACAGCCCGCGCGTCAGGGCTACAGCCCGTACGCCTGCGGCTACAGCCTGCGGGCACCCAGCTACAGCCCGCGAATCCACGGCTACAACCCGCGACCTCACGGCTAAAACCCGCAAGAGCGGGGCTACAGCCCGCGACCTCACGGCTCAAGCCAGCGAATCCACGGCTAAAACCCGCAAGCAATGTTCCGCTTCCCGGGCCGGCCTTAGGAGGGGAAGATTTACCCTTAGGAGGGGAAGATTTACCCTTAGGAGGGGAAGATTTGCCCTTAGGAGGGGAAGATTTGCCCTTAGGAGGGGAAGGTTTGCCCTTTGGAGGGGAAGGTTTGCCCTTTGGAGGGCCCGTTCCCTAGGGGGCTTCGGTGGAGGGCCCCTTCCCTCCACGAGCCCATTTTCAGGGGTCTATCCTATGAAACCGGGGTCTCCGTTTTACCCTTGGGCTCCGGTAACCTTGAACCGGGCAACTTCCCTGAGGAGGGCCGCTATCTTTTGCTTGTTCTCCTCACTTATGTCGTTCACCCGGCTCACCGCGGTATTTATCTGTTCCGCTCCACAGGCCATCTCCTGCATCCCGTTACTTATCTCTCCGCTGATCTGCTCCAGGGTCTGGCTTTCCTGGAGCACTTCCCGGCTTCCTGCAAGCATCTCATGGGCGCTTTTTTGCACTTCCCCGCTTATCTCCCTGAGGCTGCTCATAGATTTATAAATATCCGCGCTCCCCTGTTCCTGCTCTTCCATAGCGTTGCGGACATGGGTTTCTTGATCGCTTACCTGGCGTACCCCTTTGCTTATGGCTTCGAAGTTCCACAGGGCCTTTTCAATGGACTTCGTTATATGGTCGATGGAATCTTTTATCTTTTTCAGCACCCCGCTTATGGTTTTTGACTGCTCCGATGAGGACTCCGCCAGTTTCCGTATCTCCTCCGCCACCACCGCAAAGCCCCTCCCCGCCTCTCCCGCGTGAGCCGCTTCAATGGCCGCATTCATGCTCAACAGGTTCGTCTGGCTTGCGATGTTTTCCATCACCGCGTTGATCTCCAAAATCCCCGTAGATTCCCGCTCTATCTCCTGAATATCCGCGGAAACTTCCTCTAAACCGCTGCGGCCCCGATCGGAAGATTCCGAGAGATCCTTAATGCTTCCCTCGCTGGCGATGAGGGTCTGGGTTACGCTCTGGATATTCGCCAGCATCTGTTCCACCGCGGAGGAAGATTCGTTTACGCAGGCGCTCTGCTTTTCAATCTGGCGGTTTAAGGTCTCGATGTTTTTCAGCACCTGCCCCATGACCGTGTCGGTACTTTGAACGCTCTGGGCTTGTTTTCCGGTCTGGGAATTGATGCTCTGAATGTTTGCGGTGATTTGATTGATGGAAACCGCGGTCTCGGTCATATTCACCGCGAGCTCCGTACCGGTTTTGGAAAGGGTTTCCGCATCATCTTTAATAGCCGTAACCAGGCGCTGTATCTGCTCTATGGTGAAGTTTATGTAGCGGGCCAGATCCCCCAATTCATCCTTGGAGGCCACATCCACATGCTGGGTCAGGTCTCCCCCGGCTATGTCTTTGAGGACCTTCATGGTATAGGCGATGGGACGGCTCAGGGAATGAGCCAACATAAAGGAGCCGATACACATAAGCACCATCATCACCGTACAGATGAGCAGGCTCACCAAAAGGCTCCGGTACAGGGAAGCGGAAATAACCGAGGTGGGAATCCCCACCATAAGAGACCAGGGGGCGACCGTATCCCCCACGGAAAAGGGGACGCAGATAAACCGCATCTCTTCTTCGAGCTGGGGAACATACCGGGTAAAGCGGAACTCCGTGCCCTGCTTGAGGGCGTTTATAAGCCCGGGTAAATGGGGGCCTATCAGGTCCTGTTCCATTTCCTCAATGGGTTTACCTGTCCGGCTCCTATCAAAATGCCCGGTTATGATGCCGCTGTTGCTGTACACCGCGGCCACCGCGCCGGGGTAGGGCCGTATTTTTTCCACCTGCTCCTGAATGACCTCAATCTCAATATCCTGGGTGAGGATCCCGATAAAGCGTCCCTGGTTTTTAATCGGCGCGGTAACCGTGGCCATTAACCGATCCTCCCCGTCAATGGGGTATAAAAAGGGACCGGTGAGCAACTCTTTTCCGGTTTCTTTCGGGATAAGGTAATACTCCCCGTCCCCGGGGGTGTCATAGCCGGTAAGGGTCTCCACCTGCACCCCTTGCCTTGTCTTGGACCAGTAGGGGGTGAACCGGCCCGTATGATCCGCTCCGGGGGTATCGATCAGTTCCGCATCAAGGCCGTCCAGGGCATTGGGCTCCCAGACCATGGATGCCCCTATGACGTCCGGCTCGGATTCAACCATCCCCTTGACCATAAGGGAGAATAAGGACCGCCGTTCACCGGGGGCTATCTGTTCATAGCGTTCCATCACCCGACCGATAGCCCGGACCGCATAGAGGTGGCTTTCAAACCAGGCTTTAACCAGCAGCGCCTGTTCAGCGCTGAGATAACTGATTTCGTTATTAACCAGCTCGTTTATACGTTTATGGTTCATATTGAGAATGATGCCTAAGGGTATAAGGGTTCCTGTCAGATTAAAAACGACAATCACGAGAAACAATTTGATTCCTATTTTCATTACAATACTCCTTAATGTATCCGGTATGCTCACTGGGTATTATACCCTTAAGGAAGGACTAAAGGTCAAGAGAACCTGCGGGCCCAGGACACCCATAGCAAGAGATACTACGGTGAAGGGAAGCCCTATGCTCAGGGACCAGGGCTTACGGGTTTTGCCGATGGCAAAAGGGACCGAGGTGAAAAACATATCCCCCTGTACCGAGGCGTCCCGGCTTCTGAAGAAATAAGGCGTTCCCTGCAGTACCGCCTGCACGTACGGGTCTAGTTAGGGGCCGGCAGGCAGTACAGGCCCTCAGGGATGGTCTGGGGCAGCGACTTTGAAGCGGGACACTTCAGCCATAAGCAGCCCTATCTGCTTCTTATTCTCTAGGCTTATGTCGTTGACCCGGTGCACCACGATATTTATTTGGTCTGCCCCGCAAACCATCTCCTGCATCCCGTTACTGATCTCCCCGCTAATCTGCCCCAGGGCCTTGCTCTCCTCTATCACCTCATGGCTCCCCCCCAGCATCCCCCGGGCCCGGTCTTTCACTTCCCCGGTGATCTCGTTCAAGCTGCTTATGGATTCCAGTATGGTTTTGCTCCCGGTCCCCTGCTCTTCCATGGCGCTGCGGATATGCCGCTCCTGTTCGGTTACGGTCTTTACCCCGTCGCGTATGGCCTCAAAGTGCTGCAGCACCTCATTCGTCGCTTTCGTGATCGTGTCTATGGAGTCCTTTATCCTCTTCAAGACATCCCCTATGGTTTTTGACTGTTCACCGGAAGACTCCGCAAGCTTTCTAATCTCATCCGCCACCACGGCGAAGCCTTTTCCTGCTGCTCCCGCGTGAGCCGCCTCTATGGCCGCGTTCATGCTTAACAGGTTCGTCTGACCGGCGATGTTCTCCATCACCTCGTTGATCTCCAGTAAGCCTTCGGATTCCCGGGCTATCCCTTGTATATCCGCGGACACTTCCTGTAAGCCGGAATAGCCCACCTGAGCGGCTTGGCTGAGCTTATTTATATTGGCTTCGTTCTTTACCAGGCTCTGGGTTACGCTCTGGATATTTGAAAGGAGCTTTTCCACCGCGGAGGAAGACTCATGGACGCACCGGGTCTGGGTTTCAATCTCCCGGGTTAAGGTTTGAATGTTCTCCAGCATCTGTTCCATAACCGTATCGGTACTTTGGACCAGTTCCTCTTGTTTTCCGGTCTGGACATTGATGTTCTGGAGGTTGGCGGTGATTTCGTTGATGGCCGCGGCAGTTTCGGTCATGTTAGCCGCAAGGTCCCCGCCGGTTTGGGAAAGCACCTCCGCCTCTTTCCTGATGGACAAGACAAGGTGCTTGATCCGCTCGACGGTGAAGTTCAAAAATCTGACCATATCCCCCAGTTCATCCCGGGAATGGAGGGTGAGCTCCTGGGTAAGGTCTCCTTCGGCAATGTCTTTGAGCATGATCATGGTGGAGGCGATAGGGTTGCTGATGGAACGGGCGGTGATGATGACCCCTGCGGACATAAGGATAAGGGTAAGGAACCCGATGATGAGGGATATAACCAGCATCCGGTAAACCGGCGCCATGATCGTGTCCTGGGAAATGCCGATAACCAAGGTCCATGGCCTTGGATCATGGCCGATGGTGAAAGGCACCGCATAATACTGCACCACCGTATCTGCCTGCGGAGGAGCGTATGAGAAGGAGGCGGCGGTTCCCTGCGTAACCGCTTCTACCATGGTGTCAAGGAAAGGACCAAAGGTATCCCCTTCGGTTTCGCGTACGTTCTTGCCCAGCCTGAGGGGGTCGCGGTGAGCAATGATAAAACCCCCTGAGCTGAAAAGCAGGGCAAAGCCGTCCCCAAAGGGTTTAAGGTCACCGACTATCGTCTGTATGGTTGCTAATTCAATCACATCTCCCACAAGCCCTATAATCCTGCCCTTATCCTTTACCGGATGGCACATTTGGGCGCTTAGGGTATTCGTTACGGGATGCACAAAGGGATCAAATACAAAATCCGTGGTAATCGGTAATTCCATAAGGTCATCCCATTCAAACCCTTCTATAGCTACTATGGCAGGTCCGTCGGGTCCCATAGACCAGGCGGGTATAAACCGTCCGGTCTCGTTGGTTCCGGGGGTATGGGCATACTCCGCGTCCATGCCGTCAAGCCCATTAGGGGACCAGTTCGTATACACGTCGCTGAGAGCCGGATTCGCGATGAGGGTCTGTCTCAGCATAAAGTTGAACTGATCCCTGCGCTGTTCAGGGGGTATTTCTTGATAGCCTTCCATTATCTGGGCGAGGGTTCGTACCGGATCGATATATTCGCCAAACCATTTCCCCAGGTGTTCACCGGTCTTTGCCGCAAGGGTTTGCGCCTGCTCCGAAGCCAAACGGCCGATTTCCGCTTCCGCTTCAAAGAGCATAAATCCCGCTAAAAGGCCTATGCCGATGATGTTGATAACACTGATAATCGTTATCAGTTTCATGCCGATCTTCATAAAACACTCCTTTTTGAACATGTAACGAGAACCTTTGGATGACGCAAAGAATAGGAATGTACCATGACGCTCCATTTTATGGGTAATTCCGGCATCATTATAGGGGGGGGGGGGGGGGGTAAAGCGATGTTCTCACGAACCCGGCAAGACCTCTGCATGAATTACTCCTCATATATACACGTTATGGTATACTCCGGCATTTGCTGCCCTTAGGCGAGGCGTTCCCCGGATCTTTACCGGAACACCCATGGGGTTTATACCCGTAGTTTACGGGGATTTTCACGGAGTATCACCCCAAAAGAGCGTTCCGTCGGGTAATGCGCGGACTAAGGTCCGGCGGACGTTTTCTCTTTTCTCGAACTCCCGAAACTATAAACCCCGGTGAACCTGGTTGACCG
>JAITRH010000168.1 GCA_031288495.1 Treponema sp. | reverse complement strand
AGAGAGGCCCTCGGCAATTTCTAACGCAAAAAGTATACTGCCTTAGGAGGAAGGATGAGTTACCAAAGGATGACCTTAGGAGAACGGATGGACATTTTCAGACTGCTGTCTGTTGAAAGGCTTAAGCCTTCGGCCATAGCGGCGGCATTGAACCGTCAGCCGTCCAGCAACCCGTGAACTAGAAAGAGGCATGGACAAGGGGAGCTATACCCTATCATTGCCGAAGTCAGACACCTTGAAGCCAGGAGAAATCAGCGTCCACGCCTTAAAATGAACGATGAAGCGTGGCATAGTATCAAATGCCAGTTGGAAAAGCGATGGTCGCCGGTAAGGTGATGACTATGATTTCTTCCACCGGATATAGCTTATTTCGCTCTATCCGGGGGCCCTTTAGACCTGAGAAAGAAGTTATAACAGGCGCAAGAGGTCTTTCTGCTTGTTCCATGATGCCCTCCCAGAAAATTATGCCCCGTAAACTCCTTTCCCCTACTTTTTTATATGCGCTGGCCCGCAATACGTATTGACATAAAGGCAACAATCCCTTAAAAACTTACTATGGAAATTACAATAGATCCCCGGATTGAATTAGTAGCTGTCGTTCAAAACCTCTGCAATTATTGGGATAATTTATCACTTAGGTTTACAAACGAATATCTTTTTAGTTCACCCTATAAAGATGAAATGACAGAGTATTTTAGAAGATACCGGTCTTGCGATATAATCAAGTTATATAATTCTGTATATGAGGATATTTTAGATATTTCAGCCTTTATTAGACTTATAGTATGCTATTCAAATCCACCTGAACTGCATAAGATCGCCGATTATTATGAAAATTATGGAGACATAAGTAGCTGTGCATTTCCAGAAAAAGAATTTATTGAAGGGTTACGGCAATTTTACAAAAATACACAATTTAATGAGTTTCTAAAAAGAAATCAAATCGAATATAAAAAGATGCGGGAAGATTATGGAGAAGATGAAGAAATAGAAAAGGTTGGCAAAACGATATTTGAATATCTTGATATAAAAAACAAGAATTATACTATTATTCTTTCATCACTAGTAATGGGAGGTTTTGGTATTAGCCTGCGGATGAAAGACAACGACATAAAAAATTATATGGTAGTAAGTCCTTATAACTATAAGAATGGCAGCTATGTATTTGGACCAAAAAATTTAATAAAAGAATATCTATGGCATGAAATTAGTCATACAAAAATAAACAATTTGACGAAAAATTATGCAGAACAAATAAAGAAGCATGAGAAAACAATACCTGAGAAAGTAGTGAAACAGGGATATACCAATATAGAAACAATATTGAACGAATATATTATCAGAGCAATCACCCTACGGCAATTTGAGAAGCAAGGAGAAAAAAGTTTTATGGAATATTTGATAGATGACAATGCCAAGAAAGGATTTACGGATGTAGGATTAATAAAAGAATTTATAAAGGAAAACGGTGAGAATGAAAATAGATTTATGAAATTTGATAACTATGAAGAACTGCTAAACTATCTATTAGCAAGGATATAAAAAGGGCGTACCGCACTAACAGGATTATATGACCCCTTCGGGGCTCGGCCTCTGCAACGGCTCTGGCGGTGCTTCCTAAGCGGCGCTACGCTTCATTTCCACACCGTTGTTTCGGCAGAGTTTATCCACACTGCTCACGCTTCCTACGGAAGCGATGTTGCGCTTGCTTATTCGCGTCTACAAAACCCTTGTGAAACCGTAGCTTCACTCGAACCTCTGATTCGCTGCAGCCGGACGTCTATGAGCAAAGTCAGGCAAGAATCGATAATTTTTCTGAAGAAAGTATCCCCTCCTGCTCTAAAAAATTCCTCTATTCCTCAAGCTTTTTTCTCAGGTAACTGCGGATTTCGCTATAGTGCTATTTCTCTGGTCGTGCTTGATGACCGGATACGCCCCCAAACGCTTGCGCTGCCTGAGCCGCCTTAGGCAAACAAGAACCAATAGGATACATAATACACCGGAGCAGCTAGGCTTATGGAATCAATACTATCCAAGACCCCCCCACGGCCGGGCATGAGGGCCCCAGAATCTTTCATGTTGACACTTCGTTTCAATGCCGATTCCCCCAAGTCCCCAAGACAGGCGGCTACGCCGGAGATCAGCCCCAGCACCATACCGGCCCATACTGAGGGCACGCGGTCTGAACTAAAGGCTTCAGGAATCAAGAAAACCGCCCCTAGTCCAACGATGATGGAAGCGGTAAGTCCTCCGATAAAGCCCGCCACACTTTTATGCGGGCTTGCATGGATGATCCCCTGATTTCCCTTACCCCAGAGCATACCCGCAGCCCAGGCCACCGAATCATTGGCAATCACCATAAGCAGGAATATGAGCAGCACCCGGTCCGCATGGGCCAAGCGGCTCATTTTGATGATCCAGGCCATGAACAGGCCAGGATATACCAGCACCGCCCACCCCGCGGCAACCCGATCGGTCACATCCTTGAGTTTATCTTCCCCGGCAAAAATCCGGGAAACCAGGAACCAGGACGCCCCCAGGATAAACATCCCCGGCATGATCTGGGCTTGGAGATCAAAGCTAACCCTCAAGGTTACGGCCAGGGGATTCACCGCTCCGAGGATAGCGGCTTCTCGTGGGTCAATGGGCTTATGTTTCTTTTTAAGAAGTACTGCAAATTCCCCGGCTCCCAGGGCGCTTAAGATAAGCACCAGCAGATTAACCGCCAGATGGTGCTTGTAGGGCAGGAATACCACAATCCCTATCACCAGGGGCAGGCCAATCACGAACAATAAAAGCCGTTGGATAAGTTTTTTCATGGTCCTACCCCACCAAAGCGCCGTTCCCGCCGTTGATACGCGACGATGGCAACCCGTAAATCCTCTTCTGTCCACTCGGGCCAGAGGGTCTCGGAGAAATAGTATTCCGCGTAAGCCCCCTCCCAGAGCAGAAAATTGCTGGTCCGATATTCTCCGGCGGTCCTGATGATGAGGTCCGGATCCGGAATATCCGGGTTATCCAGGCAGCCGCGGATCCTTTCCTCGGTAATGTTCCCGTGTTGCAGCCTTTTTTCTGATGGTTCTGTTGCTAAAGAAGCAAGCCAACGCCCCACTGCCCGGACAATGGCGTCTCTGCCGCCGTAATTCAAGGCAAGAATGACCTGCAATCCCTCAAAAGAACGGGTGTCTTCACAGGCTTCCTCCAGTTCCCGGGCAATATCCGGAGGCAAGCCCCCCCTATCTCCGGTATGCCGGATCCGAATCCGGTTTTCCCGGTAAAAATTCAGTTCTGCCTTGAGATGTTGCTTTACAAGCCCCATAATGAACCCCACTTCCTCGGCGGTACGCTTCCAGTTTTCCGTGGAAAAAACATAGAGGGTGAGGAATTGAATATGCAGATCGCTTGCAGCTTTGACGATTTTTTTTGCGGTCTTAAGGCCCTCAAGATGTCCCTGGGTACGGAGCAGGTTTTTTCTTTGCGCCCAGCGGCCGTTTCCATCCATGATGATACCGATATGGCGCGGGAGAGGAGCCCTCGCAAGGACTACTGATGAGGCCATGTATTGCTTTAGACTTCCATTATTTCTTTGTTTTTTTCTTCCAAAATCTGATTGACCTTACTAATGTAGGAATCCGTGAGCTTCTGCAATTCAAGGCTGTTCTTGCTTTCTTGGTCTTCCGTGATGGTTCCCTCTTTAAGGAGCTTCTTAAGCTCTTCGTTGCCGTCCCGGCGGATGTTCCGCACCGCTACCCGGCTCTGCTCAGCCTGGTTTTTGGCAACTTTGACCAGTTCTTTCCGCCGTTCTTCGGTGAGCGGTGGAATGGCGATGCGTATCACTTTGCCGTCATTGCCGGGATTAAGGGAAAGTTCCGATGAACGGATGGCCTTTTCAATCTCCCCTATGAGGCCCTTATCAAAGGGCTGAATCACCACGAGCCGGGCTTCGGGAATGGAAATATTCGCCACCTGGTTCAAGGGAGATTTATCGCCGTAACACTCCACTCGGATCTTGTCAAACAAGGACACCGAAGCCCTGCCGGTTCTTAAGGCGGCAAACCCCTCTTTAAGGCTTGCCATGGTTTTCTTCATCCGTTCTTCGGATGAGGTAATAACACTGTGCATAGTTCCGCTCCTCGATCCCCCTCTGCAGGGGGATCCGCTGCGCATAGGCCCGTTTAAGCGCCCACTTTAAAATACAGGTACTCGACTATCTGTACGTCCGCTCCAACCTGTTTCCCGCAGTTAGCCAGGGCTTGGGCAACGCTTATCTTCTCCTCTTTCACATAACCCTGCTCAAGGAGGCATATATCCGACAGGTACTTGGCAAGCTTACCCTTGAGGATCTGATCGAGGACCGCTTGAGGTTTACCGGCGAGTTTTTCATCCCCTTCCAGCTGTTTCCGGAAAATGGCTTCCTGCTCTTTGAGGAAATCCGGATGGATCGTGGTTCTATCCAGGGCGAGGGGATTAAAGGCCGCCACATGGAGGGCGATACTGAAGGCAAAATCCTGCACCTCCTCCTTAAGGAACACCTCCGGTTTATCGGCCTGTAATTTTACCACCACCCCGATATTGCCGTCACCGTGAATATACCGGGTTACGTATTCGTTATCCCCTGCACGGACCACCTGGATCCGCCGAAGGCTCATGTTTTCCCGGATCTTGGTGGCCAAATCAGTCACGAACCCCCGCAATTCCTCATTCGGTTCGGTATAGCCCCGGTCCAGGATCCGGTCGGCTAAAAAGCCCCCCAGGGCAATGAACTCAGGGTTCCGGGCAACGAAATCGGTTTCGCTGGCTAATTCTACCAGAACCGCGGTACGGTCCCGGATTTTGATAAAGACCTTACCTTCGTTGGTGGCCCGGTCCATCCGTTTTTCCACGGCGGCCAAGCCTTTTTCTTTTAACCGTTTTTCCGCCTGGTCCAGATCCCCTCCGCTCTCAACCAAGGCGTTTTTACATTCCATCATACCGGCCCCGGTTTTTTCCCGGAGCCGTTTAACATCCCCTGCACTGATTCCCATGACATCCTCCTTGGGGAATTTCCCTTCCCTTATTCCTCTGCATAGACCTTGTCCACATCCACCGGCAGTTCATCTTCCTGATCCGGGGTCTCCGCGGCTTCATGGGTCCCAGAGGAGTAGGCCTCGATATCGACTTCCCTGTCCTCTTCTTTGATGGACACATCGGTCAGGATCGCCTCAATATCTTCGCCCTCATCCCCCAGGGTTTCGATGATCTTGAGCCCTACCTCGTTGTCCGCTTCCACCACCGCGTTAGCGATGATCTGGGTAAACAAGGTGATCGCCCGGATGGCGTCGTCGTTGCCTGGGATGGGGTAAGCAATGCCCTCAGGATTGCAGTTGGTGTCCACCACCGCGATGATGGGGATACCCTGGCGTTGAGCTTCGGCTACGGCAATGGCTTCTTTGCGGGTATCGATGATGAAGAGGATCCCCGGCAATTCCTTCATCTCCTTGATGCCCCCTAAGTTTTTCTGCAGCTTGGACCGCTCTTTTGCCAGGGAAGCGATTTCCTTCTTGGTGAGATTTTCAAGCGTACCGTCTACTTCCATCTTTTCCAGTTTTTTAAGCCGAAGCAGGGATTTTTTTATGGTAACAAAGTTGGTAAGCATCCCTCCAAGCCAGCGGTTATTGACATAATACATACCGCAGCGTTCTGCCTCTTTCTGAATTGCCTGTTGGGCCTGCTTTTTGGTGCCTACAAACATAACCGTCTTACCGCCTGCTACGGTTTTGCGGACCACATCATAGGCATCTTTGATGGCTTGAATGGTCTTTTGCAGATCGATAATGTGAATACCGTTCCGTTCTGCGAAGATGTACTTCTTCATCCGCGGATCCCAGCGTTTTACCTGATGGCCGAAATGGACTCCCGACTCAAGCAGGCTTTTCATGGTAACTACCGCCACTATTTCCCCCTATCCGCCCCTTGGCCTGCCTAAGCAGGCTCGTTTTGAAGGGCGCCTTCCCTGTATCTCACCGCCCAAAGGCGGCGGAAAATGGGTAGAAAAGCCTAGGCTTTTCTACCGGTGCTGATTTTGACCGGCTAGGAATTCCCGTAAGGATAGCCGTTCTCTTTTAACATGACATAAAACTCATGGATTGGCAAGCCCACGATGGAGCTATAGGATCCGTTAATCTTGGATATGTAACAGCTGGCCAAACCCTGGATTTTGTAGGCTCCGGCGACCCCCTGCCACTCTCCGGTATTCAGATACCATTCTATCTCCTCCGGTGAGAGGCCGGCAAAAAACACGGTGCTTACCACGGATCGGCAATCAATGGTATTGACCCGGCTCCTGCTGTTAAACAGGGCCACCGCGGTTATCACCTCATGGGAACGGCCCTGAATGTTTGCAAGCATCCTTTGGGCATCGTCCCTATCCTTGGGTTTGCCAAAAATCTCTCCATTCACCGAGATAATCGTATCCGCCGCACAGATCCAGGGAGGAATCCTCCCCGCCATGAGCGCGAGTATTTTATTGATCTTCCGGATTGCCGTGTTTTCAGCAATTTTCCGCGGATCCGAAATCCCTTCATAATCTTCATCCAGCAGCGCAGGCATAATGCTGAAAGGTAGATTCAGAAGACGAAAGTATTCCTGCCTTCTTAACGAGCCGGAGGCTAAAATAATAGGTTCCATGGGTTACCGCCTTTTGTTGAGATTGCCTCTCCTTCCCTATCCGGGAACCGGGATAGCGAGAGATGGTTTGAACGTAACCCAGTTTTACAAGAAGTTCAAGAACCGCGGGCTCAAGAACAGGATACGCCCGGAGCAAATTTCCGGATGGCGAGGGCCTTCGCAGGGTCAACAGGGTAAGGAATGGCGTCCACCGACAGGGTATGCCGTTTGGTAAACGGGGCGGTCTGTATCCGGCGGGATAGCGGGGCCGGCGCCGGTTGTTCCGCCTGGGGAGGGAAGGGCCGGAGGGAAACACTCAGGCAGACCCCGGCACAGCCCGTAATCACCCCGGCAGCCGAAGAACCGCATGAGGGGCGGCGTTTCGGCGCGGCTCCCCCGAACAGGGCCCCTGGTGCTCCAATGGTACCATACGGAGAAGACCATGGGGACAGGCTATGGAGGGATTGACCTGGTGAAGCGGAGCATCATGGAAGGGTGCATACCGGACGGCTTGATCGCGCCACGCGTAAGGGCTTGATCGCGCCACGCGTAAGGGCTTGATCGCGCCACGCGTAAGGACTTGATCGTACCTCGCGTAAGGGCTTGATCGCGCCTCGATCAGGGGCAGGATCGTGCCCCCTTCCGCGCCGCGCGGCGTATCCCTCAGTACTTTTCCTTTATTTCGACCCGTTCCACCTTGGCCGTGGTTTTAAGGGCCATCACCAGTTTGGCAATATCGGTGGTATCGGGAATGCCCACGAAAAGGTGCAGCCGGACCCCTTTCCCCTTGGCTTTTCCTTTACCGATACCCTGAGCCACATCCATGGACAACACCCGGACGGCAAAAGATTGCAGGATATGCAGGCATTCTTTCAGTTCAGGGATTTCCGGATTATCCGGGTTAAAGCTTATCTCCAGCAGCTTGTTCCGTTCCTTAGGGAACAGCCTCCCTTCAATAGGATTCAGCACCATAAGCGTAATCAGGGTGATAATCACGGTAAGCCCCGCGGCAAGGAACATCCCCGCGCCGATGGCCAAGCCCACCGCCGCAATCAGCCACAGGGAGGCCGCGGTGGTGAGGCCTTTGATGTTGTTTCCCAAGCGGATCATGGCCCCGGCCCCGAGAAAGCCGATACCCGACACAACCTGGGCGGCGATCCTTCCGGGATCGCCGTTTTTCATGGCGGTGAATTCCTGGGGAAGCCAAATGGAAAGCATCATAAGGAGGGTGGATCCTGTGGCAATCAGGATATGGGTGCGCAGCCCCGCAACCTGGTGGTGGCTGGCCCGCTCAAGCCCAATGACGGCCCCGGCAAGGAAACCCAAACCCAGGCGGATAAGCATATCGAGGTCAGTCATTGGTACCCCTGCCCCGCGGCGCCACATGCGGATGCAGCCCTGCCCCGCAGCGGGGAAGCGGAAAAAGAAGCGGCTCCTGTATATGATCGTGGCGCATACTGTTTCTACTATGCACAAAACCGGGGTATGGCGCAATGGGCGCGGTTTCAAAAGGGTACCTCTTGAAACGGCCGGCGCCATAAGCGCATAAAGCAGGAGTCCATGAGCTTCGCAAATACCGCCGAACTAGAATACAATAGAAGAAGACACGCTGAATTCTTACGCAGGCCCTATAGGAGATAAGGGGAACATGATTGGGGATCTCTTTTTAAGCCTCAGGAGAATCAAAAGCTATGCCCTGGTGGGGGAAAGCGGCACAGGGAAAAGTTTCCGGGCAAAACTGGTGGCCCAGAAATACGGGATTGATTTTATTATTGATGACGGCCTGCTTATCCGGGATAACCGCATATTGGCGGGTCAGTCCGCCAAGAAAGAAAAGACCTTCCTCGCTGCGGTGAAAGTTGCCCTCTTCGATAACAAAAGCCAGCGGGACGAGGTCGCCCGGAAGCTCCAGGGGGAAAGATTCAAGAAAATCCTGATCTTGGGGACCTCGGTCAAGATGGTGCATAAAATCGCCGCCCGGCTGCAGCTTCCGCCGCCGACTAAAATCATAAAGATTGAGGATATCGCCTCCCAAGCGGATATTGAGAATGCCATTAGAACAAGACGGATCGAAGGAAAACATGTGATTCCCGTACCGTCCATTGAGGTTAAACGCACGTATCCCTCTATTTTCTATAACGCCATTAGGATCTTCAAACGGAACCCCGTACCTCCCATCAGTTCCACCCCGAGGGTGCATGAAAAGTCCGTGGTGCGGCCGGAATACTCAAAGCGGAGTCGAGTTACCATTTCAGAAATCGCCCTGAGCTATATGGTTATCAACTGTGTAGATGAGTATAATCAAAATATACGGATTAAAAAAATCGCCGTAAAAGACGATGCCCTGGGATACCGCTTGGTCATAACCATTGATGTAGCCTATGGGACCCAGTTAGGAGGAGATATTCATGAATTGCAGCAGTATATTATTGACAGTCTCGAGCGGTATACCGGCATTCTTATTGAAGAGGTCAATATTATCATAGACAAAATCATCTAAACATGATTCGATAAAAGTTTGATAGAAAAGTATTCGATAATAAGAAATAGATGAGCTTTTCCCAAGATTCGGTTGGTTTTGGAACGAGTTTTAAGAAAGATACCCCCTTCAGCGGCAAGGTGCAGGGGGTATAGCTAAAAGGAGCTCCCATGAAGCGTTATGGTTACGGTTTTATATGTTCTGCGGTTTTACTGGTTTCTGTCTCCCCGCAACTTATAGCCGTCCCGATAATGGTATCGGTAACCAGTAAATATTACGTGGTCCAGAGTGACAGCGGAGGTGCAGATACGGCCCTCCTTTCCCAGGAATTGGAAACCCGGTTTAAGCTGTATAACAGCCTTTTTCATTTTAAAGAGGAAGATATACGGGTGCCCTTAAACGTCCGGGCTTATACCTCCAAGGAAGACTATGATGCCTATATCTCCAAGCACTTAGATAAAACCTGTCCTGGAGCGGTGTATATGCATTATAATCAGCCTGAGCGGCGGGAACTGGTCATACACCGGGGCAGCGAGGAAGAGGCCCGGATGCTCCCGCATCAGGCTTTTATCCAATACCTGCGGGCATTTATTCCCCATCCTCCTTCGTGGATCCGGGAGGGATTCGCCATCTATTTTAGCACCCTCCAATTTGAGTCCGGCGCTTCAAGGGTACCTACGGAAACCTCCCCCGAGAAGCCAAGGCCGGAATCCTCCGGGGGATTAATCTATGAGGAAAATTTAGCCTGGCTTGAAACCGTAAAAAATCTGGGAGATAAGGCGCCTCCCCTGGAATCGATATTCCTCGCGGATATGCAGGGGTTTCCGGATCATTTGCAAAGCGTATCCTGGGCCTTGGTCTCCTTCTTTAAAGACAGCAAAAAAGCCAATTATGAAAGGATCCTCTACGAATGTTTTATGCTCCTCTCAAGGTCAGCCGCCTCGCCGGCTAATGCGGAAGCGGTTTTCAAACATATCCTCACCTGGATAAGCTTAGAGACCCTGGACCAGGATTATAGGGAATACATGCAGGGCCGGAAAACCTTTGCGGAACTCATTATAGAAGGCCAGCAGGCATATAAGGATAAGGACTTCAAAACCGCGGAAGCCGTATTTGAGCAGGCCCTGCAGCAACGGTATACCCATTACGCCCCCCATTATTACCTCGGCCTGTTAGCGTATGACCAGAAAAAGTACGATAAGGCTGAAACCTATTACCGTTCTGCCCTGCAATACGGGGCAGACCCGGCCTTGGTCTCCTATGCCCAGGGGATCAATGCCGCGTCCGCAGGCCATAATAGTGAAGCCATAAAGTTCTTGGAACAGGCGGGGACCATCGCCCCTGTACAGTACAAAGAACAGACGGATCTCCTCATTAAGCGGCTGAGATGAGCGACCCCTGCGCCTGCAGTGACCGGGGTCAAATGAGGCGGGAACCCCGGTGCAGGCTACTCTGCAGGACTTTCGCGTTTTTGTACCTGTCTGCGCGGGCGCTGGGAAGGGGGATCTCCTTGGGGAAGCGGCGCATTCCCCGGATGTAAGGCCGCGGGAAAGGACCGCTTTTCCCACTCGGAAAAACGGACTTTCTTAATGGTAATGCCGTGGGCCTTGAATATCAGCCGGACGGCCTGATCCAATGCCGCCCGGGGGGGATTTATGGGTAGAATAAAGCGTCGTGCCGCCATGAAGGCGTGCTTATACTGATCCAGGCTCTCCCCGTCCCATTGGGTAATCCCTTCGAGATAATCCCTTATCAACGCGGCCAGCCCTTCCCCAGGGGCGCCTTTAAACCCCTCATAGCTTATACGCGTAAGGCTCTCCAAATACCGGATACGAAACGCAGCCTGTTCCTTCATCAAATGACTTGCCTGGGGTTGAAGGAATTCATATACCCCGCAGCTTAAAAGCTTTTCGACAATCTGCGCTGCGGAGGAAGAACGGATAATTTTAAACAGCTCTTCGGTGAGCCTTGAGGGGGAGATTCCCGCCAGTAAGGGGGCTTGCCGCTTGATCTTCCATTTCAGGGACAGGGGCAGGGTGAAACCCGTAGCCGCCGCGTATTTGAGCGCCCGGATCATCCGCACCGGATCATCGCTGAATATGGTAGCCAGGGGAATGATGGGCCGGATCCGTTTCTTTCGTATATCCGGTATGCCTCCCACATAATCCACCACCAGCTGTTTCAGCGGATCATAGAACAGGGCGTTCAGGGTAAAATCCCTGCGGAGCACATCCTCTTCAATGGTTCCAAAGGTATTACTGGTGAGCCCATCCTTGAGGGACCGAAAGGTGGAAACTTCGAAAATCTGGGACCCCAAACGTACATGGACCAGCCTGAAACGCTGGCCGATGATCCGGGCTTGATGAAATAGTTTTTTTATCCGGCCAGGACTGGCGGCACTGACAATATCAAAATCTTTAGGGCTTTTACCGAGGATCAAATCCCGAACCGCCCCGCCTACGATATAGGTCTCATACCCGAAGGATTGTAAGCATTCCACAATATACACTGCCTTGGGGTCTACCGCTGCAGACCTAATACCGTGTTCATCCTGGGTATATACTATCGCTTTTTTAACGGGCTTTCCGTCTTGTTCAGTAGAATAACGGATGCGCAAGGAAGCCTCTCAATTAAAGAAATATAAACATACTGTTTCAACGAAACTACACTCCTACTGCCCCTTACTGTTTGCGGGGGGTTCACCATCTGCCATTGAGACCCCCCTTCTTTTACGCTCACGTTACACCGGTTCAACAACAGCACCGGAAAGCGGCTCTTCAAGGGGCTTGGGAGCATCGCAATGCCGGATAATCCAGTGCAAGAGATTGTCGGTAACCTCTTCCCGGTTGGTTTCGTGCAAGGTTTCATGCCGGGCATCAGGATACAACACAAATTCCAGGTCCTTGATTCCCAAAGACCGGTAGGCATTTACCAGGGCGGTGGGGCTCTTTCCCATGTCTCCAACCGGATCGGCACTGCCGCCGAACACATAGATCGGTAAGTCCCGGTTAATCCGCTCAAGGGCCTCGGGCTTATGAATCTGGTTAAGCAGCACCCCCATATCCCGATAGAACCCCACCGAACAGCGCATACCGCTGCGCGGATCCGCCACATAGGCATCCACCACGGCCTCATCCCGGGAGAGCCAATCAAAGGCAGTCCGGTTCGGTCTAAAGGGCTTATTAAAGGGCCTATCCGCCACGATATGGGCAAGGATCGAAACCTTCCGAATCCCTCCTTTAAGCACGGCCAGTAAAGCCATAAAGGGAAGGTTAATCCGGATTCGTAAACCGTCCGGCCCCCGAGTTCCCGATAGGATACACCCGGTGAGCCCGCACTCATGGGTCTCAATGTACTGTTGCACCAGAAAAGAACCCCAGGAATGGCCCAAAAGGAACAAGGGTACCTGGGGGTAGATCCGCTTGATCCGCCGGTTGATGCAATCCATGTCCCGGATAATCTTGGAAATACCGTCCTTATCCGCGCAGTGCCCCAAAAGACCGCCCTGACCCGGATCGTTTACCGAAAGATCCGCGGTTTTACCATGCCCTCGCTGGTCCGCAGCCCATACCTCAATACCCTCCTCACCCAGCCGCCGGGCAAGTTCTTCGTAACGAAGGGAATGTTCCGCCATACCATGAACGATATGTACCACTCCCCGAGGCGGCTGCCCCGGATTATGCTGGAGAAACCTATGGGGAATCCAGTGTCTGACAAAAAGCCGCACTCCATCAGAGGCGCTGAGCCACTCGTCGAGGGCACTCGGTTTATCGAGGGTTTCCCGTAGGTTCGCTCCATTCATAGGTTTATTGTACTCTCTATAGGATTGTTGTTGCAATCATGATATACTATAAATACATGGTAATCGGTACACTTTTTACCGCACCTGTTGCGGGTATCAGTACCGGTGGCGCCGGGGTGCTTCATGTCCGGGGGCACTGTATATTCATGGATTACACGGTTCCCGGGGATCTCATCATCGGACGGATCACCGGGGTACACAAAGGCTGGGCCCGGGGGGAACTCGTGGAAATCCTTGAGCCTTCTCCCCGGCGTAGAACGCCGGTTTGCGAGGTTTTTGGCACCTGTGGGGCGTGTTCTCTGCAGCATCTTGCCTATGAAACCCAGATCACTGAAAAAGCGGGGATCCTGCAGGAGGCCTTGGTTAGAATCGGGGGATTATCCACCCCTCCTCAGCCGAAATGGTATGCTGCTCCTCCCGGGGCATACCGAAACCGGGTGCAACTTCATTGTATACGGCCCTTTTCCCCAGGAGCCCTGGGCTTTAAAAGCCGAAACAGCGCCCGCATCATTCCCCTTACGGATTGCCCGGTGGCGGATCCGGGAATCCGGCACGCCCTCCGGGAAACAGCGCTCCTTCCCCCCCCGGGGCAGGACCGGTTCACCGTGTATTCCCGGTTCAACACGTTTTTGAGCGAAGGGGGCCTATGCCGTGGGCGGGTTCCCCTCTTGGACCGGGAACTCCTTCTGGACGCGGGGGTGTTTTTCCAAAGTAACGGGCTCATGGCGGAGCTGCTTATCCAAGACCTGCGGCGCTATGCCCAGGAAGCGGATCCCTCCCTCCCTATGGCGGATCTGTACTGCGGGGTGGGAACCTTTGCGGCCTTTCTCCAAGACCGGTTTCCCCGAATGGACCTGGTGGAACAAAATGGCCGCGCCCTGGAGCTGGCCCGGGAAAATGTCCGGGGAAAGGGGGTCCGGTATGCCGCCGTGAGTAGCGATCAATGGGTCAGGACCCTCCCCCATAAAGGCCCTTACGGTTTTATGGTGGTAGATCCCCCTCGCCAGGGACTTTCCCCGGGAATCAGGGGGTGGATAGCCCGCAAGGGGCCGCCCCTGCTGGCCTATGTATCCTGTGATCCCGCCACCCTGGCCCGGGACAGCCGGGCATTACTCCAGGGGGGCTATGAGCTTCGGGAGCTCCGCTGCTATGATTTTTATCCCCACACCGCGCACATCGAAAGCCTGGGGGTTTTTACCCGAAAGAGGACCTTCCATGACCCCTGAATGCCGCGCTTCCTGGATATGGGGCTGGGTATTTTGCATTGTCGGCGCCCTCCCCCTCGGGGCGGAGACCTTAGGGAATCCCCTGTGGAAGCAGGCCCTCGGAGGAAGCGTCATCGGCCCGCCCTCGGTCCAGGGCGGTTCGGTGGTGGCGGTCTGCGACGGGGGTAATCTTAAAGCCTACACCGGGAACGGGAGATTCCTGTGGAACTACTATGCCCGGGGAAGATTACGGCCCTTTGTAACCCGATCCCGGGAGGGGACGAGCTATATCGGCAGAACCACCGGGGCCCTCATCGCGGTGAGTCGTACCGGCCGGGAACTATGGCGGGCCAAGCTCGGCGCCCCTTTGATAGGACCGGTGGTGAAAGGCTGGGACGGCAGGATCTTTGCCGCGACGGAAAAAAAAGTCTCCTGTTATACCGCTGCGGGAACCTTGCTCTGGTATACAAGCCTGGACGAGGCCATTGTCATGGCGCCTTTGGCAGACACCCAAGGGGGGCTGCTCCTGGTGCTGGCCACTGCGGAAGTCCTCCAGATTGACGGTTTTGGAAATACCCGTTCCCGCCTGCTCCCCCGGGTACCGGCGGTACTCGTTCCCCTGGGAGGGCCGCTGCGGTACCGGGATAGTTCCGGGGCAGCCGGTTCTGAAATCACCGTCCCCTTGCTCGCCCTCTACCCAAACGGCGAGATCCACGGCTACGGCGGGGATTACCCGCCTTTTCCCCTGCTTCCGGATGTACCGGTAGCCGCGGTAAGCCGGGAGGACCGGGTGGCCCTTATCCTGAAGCATGGGCAGGTGCTCCTCCTCTCGGTTACCCTGGGGGAGTTCCTGTGGACCGGGGCAAGTACCTCAGGGGAAGCCCCGGAGGAACCGGAAGAAATACGGGAAGCCCTGATGATCTACGATGAGCGGGGAATCTATATGCTTTCTCAATCCCTGGCCGCGGGCTTTAGCCCCGAAGGACAGCGGCGGTGGTTTATCCGCATCATCGGCGCTTCGGCGATCCCCGGTATAAGCGATGAGGGCCTGCTCTATTCAGGAGGAAACGACTGGGTCCTCTACGCCTATCCGCTGGAGCCCCCGAGCCGTTCCCCGCAGCAGACCCTGTACGGTTCCCCGCCGGAAGGCACCTACGGTCTTGGGGGGTCTATCCGCCGGTCTATTCCCTTAAGTGAAGCCGGCGTACGAAAGGGTCTTGCCCTGATTAGCCTGGCCCTTACGGAAGGACGGGTGGGGAAAGGGGAGCCTGAGTTCACCGCCTATCTCATGGAAGTCATCGGCAGTGTCCGTTCCAACCTCAAAAGCTCCGTCCTCCACCCGCCGGTGGATTTCCGGCAGCGTTCCGAAGCGGTGCGGCTGCTCGCGCGCTTGGGTTCTGCGGAGAGCATCCCCTTTCTCGCGGCCCAGTTCTCCCGTGAGCCGGAACCCCTGGTTCAGGCGGTCATTGCAGAAGCTATCGGCCATATCGGGATGGACCCCGAAGGGCTCGCCCTCAAAACCTTTAGCCGGGGGATCTTTCCCCCTGCCCATATTACCGATGAGCAGACCCTGATGGCCATTGCCGGGGCGGTGGGCGCCTTATGCCGTTTTTCCGGCCCCCTTTTAAGCCAAACCGGGATCCCCCTGCTGATCGCCCTGGCAGGCTATGAAAATCCCCCCTTGGTACGGAAACAAGCCCTCCAACAGATTGCCGCCCTCCAATAGGGGCTTCACGGGAAGGAACCGAACATACCGTCCCTGCAGAATCCCCGAATGAGGGGCCTCTTGCCTAACAGGATGAATGTTCATGGTGAAACCCGGGGCCCTGTATCCGGCTCTGCACGGAGGCCTATGTATGAGCCGCACCTAAGCCTATGGGTAGCTCTTGCTCCAAGCCGGGTCTGCCGATGGGCGGGGTGTATCGAGGAACAGACCGTAACCAAGGAGCAACCGGGGGCGGTTCCAACGGGTAACCGGAGGTCTATTTCACCTAGCCCCAAGGGGTCGGGGCCTACTAGCGTGTAGGGACACATCCACCTAGCCCCAGGGGGCCGGGGCCTACTAGCGTGTAGGGACATACCCTAGTAGCTCCAGGGAGTCGGGGCCTACCAGCTCCAGGGTTCTGTGCCAACGAGCAACCGGGGGTGGTTCCCATGAGCAATCGGGATAGGGTTCCCAGGGTCAACACGGTAAGGGGCGAGAAAACAAAGGTCCGCCGGACCGGAGGTCCGAGATTACCCCGCTTGTTCGTCTAAAACAGCCGCTTCATCGGTGGGGGGCTTTAGCCCGCAATGGGTGTCGAACCTTAGTTCGCAATCAGGGGACACAATTCCGTAAGGTCTTGACCCTGGAGGCTATTCTCCCGGCGGCCTGTATGGGGATTGCCCGGGGGCTTGCCGGGGCCAGGCTTCTTGTTACAAGCCGGGGCTGGTGCTATGCTTATGAGTATGAAACGGTATTGTTTAAGCCTCCCTGTTCTTATGATCCTTTCCGGGGGGATTACGGGCTTCTTACCGGCCCAGTCCTCAGTAACCATCTACAGTATTAAAGGCCCTTCCGGGGTGGGTATGATCCGGCTCTTTGAGCAGCCTCCGCAGGTTCCGGGGATCGCCATAAAGGTAGAAGCTCTCGCTCAGGCGGACCTCATGGCTGCCCGGTTTATTGCCGGGGACGCGAAAGTGGGCATCCTTCCAGCCAATGTAGCGGCAAAACTTGCCGCGTCGGGTAAACCGGTGCAGGTTGCGGCGGTCTTGGGAACCGGCATGTTGAGCCTGCTCACCTCGGATCCGGAAGTACGGCGTATCGAAGACCTGAAAGGGAAAAAGGTAGAAGTCGCCGGCCAGGGAGCCACCCCGGATTATGTGTTCCGCCGGATTCTCCGGTTCAAGGGCCTTAATCCCGATAAAGACCTCACCCTGGGCTATGCCCTGGCCTATCCCGAGATAGCCCAATCCCTCATAGCGGGCCGGATTTCCACGGCTTTATTGCCTGAGCCCTTCGCCACCATGGCCCAGTCCGGAAAACCAGGCCTCAGACTGGTAAGCGATATCCAGGCCGAATGGGTAAAAGCCGGCGGCGCCGGGAACTATCCCATGACCGTGCTGGTGGTGGATGGGAATTTCGCCGCCTCAAGACATGAGGTCATAGGGGCCATCCTGGAGGCGGTTAAAACCTCCATTGCCTGGGTCCTCGCCCATCCTGGGGAAGCCGGAGACCTGGTGGAGAAACACCAGTTGGGCCTGCGGGCGCCGGTGGTGAAAGCGGCCATACCCCGGAGCAACTATGCCTTTATCCCTGCCCGGGAAGCCCGGCCGGCCTTGGAATCCCTGTTTCAGGCTTTTCTTGAGTTTTCACCGGTTTCAATTGGGGGCGCCCTTCCGGGGAATAGCTTTTATCTTGTATGGTAGGAAACCGGATTCTTGGCGATGATGCAGTCCCGCAACGGAAGAAGCCCCCGGGATGAATCCGGGGTATGGTTCTGCCTTGGTATGGCGGTGTTGCTCCTGTGCTGGGAACTGGGTTCCCGGATCGGGGGGAGCGATCTCATCTTCCCCGGCCCCCTTGTGGTATTGCAACGGTTTATCCGCTTGATACCGCAGGGGACGTTCCTGCAATCCCTGGGGTACAGCATGGTGCGGGTCCTCATGGGGATCCTCATTTCCGTGCCCTTGGGCGTGGGGCTAGGTATCGGGGCAGGCATGGATAAACGGGGAAGGGCTTTCTTCCGTCCCCTGTTTTCCATTATTTCCGCTACCCCGGTGATGTCGGTGATTCTCATAGCCTTTCTCATCTTCGGAGCAGAACAGACGCCGGTGTTTACCGCGTTTCTTATGGTATTTCCCGTAATGGCCGCTACTGCCATGGAAGGGCTTGGCTCGGTGGATCCCCGGCTTCAGGAACTTTTCCGCATATACCCGGTATCCTGGGGTGCGAAAATCCGGTATCTGTATATCCCGACGCTCGTACCCTTCATCTTGGGGGGCCTTCGCAGTTCCCTGTCCCTGTGCTGGAAAGTGGTCGTGGCTGCGGAAGTCTTGGTCCAGCCCTTCCAAGGGTTCGGCACCCGGATGCAGATGGCCAAGGCCCAGCTTGAAACCCCGGAGCTTTTCGCGTGGACCCTCGCCACGGTGATCGCCGCTGCCCTCTCGCAAGGCCTCCTCACCCTGATGCTGCGGAGGGTTCCGTACTTTTCCGTATATCCTCCGTATTCCAAGAAACGGCCATGAACATCCCCGTATCTGTTCCTGCGGGTATACACTTTAAAAAGGTGGTCTTTGGTTTCGGTGAAACTCTGCTCTTTGAGCGGTTTTCCCTGGAACTGGGCATGGAAAACCCGGCGGTTATCCTGGGGCCTTCAGGCTGTGGAAAAACCACCCTCCTGCGCCTGGGGGCGGGTCTTTTACGTCCCTGGTCAGGGGAGATTGCCTATGCCCCAGGGGATGTTCCCATAGCGTGTTCCTTTGTATTTCAAGAGCCCCGGCTGCTTCCCTGGTTCACCGTTCTTGAGAATGTGATGATCCCCTTGAAAGCAGGGTTCTCCCGAAAAGACGGGGAAGCCCGGGCCCGGCATTTCCTGGAATTAGTCTCCCTGCACGATAAGGCGGGCGTCTACCCGGAAGAACTGTCAGGGGGACAGCGACAGCGGGTCTCCATAGCCCGAGCTTTTGCCTATCCTGCCCAGTTCCTGTTTATGGATGAGCCTTTCCAGTCCCTGGATATACCCCTGCGCATAGAGCTCATGGAAATGACCCTGGGACTGCTCACCGCAGAACCGCGGCTCTGTATTGCGGTTACCCATGATCCCCGGGAAGCCCTTGTTCTGGGTCAGCGGCTCATCATCTTAGGGAAACCTCCCCGGGGCATTCGGTTTGATGAAACCCTGCGCCTTCCTAAGGAAGATCGGGAATACCCTTCGATGGCCCGGGGTGAATTGGAACGTCGGATAGTACAGGTGCTGCAAGCGGAAAGCCGATAAGCCCGTCCCCCGGAGGAGCTATCATCGCCCCTTGAACTACCCCGGGAAGCAGGAGGGAACCCCTTTCTTCCGGCAGCCTGGAGTACGGGTGGCTTTTTTGCATACCCATGCAAAAAATCCCGCTAAAGGGCCATGCTTTCGGGGTTTGCAAGGTATAACCATTCCCATTCGTCCACGGTTATACGGTTTTATGGGCGAAGCGCACCAAACTCCTCCCCTCCTTCTGCTTCATTGCTCCCGATCACCCTTATATGCTTCAGGCTGCACTGCCCGAACCGTTCTTTGGGGTATCCGGGTATAGGTTTGGGTGTACCTCCCCCATAGGCTTAGCTCCCACAAGGAAGGGTCGACATGGATCGGAGCCGTTCGATAATCGGCGGTACCGTTTCAATAATATAGGCGA
>JAITRH010000161.1 GCA_031288495.1 Treponema sp. | reverse complement strand
TTGCCTGTGCCGATTCCGGCAGGGTAACCGTCAACTCCAGGACCCGGTGCTGGACCACTTTTGAAACCGTGATAAGCAGACCCTGTATCCGGCAGCGCTCCCCTTCCCGGGGAACCCCCCCTAGTTGTTCAATTATCCAGTTACCCACCGTGGTATGCCGGTGATAGGGATCATCCCCGGCAGCGGCCTTGCCCGTTTCCGCTCCTTCCTGGGGCTCAAGCAAGGCCGGACCGGTAAGGGCAAAGAAGTCAAACAGTGCTTCGAGGCTCGTATTGCCCAATACCCTATAGGTCCGGGAATTCACCGGGATGATGGGTTTGACCACCTCATCGTGTTCGTCCCAAATCTCCCCAACCAGTTCTTCAAGAATATCCTCTATGGTAATAATCCCCATGGTTCCCCCGAATTCATCCACCACCACCGCCATGTGGGATTTTTTCGCCTGTAAGGTTTTAAGAAGCTTTGAAATCTTCATGGACTGGGTGATAAAGACCACGGGCTTGATGATGCTTTCCAGCGGCTGCTTTCGGCCTATAACCTGGTGATGAAAATCCTTTAAGAGCATAACCCCGATGATGTTATCAATCGAATCCTCATACACCGGCAGCCGGGAATAGTCGGTATCGCAAAATTTCCGGTCAACCTCCTCCACGGATTCGGACAGGGGTACGGCAACCACATCAACCCGGGGAGTAAAAATATCATGGGCGGTAATATCATCAAACTCAATGGCCTGGCGGATCATATCCTCTTCCCCGGCATTGATGCCCCCGTCCTGGCGCACCTCTTCCACAAAGGTTAAGAGCTCCGCTTCGGTAACCCTCCGGTTTCCCTGGATATTGAACAGCCTGAGAATCCCCCGTTTCCAGGCACCCGTCAGCCGGTTGAGCGGGGAAAGGATGCAGATAAGCGCCTTCAAAAAAGGAGCGGAAAACATAGCGAAGGCTTCGGGGGCTTCCTTGGCAAGGGTCTTGGGGGATATTTCTCCCACGATAAGCACCGCCACGGTCGTCACCACCGTGGCCAGGCTTACCCCCACATTGCCGAAAAAGCCGACAAACAAGAGGGTCGCCAGGGATGAGGCGGCGATATTGACGATATTATTGCCAATGAGCACCGTAGACAGGAGTTTATCGTACTGTTCCGTCAAGGTAAGCGCCAAGGCAGCCCGTTTATGCCCCTGAGCAGCCAGGTTTTTCAGTTTAATCCGGTTTACCGAGGAAAAGGCGGTTTCACTGGCAGAGAAAAATGCCGAACAGAGGAGCAATCCCCCCAGTCCCAGGATACTTCCCCCATTAAAGGACATGGTTCCCTTTACCGCGCATAGGGCCCAGCCCGGCAGGGCTGTCAAGGAGGGACGGGTAAGGCTCTTGCCCGGATTCTGATGATGCAGGTGTTTTCAGCATATAGTACCAGCATACCTGGGGGAGGGGCTCATAGCAAGTAGGGAGGTAAAGGCACAGGATAAACCCATAGCAGATTATCCGGATCAGAGACCCTAGGTTTCATGGGAGGGTCCTCCCCTAAGGCTGAGACCGCAGCTCTCGTACCCTTATGGGTTACGCCCCTTTCCCTGCACTATTACCCATTGCTATGGGTTTATCCTGGTAAGAGCAGGTACTTTCTTGCCCGGTGGAGGGTTTCAAACCCCTTCGGGAATTACCCAAAGGGTACTGGGAGGGTGCGGGGCAGCGCTTACGGGGAAACAGGAACCGGACAGTCCCTATCGTGAGCCCAGGCCGGGTGAGGGGAAACCTGCAGCAAAACATCGAACCATGCAAACCGCCGCCCTCCCCGGGCTGCTTGGGCGGTTTGCATGGTAAAAGATCGCCTCCTCGACGATTTTTTTAGGGGGTATGTGCAAGCGCGACAAAGCGCTCGTTAAAGATCCCGGGGCCGAAACGGGCAATCATTTCGTCTTTATTGGCCAGAGGACAGGCCAGAAAGGCCCTCCTGCCAATCTGGATACTCTGGTTGAGGATGGCAACATTTTTAAGATTCTTGCACTGAGAAAAGGCAAAGCCCGCAATTTCCACCACGTTCCAGGGGATGAGAAGGGCCTCAAGTTTTTCACAGCCCACAAAGGCCTTTTCAATGGTGACCACCCCGCGGCCGATGGTAACATCGGTCAGATTCTTGCAGCCCGAGAAGGCGTTTTAAGGGATCACCTTCACCGATGGGGGGATGACTATACCGGTAAGGGCCCAACAGTCATTAAAGGCCCCCGCCCCAATGGTTTGAACCTGCGGGGGAATGACAATCTCCCTCAAGGCGGTACACCGGGCAAAGGCGTTGCGGCCGATGGCGCTTACCTGGTCATGGAGTACCACCCGTTTGACCAGGCCGTTCTGCCTGAACGCCGCATCGCCTATCACCGTAATGGTATCGGGAATGAAAACTTCCTCGTCACTGCCTGTATAGGCCTTCAAGGTTCCGTTCTCACTGACAAAACGCATATTCTGAAAATTTTCTTCCCGCCGCCGCGCCTCCAGGGCCTTCCTCTGTGCACGCCGGGCCTGGATTTCCGGCCATTGGGACTGAAATTGTGAAAAGAACCCCTGAACCTCCCGTCTTTCGGCATCCGTCCCGGCCAGGTTAAGGGCCCTTTGCAGGTACACTTCACTGTCGTTAAAGTCAAAATCCGTAAAATTACCGGAATAGCAACGGACTATGCCGAGCCACCCCTTATAGGATTGGGGAAAAGACCAGGCAAGATTACGGTAGTACCCCAGGGTATCCCGGATTTCTCCCATACTATAGAAGGTCTCCGCATTCCGCAGGAGCCGGTGCATGAGCTTGTCCCGTTCCCGTAGCCCCGCTTTTACGGAATCCGTAAATGCCGCGGCGGTAAGGGTACTCACGCCGCTCCGCAAGGATCCTTTCCCCCCTTCCGTGAGCCTTACTCCCATCTGGGACAAGAGATCCTCAAAGGAAGAGGGAAGGGTTCTTTGACGGCCTGGATTCCCCTTTTTGATTTAGGTACATAAAGCTTTGATTTGAAGAAATCCGAGACCCCTTTCCATAAGACGGGAAAATCCCTCTCTTCCTCAGGCTCGGCCTTCCGGGTCATATCCTGTAAAGCGATATAACCCGCAATGACAATCGGGCAAGTGGGATTTGAACCCACGACCTCTTGGTCCCGAACCAAGCGCGCTACCCCTGCGCTACTGCCCGAAAACACGACGCCTATAGGTATAGGTACCGGTTCATTAAGGGAACATACCCTATTCCATGCTTGTCTGTCAAGCCCAGGATAAATCCCCTTACTGCTTGCAGGCTCCCGGCATAGGGCGGCTTCCGGTACCCCGCTTCTGCCTACTCACACCACACCGCAGCCACTCCGGCGCAATGGGCGAAGGAGTCGATAGTCGGGGTATCCGCGGTAACCCTAAGCTGGGAAGTGGTCCGGATCACCGTTTCCCCTTCGGTAAGGGGTACATGAATAAACACCGAACAAGAACCGGGCTTATCCATAAGCAAGTCCCGCAAGGGGTAAAGGGTCTCTTCCTGCTCTGCGGCGCCGGTATTAAGCCGTATGTGTACGGCATGAACGAGCTCTGCGGCCTTGCTTGGGGCGGGCCGGCTCGGACCAGACCCGAGGGATTCCCTGGCTGCCCTAGCCGCTTCAAGCTTTTTCAGGTCTAAAAGGGTATCCACGAGAAAACTGGGCCGTTCCCGATTCTTGGAACGGTCCAGGGTACCTTTGAGCGCCACCACCTGATCCACCTGAATCGTATCCCCTCCTTCTTTCCATACTTTGGGGAAAAAGGTGAGTTCGAT
Source organism: Treponema sp. (assembly GCA_031288495.1). Lineage (GTDB taxonomy): Bacteria > Spirochaetota > Spirochaetia > Treponematales > Breznakiellaceae > JAIRLU01. The sequence goes on along the minus strand of JAITRH010000161.1, from coordinate 5,968 downwards.
TTCGCCATTATAATCCGTAAGGCTCGCAAAGGCCATGGGCTCTCCTTTTTTCGTGGTATAGAGCTTTATCGCCTTGATGCTACCCACCAGGGTGTAGGTCCCTTCTGCCGCCGTTTCAAGATGGCCGAGATGGAGGGTAACCTGCTGCTCCCATACCGGTTTATAATCGTCCATAGGATGACCGGAGAAATAAAAGCCCATCAACTCTTGCTCAATGTTGAGCTTTTTCATGCGGTCCCATTCGGGCAGTTCGGTAAATACAAAATCCGGGTACTCCTTTTCACCGGTCTCCTCAAAGAGGCTCACCTGGCCGAATTGCTTATCGTCTTTTTTGGCTTGGGCATATTCAACGGCCCGCTCCAGGTTTTCCATTAAGGTGGCCCGATGCATACCAAAGCAGTCAAAGGCGCCGGTTTGGATGAGGAGCTCCGCCACTTTCTTGCCCACGGTCTTGATGTTCACCCGGTCAAGGAAATCCATGAAGTGCTTATAGGGTCCGTTTTTCCGGCAAGCCAGGATTTCTTCAGCCGGCCCGTCTCCCAGGCCTTTGATACCCAGGAAACCGTAGACGATCCGGCCCTGAACCACCGCAAAATACCCTTCGGAACGGTTGATGTCCGGGGGATCGATAGGGATGCCCATTTTCCGGGCTTCATCAATGTAGATGGGCAGCTTATCGGGGTGGCTTATTTCGTTGGTGAGGTTCGCGGCCATGAACTCTTCGGGGAAGTTGGCCTTGAGGTAAGCGGTTTGATAGGCTACCACCGAATAGGCTGCGGCATGGCTCTTGTTGAACCCGTACCCGGCAAAAGGAATGAGGATCTCAAAGATCCGGTCCGCATCTTTCTCCTTAAAGCCCTTGGCCGTGGCCCCGGCAATGAACTTCTCCTTCTCCTTGACCATAACCTCTTTTTTCTTCTTCCCCATAGCCCGGCGCAGTATATCCGCCTGGCCCAGGGTGTAGCCCGCGATGCGCTGGGCCACTTGCATGACCTGTTCCTGGTACACAATAACCCCGTAGGTTTCTTTAAGGATATCCTCAAGACAGGGGTCGGGGTATTCAATGGTCTTGCGGCCCCACTTGGATTCGATGAATTGGGGTATGTAATCCATAGGCCCGGGCCGGTAGAGGGCGTTCAAGGCGATGAGGTCTTCGATCTTGTTCGGCTGGGCCTGTTTGAGGATCTTCTGCATCCCGGCGGATTCAAACTGGAAGACCCCGGAGCTTTTCCCCTCTCCCAGCATCTTGTACGTAGCCTCATCGGTTTCGGAAATGGCCTCTATACTAAAGCCGGCGTAGGCTCCGCCTCGCCGGCGGACCAGATCCACGGTATTTTTGATGAGATCCAGGGTTTTAAGCCCCAGGAAATCCATCTTCACCAGGCCCTGATCTTCGATGAGATCCATGGTGTACTGCGTGGCTACTGCCTTGGTTTTGGGGTCCCAATAGAGGGGTACATAGTCGGTAAGGTCCGTCTTGCCGATTACGATCCCCGCGGCATGGATGCTGCTGTGCCGGTTCTTGCCTTCCAGTTTCCGGGCTATGGCGAACAGTTCCTGGTAGTGGGGATTCTGTTCCAGTTCCCGGAGTTTCGGCTCCTCTTCCAGGGCCTTTTGCAAGGTTATTTTGGGATCTTCCGGGATGAGCTTGGTAATCATGTTCGACTCATCCAGGCTGAACCCTAAGGCCCGGGCCACATCCTTGAGCACCGCCTTGGCCTTGAGGGTTCCAAAGGTAATGATCTGCCCGACCCGGGCTTGGCCGTATTTCCGGGTAACATAGGCAATGACCTCTTCCCGCCGTTGATTACAGAAGTCCACGTCAAAGTCCGGCATGGAGATCCGTTCCGGGTTAAGGAAGCGTTCAAAGAGGAGATTGTACTTGAGGGGATCTATGTCGGTTATGCTGAGGGCGTAGGCCACGATAGAACCCGCGCCGGAACCCCGGCCCGGACCAACCGGAATATCCTGTTCCTTGGCCCAGTTGATAAAGTCCGCCACAATGAGAAAATACCCGGTGAAGCCCATCTTGATGATAATCGCCAGCTCATACTCCGCCCGTTCCCGCACGGCCTCCACCCTGCCGGGATAGCGTTTTATAAGGCCCTCCCGGGTGAGGTGTCTGAGGTATCCGGGGGCATCGGAAAATCCCGGAGGGATGTCAAAATCCGGGAGCGAGGGGCCCGGGCTTGGTATGTCGGTGGTGCACTGTTCCGCGATCCGTACCGTATTAGCCACGGCTTCGGGGTATTCAGGGAAGAGGGCCGCCATTTCCTCGGGGGTCTTGAAATAGAACTCATCGGAGTCAAAGCGCATCCGCTTTTCATCGCTCTTTTTTCTCTGGGTGGAGATGCACAAAAAGATGTCCTGGGCCGGGGCGTCTTCCCGTTCCAGATAGTGGATATCGTTCGTTACCACCAGGGGGATTCCGGTACGCCTGGCCAGCGCAAGGATCCCCGGGTTTGCCTTCTGTTGTATAGGGAGGCGGTGATCCTGGAGTTCCAGGTAAAAGTTTCCCGCTCCTAAAAGGTCCCGGAACCAGAGGGCCCGCTGCTCCGCGGCCTTCTCATTGCCCTCAAGGAGGAGGCTGGGGATCTCCCCGGCCACGCAGGCGGAGAGGCCGATGAGGCCGGCGTGATACTGCACCAAGAGCTCGTTGTCTATCCGGGGTTTGTAATAGAAGCCTTCGGTGTATGAATAGGAGGAGAGTTTTACCAGGGTCTTATAGCCTTCGGCGTCTTTTGCCAAGAGCACCAGGTGGTAGTACTTGTTGCCGTATTCAGAACCGGATTTTTTAAATCGGGACTCCGGGGCCAGGTAAAATTCGCTTCCGATGATAGGGCGGACCCCTGCTTTTTCGCAGGCGTCCCGGAATTTCAAGGCCCCGAAGAGGTTGCCGTGGTCGGTAATAGCCAGGTATTTCATGCCCAGGGAGGCGGCTTTGGCCGCAAGGCTCTCTACGGACGCGGCGCCGTCTAGCAGGGAAAAGTCGGTATGCACATGGAGGTGAACAAAATCAGTCATAGGAGTTTATCATAGCGGTATGCCCATCGTTCCGCAAGAGCGTGGTTCTGAGTTTGATGGCGTACCAAGGATGCGCGGATAAACGGGGATTTCCGCACCGTACGGGGGCGATCTTGAAGGGGCTAAGGTATGCAAGACCTTGTGCTCGTGACCCCATGGGTACACCAAAACGGCGTGTTGGTAGGCCCGGACGCCGCACGGGTACACCCAAACATTGAATTGGTACACTCGGACGCCGTAAAGGTGTACCCAAACACCGGCCCGGTACACCAAACCGGCACATAGGTACATCGGAATGGCGTGCTGGTACACCGGAACGGCGAATTGGTGCACCGGAACGGCGTGTTGGTAGGCCCGGACGCCGTAAAGGTGTACCCAAATATCGGCCCGGTACACCAAACCGGCACATAGGTATACCGGAATGGCGTGCTGGTATACCCAAATATAGGCTTGATGTACCCGGACGCCGCATGGGTATATCCAAATATCGGCCCGGTATACCAAACCGGCACATAGGTATACCGGAACGCCGCATGGGTACACCAAAACGGCGTGTTGGTAGGCCCGGACGCCGTAAAGGTGTACCCAAACACCGGTCCGGTACACCAAACCGGCACATGGGTATACCGGAACGACGCATGGGTACACCCAAACATTGAATTGGTACACCCGGACGCCGTAAAGGTGTACCAAAATATCGGCCCGGTACACCAAACCGGCACATAGGTATACCGGAATGGCGTGCTGGTATACCCAAATATAGGCTTGGTGTACCCGGATGCCGCATGGGTATACCCGGACGCCGAATAGATGTACCGGAATGGCGAATTGGTACACCGGAACGGCGAATGGGAACTCCCGAAAGGCGAATGGGAGCTCCCGAAAGGCGAATGGGAGCTCCCGAAGGACGAATGGGAACTCCTGAAAGGCGAATGGGAGCTCCCGAAAGGCGAATGAGAACTCCCGAAAGGCGAATGGGAACTCCCGAAGGACGAATGGGTAGACAAAAATCCCCGCCGGGAATATCATTCCCGCAACTAAGGAGGATACCGGATGAGTACCAAAGACTACATTCCGTCCAATGACGGGCAATTTCTTGAATGGGCAAAGAACCTCTACGCCTACGCGCTGCCCCGGTTCGCCGCCTGGGGCGTCCCCAGCCCCCAGAAGAGCCTTGAGGCCCCGCTCGCCGCGTTTGAGGCGGCGTTTGCCAAACTTGCCGACCCGAACTACGGCAAGGTGGATATGGAGCGGAAGAGGGAGACCCGCCGGGGGGCGGAGAAGGCGTTCCGGCTCTATGTGCAGGCCTACCTCGCGCGGAACCCGGCGGTTACCGACGAGGACCGGGTGGCGATGAGGATTCCGGTGTATAAGACGGGCAAAAGCCCGGTGCCCCTGCCTGAGACGGTACCGGAGCTTGAGGTTGACACGGGGACGCCCCGGCGGCATAAGGTGCATTACCGGGTTAAGGGGCGCACGCGGCGGGGGAAACCGGCGGGGGCCGCGGGGATTGAAATCCGCTGGGCCATTCTTGAGCGCTACCCTGAGAGCGAAGATGAGCTCGTCCATTCCGGTTATGACACGGCAAGCCCCTGGGTGAACGACTTCGGCGAGGCCAGCCGGGGGAAAAAGGTCTACTACTGCGGGCGCTGGGAAGTCGCGGCGGAAGGCGGCAAGGGGCCCTTTGGGGAAATTGTGGAAGCTGTCGTGCCGTAAGCTTCCCGGCGGAACCTGTTAGGCGCCGCCGCGCGGGTTCTGACGCCGCCTTACGGCTCGGGCTGCGTCGAACCGCAGGTTCGCTATAGCCGGAAGGTTATGTGCCATTTGGTCTGAAATTGTCAAAAAAATACTTGATTTAATTAAAAAAATACTTTAAAATTAAAAATCATCATTTGGAGGAAAAATGAAAATTTATCATATTAAAATGGTTTATTTTTTTCCAGCGATTCTTATTGGTTTTATTGGATGTTCATCAATAAAACCAATTACACAAAATATTATAAATGATGTTGGAGGTAATTCCGAGATAGAAAAATTCCAATATTATGTTTCTTCGCGGTTAGTCTTGAATGATGCTAAAAAAATAAGAGATCAACAAAGTATCACCAAATACGGAACAGCCGCAATAACTGATGTAGTCTATAGAAATAGAATTATAATTAGTAAAAATACGATGGGTATAGCGCTGAATAGTTTTCGAGATGAAAAAGACAATTTAACATTGGAAATATGTTTTGAAGAAAATGACAATAGACGAATTACGTTTAAACAGGACGGACCGGGATCGGATAGAAAATTCTATATTGTTTATCAAGATCCATTTAGCAGGATAATAAATTACGGTGGAGAATTATATACCGTCGATTATTCTGGTGATAGACCGTATCTAAAAGTAAAAATCTATAAACAATTAAAACAAAAAACAAAGACAAAATGGGCAAGTGGACGGCGTGTACAAAATTAATAAAAGATATAAGTACAAGCATCCCAAACGGCATATAACAGGACTGTATATGCTTCGGGCGCTAAAGCGCCCTGCCCTCGGGGTTCAGTCGCCTAGGTCGTTGCACTCCCACGGCTCCTGCACCCACATTTGGGCGGCACGAAACCCTTCGGGTTTCTTTATAGTACCGCCCAAACGTCATATACAGCCGGAACGTTATGTGCAATAGGGGGTATACTGGCGAGCGCTTGCTATTGCAGTAAATCACGGGCGTCCTTTATTTCCCGTCCGCGTACTAATGCCCCCAGTTCTTTTGCCTTCTCTTCCCACCCGGAAGGCATCACCGACAATAACTGTTCAAAACTTGTTTTCTCCCCTCTCATATCCAATGTCAACAAGTTAAGGGTTAACATAAGGTGGGAGGCGTGGTAATATAAAATCCGGGAGGGAATATAAAATGGGAAAAAAAACGGCCAAATCAGATATAGGGTGCTGGAGGCA
>JAITRH010000159.1 GCA_031288495.1 Treponema sp. | reverse complement strand
GCTCCTGAAGCAAGGGGACGGAATACCATGTTGGCCACCATCCCGGCTCTAAAGAAAAATACCGGAGCTTGAGGGGCCTTCACGGGTCCCTCCGGTGCTTCGGCTTTGATCAGTCCCGCGGCAAGGACGAGCCGAGGAAACCGGTGTACTACCATAGGGTGGGAAAGCTCAGGGCTCGGCAGATCCAGGAGTGGACCGAAAATGGTAAGATCATAGGGGCCTTGACCTGTATGGGTACTTTCCGAATACACGAGGGACCCCAAGTCCCGGGTGGAGATTTTCCCCCCTCTTCCGTCTTGGGCGCTTATATCCCGTACGGTATGGGCCAGAGCCTGGAGGTCCTCTTTGGTGAAAGCCCTGGAAACCACCGCCAAGGGAGCCACGCCGGGAAAAGAATAAGCCCCCACGAAGCCTGCGGCAAAAAGCTTCTGGCGGTATTCCCAGAGCAGGCGTCCGCTGTCCCGGTGGGGTATGAGCACGATGAACCGAAGGGGCGGTACCATGGGCTTAACGAGAACCGCTCACCCTTCCCACGGCCTGATGCCAGCCTTTCACCAGGGCTTCCCGGGTAGTCTCATCCATGCGGGGGGTAAAGGTGGTATCCCATTTCCTGGCCGCGCGAACCTCTGCAATGCCCTCCCAAAACCCCACGGTAATACCGGCTAAATAGGCCGCTCCCAAGGCCGTGGTTTCCCGTACCACTGGACGGCGTATCACCGTACCGGTAATATCCGCCTGAAACTGCATCAAGAACCTGTCCCGGCTGGCTCCGCCGTCTACTTTAAGCTCCCGCAGCGTAAGCCCCGTATCTTTTTCCATGGCCCGGACCACCTCAAGGCTCTGGTACGCAATAGCCTCTTCCGCAGCCCTGATAATATGGGAACGGGTGGTTCCCCGGGTGATCCCCAGGATGGCGCCCCGGGCATACATATCCCAATGGGGCGCGCCAAGGCCGGTAAAAGCCGGTACCAGGTACACCCCGCAGGTATCCGCTACTTGTTGCGCGTAATACTGGGCATCCTCACTGGCCCTGATGAGCCTGAGCTCATCCCGGAGCCATTGGATCACCGCGCCTCCCACAAAGACGCTGCCCTCCAGGGCATACTGAACCGGTTGCTCATAAAGGCCCGCAGCGATGGTGGTAAGCAGTCCGTTCCGGCTTACAAAGGCGCGGTTCCCCGTGTTCATAAGGAGGAAACAGCCCGTACCGTAGGTGTTTTTTGCCTCCCCCTGGGTAAAACAGCACTGACCAAAGAGGGCGGCCTGCTGATCCCCTGCATCCCCTGCCAGGGGAATCTCTACCCCTTGGATCCCTAGGGTACCGAAAAGGCTGCCCGAGGGCTTCACCGCAGGCAGCATGATTCGGGGTATATCCAGCGCGGCCAGCAGCTCCTCATCCCATTGCAGGGTATGTACGTCATAGATCATGGTCCGGCTCGCATTGGTATAGTCCGTTGCATGGACCTTCCCATTGGTCAGTTTCCATATAAGCCAGGTATCCACGGTCCCGAAAAGAATCTCCCCCTTTCGTGCCCGGTCCCGGGCGCCCTCCACCTGATCCAATATCCAGGCAATCTTCGTCCCCGAGAAATAGGCGTCTGGCACCAAGCCGGTGGTCTTTTTAATGTGATCCTCCAAACCTTCCCGGATAAGCCTATCCACCAAAGAGGCGGTACGCCGGCACTGCCAGAGAATGGCGTTATAGATGGGCCGTCCGGTCTGTCTATCCCAGAGCACCGTGGTTTCCCGCTGATTGGCAATACCAATCGCCCCAATCGCCTTAACCGGGATGTCATGCTTCATGAGCAGTTCCATCATCACCCCATATTGGGAGGCATAGATCTCCATCGGATCCTGCTCCACCCACCCTTGCCGGGGGTATAGGGAGGGGACTTCCTTTTGCTCTATCCCTATCACCTGCTGTTCCCTATCAAACAGCAGGGCTCGCGAACTGGTGGTCCCCTGATCGAGGGCCAACACATAGGTACCCATACATCTCTCCTTATGGCGGGGGTCTTGCAAAAGCACGGAAAAAACTCTCCACCTGCTCCCGGATTCGGGGTACCGGATCAGGGGAGGCCCCTATCCAGGTAAGTCCCGGAATCGACGCAAAATACGCGCGCTGCCGTTTGGCGTAGCGGCGGCTGTTCCGGGCAACGAGGGTCTCCACTCCCTGGAGGTCTGTGGAGAGCCGGAACACCCCCGGTTCAGGCTCCACAAAGAATTCTTTATACCCAATGGCCCGTAATCCCGGATCCGTCGGGGCATACCCCGCATCAAAGAGCCGCCGTACTTCCTCAGGAAGACCTGCGCGGAACATCTGAGCGCACCGTGCATCAATGCGGCGGTACAGGTCCTCCCGGTCCCGTTCAAGCCCCAGGATGAGGAACCGATACTCCGGCCGGGAAGGAGCCGGCCCTGTGGCGGCAAAGGCGCTCAAGGGCCGGCCGGAAACGCGGAACACTTCCAGGGCCCGGAGGATCCGATAGGTATCATTGGGATGGATCCTCCGGGCGCTTTCAGGATCCCATGCAGCCAGGGCTTCCAGCAAAGGGGCTTTACCCCGGCGCCGCAGTGCTTCCTTGAGTTCCCGGCGAATGTTCTTATCCGCGGGGGGCGCTTCAGGAAGGCCTTGGACAAAATGCTTGATGTAGAACCCGGTTCCTCCGGCAAGCACCGGCACCTTTCCCCGGCGGGCAATATCCGCGCAGCAGGCATCTGCCAAGTGCACGAACCTACCCAGGGTAAACTGTTCATCGGGATTACAGATGTCTATGAGGTGATGGGGAAGGGCTGCCTGTAATGCAGCGGAAGGTTTTGCGGTCCCGATGTCCATACCCCGGTACACCTGCATGGAATCAGCGGACACAATCTCCACCTCCCCCCTGAGAACCTTTCGGGCAGCATCCGGACCCCACAGTTTTTCGAGGATAGCGGTTTTTCCCGAAGCAGTGGGACCAAAGAGAATACACACCGGTATGAGGGGTTTCTCCGGTTCCGGCATGGCCCTGCTATTCTTCGATGCGAAATTCGATTTGGTTGGTAAATAACTGCCGGGCCGCCAGGGAAACGACCTTACCTTCATGGCTCTCAATGTCCGGATCCTTCAGCATGGAGAGCTGATACGAGCGGCGGGAAGCGGCAGCGGTGATTTCATACATGTTATGGTCGTATTCTATGAGTTCTTCTATGGGGAATATCATATACCCTACTATACCCTCAAAGAGCATGCCTGTAAAGCCTTACGTTCACCTGGGGCACGTACCGGCTCGTATCTCATTCCTTGCTCCATAAGAAATTATACCGGTACATGCCCTTGCCCCGGGCCCCAGGGCAGAGGGATATGCTTTCCACCGGGAGGCTTGTATGGCGAAAAAAGCGCAAAGACACCAGAATCAGGGAAATGGCGGGGAAAACCCGGTGCATCATCAGAAAACAGGTAGGCCCCGGCCCCTTGGGAGAACTGCGGGAGACCTTCCAGGGCATTGAAGGCAAGCGTTCTGAACCCTACAGGGAACATCTGTGTGGGATATGGTCATGATGCGCCTCTTGGCGCGGGCGGCCCGGGCGAATGAGTGGCATGATAGGCCTGAGTGTGCCCGGCTCAGGGAAGGATGGCCGGGGGAAGCGCTGTTCCGCCTTTCCTGGGGCAGGGAAGATTCCGGGCGGGGTTTCCCTGCCCCCTGTCAACACGGTAAGGGGCTAGAAAACGAAAGAAGTCCCCCCGGACCGGAGGTCCGGGATTACCCCGCCGGCTCGTTCAAAACATCCGCTTCATCGGTGTCGGGCTGTAGCCCGCCGTCGGTGTAATGAGTGGACACAATTCCTTACCTTGTTGACAGTAGTGGGGGTCCCACTCAACTAGCGTGTGGGGGCACACCTAACTAGCCCTAAGGGGCCGGGGCCTACTAGGATGTGGGGGCACACCCAACTAGCCCCAAGGGGTCGGGGCCTACTAGCGTGTGGGGGCACACCCAACTAGCCCCAAGGGGTCGGGGCCTAGTAGGGTGGAGGGACACACCTAACTAGGGTGTGAGGGTCACACTCAACTAGGGTGGAGGGGTCCGCTGGGGGAGCTTTCTTGCCGGTATGACGGCGGTAACCGGCGGTATACCATTCATGGCGGGGGCGCTCTTTTTTACTCCTCTATGTTCCCCAGGGCCTCGAAACGGCGGGAGAGGGTGTTCCCCTGCTCATCCACCAGGGTGAGGGTATGGGGCCCCGGGGCGGGGCGGGCTTCCATTTCGTGAAATACCACGGTGCT
>JAITRH010000146.1 GCA_031288495.1 Treponema sp. | reverse complement strand
CCCGCCTCGTCTAAGAGCCGCCGGGTTTCCGCCTTAATTTCCGCCTCGGTTCCCCGGTAGAGGATCCCATCCGTGGTGTTGGCAAAGCCCCCGATGACGGGCCGGCCGCCAAAGAGCTTCTTTCCCTCCCCCAGGGAAACCCCCTCGATAGTTGAGGCCCAGTTGATGATCTGGGCGGGGTATCCCGTAAAATGGCCAAGGTCGTTCCGGTGGCCCGCGTAGCCGCAGATATGGAGAATATTCAGGGCCCCGGTTCCCGTAGCGGCAGCTTCCAGCACCCGCGCGTCCGCGGGGGCGAAGATCCGCCGGTAGGCTTCGGCGTCGATACGGCTGTCGTTCAGATCCTGGGCGCTAAAGTAGATTCCGTCGGCCCCCCCTTCGGTAATGACCCGGCGGGCAAGGACGGCCAGGTCCTCCGCCGCGATATGCAGGGCCTGGATAAGGGCCTCCCGGTCTTCCCGGATAAAATCCCCCAGCAGGGCTTCCGGCGCCCGTTTTGAGGAACGGCGGCAGAATTTAAAACTTGTGGCCGGGGAAAAGATATTGTAAAAACTCAGAACCTCTTTTCCAAAGACGCCGGTAAGTTTTTTTACAAACTCCACCTGCTTTTCGATCCAGGGATGATTCGAGCCGATAGAGGAAACCCCGCGGAGATCCGCCGCCGTTTCCGCCTGCTGGAATTCCCGGTTAGGATAGATGAAAAACCCGTCGCTCATAATCTTTACAAAGTCGGGTTGAAATTCACGGTAGTACTTTAGGTGTCCTTCCATGTTCTGTTCAAACATTTCAGGATGCGTAAAACCATCCAGCGCCTCATCGGCGGTAAAGTGGAACCAGAATCCCGCGGGAACCTTTTCTGTCTGTTCGTTGTGGAAAGAACGGGATACCCATTCCCGTTTGTCAGCGGCCATAGTGTTCTCCTTGTCCGGTAATGTCACATCACCCGGTAGATATGACATGTAAGATACCGGGATTCGCCGTAGCCCACAAGGATAGGATGATCCGGGGCCTGGGAATGGGACTCCAGCAGGTAGAGCCTGCGTTCCGCGTCAGCGGCGGCGGCGGTGATGATCCGGCTGAAAGCCTCATCGTCCAGAACCTGGCTGCAGGAACAGCTTATCAGGATACCCCCGGCCCGGAGCAACTTGATGGCCCGCAGGTTGATCTCCTTGTAGCCCCGGATCGCCGCCCCCAGGGCGGAACGGGTTTTGGCGAAGGCCGGGGGGTCCAGAATCACCAGATCGTAGGCCTCCCCTTGCCGCTCCGCCTTCCGCAGAAAATCGAAAATATCGGCCTCCACGGCGCGGACTTGGTCTTCCACGCCGTTAAGGGCGGCGTTGATCTTCAGGGCCTCCAGAGCGGCGGAGGAGGAATCCACGCAATCCGCGAAGATGGGGACGGCTTCCGTCCCGGAATTGAAGCCGTAATCCCCCAGCCGTAAGATATGAATGGCAAAGCCCCCGGTACCGCAGCAGCCGTCCAGAATTCGGATGCCAGGAGGGGGGGACAACGAGACCTCCGGTTCCGCAAGTTGGGCCGTGCAGGAGGCGGCCCGCAGGCGGTTATCCCGCTGGTCCAGGAAGTGGCCGGTTTTCTGTCCCCCCTCCGGGTCGACAACGAAGGGAAGGCCGTTTTCGAATATCACGATGCCCCCCGGGGGGAAGACGCCTTTGATACGGCCTTCCGCCGGGGGCAGGCCCTCCAGCTCCCGGGCCCTGGGGGCGGACCGTTCGATGATCCCCCGGGGCGGGCCCAGGGTCTTCCGTTGGGCGGGGGAGAGGGGGCTGGAGAGGACCTCCTCCAGGGCGGCGATGATCTCGTCCCGCCGCGTTTCCATGCCGAAGCTAAGGAACTGGATCGCGATCCAGGAAAGGGGCGGCCCCAGCCGTCCCTCCGTGTCATCGTAGTCCAGGGGCCGCTCCGGCAGGTCCTCCTCGATCTCCGCCAGGGGCCAGCCCACAAAACGGTCGATGATAAGGCCCGGCAGAAAATCCGCCTCGCCAAAGACCAGCCGCCCCGACTCCCGCGCCAGGTTGTAGGCCCCTTCATAGCCATAGAGGAGCCGCCGCCCGATGGCTTCCCGGATCCGGCGTTTGAAAAAACCCTTGTCCACCCCCTCTTTCGAGGGACTGTAGATCCGGGCGATGATCTTTGAATGAGGATTGGTAAAGGCCCGGCCCAGGTAGCGGCTCCTGCCGCCCTGGCCGAACAGGGCCTCCACCTCCGCCAGGACTCCCGGTTCCAGGACCGTTTCCCTGCCGGAGGACCCGTCCAGGATCTTCTCAACCTCGTTGTCGTAGACCCAGGGGTGCCCCGCCAGGATCCGGCCTTCTTCCCCGGCCTTTAGAATTATCCGCTTATGCAAGCATAGTAATTATCAGAAGGGGGGAGGCCAAGCCCAGGCAGCCGCAGGTTTGTATAGTGACAAATACGGCATTGGTATCCAGGATATTCAAAGTGTGTTTTTTAGTTTGGGCGCATTTCCGGTGTTTCACCCCGGAAACCGGGCTATCCGCTCCAATCTTTTGCCCTGGCGGGCAAAAGTATTTCCGCTTCTATCCCTTGCGCGTCCCGCCATGAGAGCTTTTTCCTCGCCATGAATAACGATAAAGCCTGTGTACGGCATTTATCGTGCAAAAAGCCCTTAATGCGTCCCCTTGGTCCCTGTGAAAAGGTGTGATATGCTTTCCTCCATGCAGGGGCTTGCATGGCCGTCAGATAACGATGAAAGCCGCCTTTATCCGGCCTGGCCGGGCCAAATTCCAGGCTGTGGCCGTAACCATGCCAGTTTTCCCCAGGGGCTGCGGGGCCGTTATTTTCATCTTTTGGCCCGGCAACAATCCCGTAAAGTACACAGACCAGGATGGAAAGAAACCAGCTAATGCAGTATCAGTTTTTTCGTGGGATGATTCTATTCCGAATTTATAGGCGGGTGGCGGTACAAGCCTTGGTTTATTCGGTATAGTCGCCGGTATGGGAATGTATGCGGCTTCAACTATGCCAAAATCATATTCTTTATCAATTGCGGTTCCCAATATTAAATCTCAATTAAGAACTAGACAAGATAGGGTATTATATCATTATACAAATGTATCACCCTCGGATTGAAAAGGTGCATTAGAACCTGGTAGTTATTTAACTCCTAATGGAAGTTATTCTAGTAAACAAGCGGCAAACAGGCTAGCTTTACCAAAAGATGCTATTACCGGAGAAACAAGAATGCCAACATATCGTCTAACATTTCATGTTAAGGAAGGGGAATATATGGGGGCTCCAAATTCCCTACCCTTAAATTTGGTCAAACCTGCAAATGGAAAATTATGATTAGGAACTGAATTCATAAATACTGTTCCTCTTATACCAATAGCATATGAGCCGATTGCAAAGGAGTAAATAATGAAAATGAATGGTTTATATTACAGGTTTGTTCCCGCGACTTATTTTGATTATATGAAAGGTGAATTTAACCTATTATGTTATAAGGAAGAGCAAATGGAATATCCGAAATCACTAGTATTAGGTGGAAGATACAAAATTATAACGATATCTGGATTTTTCAATCCGGTTTGCAGACTTGAACCAGGCGGGTATTTCATTCAAAAAAAGGTAACTGTTCCGCCAGTTCTTCATAGGGCTTCTTTATTGATTCGCTTACCACTTCTATTTGACCCGCCAAATATCCCCTCGATGCTTTTATCCCCAGTATATCGTTCAAGAAAGCCTGCAGGGTGGTATATGACAGGTGGCAGCGCCCTTTCAGGTACCCGGTCACCGCCATGAGCCTGGGCCCAAACAGGTTCCGCTCCCCATCGGCTATCGGCGCGGTATGGTATGCCTGACAATCTTCACACCAATACCAGGGCGAGCGCATTAAAAATCTTCACGGAACAGTTACCGAAGCTTCCGTTTGATCGGTAAATCCCGATTGGAATAACAAGTGTTCAAGATATTCTTCCGACCAGGCCATCTGTTTGAT
>JAITRH010000131.1 GCA_031288495.1 Treponema sp. | reverse complement strand
ATTACAGGCTTACAAGCTTGGCAAAACCAGGGGTTTCCGCTGGACAACATACCAGAGGATTATACCGGACTGTAGCCCGCAATCTGCGGACCTGAGTCTTAGTGGACCGGACCGATGATACCACAGGAACCGGAGGTGTGCGCCCTCCGGTCTCAAGTCCCAGCTTAGTTCACGACCAAGAATAGGCTTGGATCATGACCATGATCAGGCTTGGATTCATGACCATGATCAGACTTGGATCATGACCATGATCAGGCTTGGATCATGACCATGATCAGGCTTGGATCATGATCGTGAACAGGCTTAGATCATGACCATGATCAGGCTTGGATCATGATCGTGAACAGGAACGGGGCGATGGGACGGGAAGACCGTGAAGCGGTAGGTTCAGGCGGCGTGCAGGTTACCGTGGAATGGATGAGGCAAGCCTGGAAAAGAAGCTGCGTCAGTACCGGGTTACAAGCTTGGTAGATGGAGGGGGTGCGGCTTGACAACATACCATAGGATTACGGGGATGGTTCATACCCACATCCTCTTACAACGGCGGACTGTTTCTTCTTGGTCGGACTCACGTTAAAACTGAGATTTTGGGAAAGCCCCGGTATGTAATGTCCAGATCAGGATAAGCCCAGAGAAAATTGCCGGGGGGTGTGGGGGCCTTTCGGCCCCCCATATCAGATACATTGTCCACCTCGTACAAAGATCCGGCTCGTTCCGCAGGAGCGGCCGTTCCTTCCATCATCCTGCCCCTGTTCTATGCGTGTATATGGCGGCCGAATAGGTATGATCAAACATAAGGGACAAGATGAGTTGCCCCCTACCGTCATTCCTTATATGCAATGACATAGGGATTTTGGCCTGTAGCCGAAACCGCCTTGATAAAGGTGAGCTCAAGGGAATAGTAAGGGTCCGCGAATGAACGCTCGTCCGCTAGCGGCTCAACAGGAAGCCTGTTCCCCGGTATCTTTATCAGAAAAGCGGAGAAAACAATTCCAGAGCTGGTCCTTGAACGGGGGCGGTGCGGTGCAGCGCAGCATTGCCCCTGTTTCAGAAGGATTCGGAAACCCCAGGGCATAGGCGTGCAAGCGGATACCCCCGCGCTTTTCACTCCGGCGCGCGCCGTATTTTAGGTCCCCTTTTATGTGCAGGCCAAGCCTGGCCAACTGGGCACGGATTTGGTGGTGCCGTCCGGTTATGAGGCTTATTGCCATGAACAGATAATGGTCGCCATACCCGATAATCCGGTATCGGAGTACCCCCTGTTTCCGCTCAGGCCCCTGTTCATCGTAGGCGATACTCTTATTCCGCTTAATATCGGTTTTAATCCAATGCACCAGTTCTCCGGTTTCAGGAAGCCCCATACCAGGAGAAGGCTTTTCTATGATTCCCCAGTACTGTTTTTCACAGGTTCCTTGGGCAAACTGGGCGTTAAAAAAACTCAGCGCCTGGGGCGTACGGGCAAAGAGGCAGCACCCTGAAACCGGAACATCCAGCCGGTTAACCGCCGTCGGCAGGAACCTGCGGCTTTTGGAGGTTCCCTGAAGCTGTTCCCTCAGGATTCGAGGAAGGTCCCGCATCCCCTGTTGCGCTCCTTGGACAGCCTCTCCAGGAATTTTGTTTATCACCACCCATGCCTTGTTCAAATACAGGATCCGTGCTGTTTCAATGCCCGATTCCCCGATGGCCCCATTCCTTGATGCGTCAGCCTTATACGGATCGATGAGCTCTTCCTTTTTTTCCGCCCTTCCGTTCATACCTTCTTCCTTATATCTCATCCCTGTTTTTCTCCTGAATCAAACCGTACCGAAGTTTTTCAAAGAGTATCTGTTCCACCGCTTCCTGGAGCCGTGCTCGGGGGAGGCGGCCTTCTTGAACCGCCTTGAGGATGGCATCGTGTACGCCCCTGAGGTTTCGGGGCCAGGTCATCACCATATCAAGCCCTGCATTCAAGGCTTCCACTACCGCCGCTTCAAGGCTTAACCCGGCATCCGCCACAGCGCCCATAGAAAAATCATCTCCTATGACTATGCCGGTAAATCCCAAGGTACCTCGAAGCCGCTCCCGTATGACCCTGGAGGAAAGGCTGGCGTTTCGTTCTCCGTCCCATGCGGGTACGACGATGTGGGAGACCATGATTGCCGCAGGCTCCTTATCCCGGATCACCCCTGCAAAGGGTTGAACCATCCGGTTTAGGGCTTGTGCATCTCTGGCGAGGATGGCCCTGCCTTTATGGGGATCGGTTCCTGTATTTCCTGGAAAATGTTTCACCACACAGGCAATACCCGCGGCTTCCATACCCCGGATAAAGGCTTGTACCGCGGCTTCCGTAAAAGCCGGATCCGGCCCGTATGAACGGCCCTCCAGAAAGAGGCGGTTTTCCTCATCCAGGACTTCCGCTACCGGCGCAAGGTTCATGGTGATCCCCAGGGCCTTAATCTCCTCCCCTGAGCGCAGGGCCGCTGATTCAAGCTCCGTAAGCGCATAATCCCTTCCGTACTTTTGAGCGGTTTCCCAAAACCAGGCGGGCTCGGGAAGCCGGCTTACCTCAGGGCCAAACCGGTGAACCGCGCCTCCCTCATGATCCACCGCGATAAAGGGGGGGATGCGGAGTAGTTCATCCTGTTCAGCGGTCGCAGCGGCAATATAGGCCGAACAAGCATCCAGAAAGGCCCGGATGCGCTCTTTCTCTGCATCCAGGTTATACTTAAACAGCATGATCCCCCCAGGAGGGCTGTTCCTCAGAAGGGTCTTCATGGCATCGCTTAATGCCGGAGGCTTCCCGTCAATACCGCTCATCAGCACCTGAGCGGCAAGACGCGCGTCGTCCATGGATGCGGCCAGGCGAGCGGCCTGTTCCCGGTATACCGTATCTTCCTGAACTGGTTCTGCCTGCGGTACGGCTGCCTCCGCTTGAGGGACTTGCTGAGGGGGAGCCATTCGGTTTAAATCCCTGGTGCATCCCATAAAGACCAGGGTCAAGACAAGGACGGGGAACATGGATTTACTATACCGGCCCAGGAGAAACCTGTGAAGCCTTGAGGGAGTATTAGCAACCTATCAAGATGGGGGAAAGCAAGAGTACCGGTAATTCTGGGAAACACAAAGACTTACCCGCAGCGTTCTGTCTACGCAAGGCTCCCACGACGGCCTCGAGCCAACTGTTGCCAACCCCGGTCTTTACTACGTAACGAGTGTCCGCAGGCCCGGGAAGCAATACCCATAGCCGTATTGTGTCCGCTGGTTATACCCATGCATCCTCCGGGTACGCTGCGGACCCTGGTCTCACCGCACGTAAAGCCCTATTACCCGCCCCAAAGGTTCTTGAACCAGATCTTCGCTATAGCCGGAACGTTCTATTGCTCTCTGCAACGCCAGAGTCCATCATCGCTAAACCTGTGGCATCCATACCAACAACCCGGGGAATTCGCAGTCGTATAAAAACGTCCCCTTTTCTTCCAATCCACCTTTAAATTAACCGGAACCAGGGCATCTTACTGTATGAAAAGGCCCGGGCCTAACTCAATTTCCGGGCAACTTCAATCATCTCAAAAACTTCAAGCTGATCATTCACCTGGAAACTGTCAAAACCCTCAATCCCCATGCCACATTCATAACTTGCGGCAACTTCCCGCACATCATCCTTAAACCGGCGTAAGGAAGCGATCTTGCCGGTATAAATCACGATGGCATCCCGGATGACATGGACGCTGGCACTCCGTTTGACCATCCCGGTCAAGACATAACAGCCCGCAATGGTACCGAATTTCGGAGTTTTGAAGGTATCCCGGACCTCCACAGTGGCGATGACCTCTTCCTTGGTATCTGGTTTGAGCATCCCCTCCATGGCCTGCTGGATCTCCTCCACCGCCTTGTAGATAATGTTGTATTTACGGATGTCCACCTTTTCCTGATCCGCTAAGACCTTTGCCTTGGGAACCGGCCGCACGTTAAACCCGATGATGATGGCATTGGAAGCAATGGCCAGGTCCACATCCCCTTCATTGATGGCCCCGGGAAGCGCCTGAATCACATTGAGCCGTACTTCCTTGGTGGAAAGTTTTTCCAGGCTTGAGCGCAGGGCTTCCGCAGAACCCTGCACATCCGCCTTGATGATCACCTTGAGTTCCTGAATCGCACCATCGCTTATGGTATCGTACAGGTTGTCCAGGGTGATCTTCTTGACATTTTTAGCGTCTTCAAAGCGTTTGAGCTCCTGCCGTTTACCCGAAATGCTCCGGGCTTGCTTTTCCTCTTCCACCACTTGCAGGGGATCTCCTGCATTGGGAATACCCTCAAAACCAAGAACCTCTATGGGCATGGAGGGGGTCGCTACCTCAACCTTTTCTCCCTTGTCGTTAAAGAGGGCCCGCACTTTCCCCGGCCAAATCCCCGCCACAAAGGAGTCTCCTATTTTCAGGGTTCCCTTCTCTACGATGACCGTGGCCACAATGCCCCGGCCGTGGTCAATGCGGGATTCCAGAACCTTGCCTTCCGCAGCCCGGTTGTAATTGGCCTTGAGATCCAGGATTTCCGCTTCCAACAGTATGGAATCAATAAGCTTATCGATCCCTTCCTTTCGCAAGGCGGAAACTTCCACAAACATGGTCTGGCCCCCCCAGGCTTCAGGCTGGAGCCCCAATTCAGAGAGCTGACTCTTTACCCGATCCGGATTAGCCTCGGGTTTATCGATTTTATTGATCCCTACGATAATGGGAACACCCGCTTCTTTGGCATGGTTAATGGCTTCCACGGTCTGGGGCATGACCCCGTCATCCGCGGCAACCACCAGAACCACAATGTCCGTTACCTGGGCGCCCCGGGCCCGCATACGGGTAAAGGCCTCGTGCCCTGGGGTATCCAGGAAGGTGATCCGCCCATGGATGGTGTCCACCGTATAGGCGCCGATGTGCTGGGTGATGCCCCCGAATTCCCCGGAAACCACATCCGCACTGCGAATGGCATCCAGCAACTTGGTCTTACCATGATCCACATGCCCCATGACCGTAACCACCGGCGGCCGGGGATCCATGGAAAGCTCATCATCCATCTCGGTTTCGATCAGGGTCTCATCATACAGGCTGATGATCCGTACATCCGCCCCGAATTCTGCAGCAAGCAAGGTAGCGGTTTCCGCATCGATCTGCTGGTTGATGGTAACCAGCATCCCCATACTCATGAGTTTCTGAATTAAATCCGAAGCCTTGAGGTTCATCTTCCGGGCCAACTCAGAAACCGATACCACTTCCATGATATCAATGGATTTGGGTACGGGATTCGCTATATGGGCTATCTTCTTTTTGGTTTGGAGGAGCTTTTCCTCCATTTCCAGTTCTTTTTCCCGACGGACATACAGCGGTTTCTTGGATTTGAAGGTTTTTTTAACCGGTCCCTTGTTTTCAACTGCCGGGGGATTCTGAGAAGAAGCCCCCGCCCCGGTTCGGAGCGGACCGCCTACTCTCCCCATTCCCGGGCGCGGCCCTCCAAACCCGCCGGGCCGCGGGGTGCCTCCCTGGGGCAAACCCGGTCTACCGGGTCCTCGGGGCCGCTGGCCGACCCCGAATTTCCCATTTGGCCGAGGACTGCCCGGAATGCCGAGGCGGTTGTTGGGCTGGCCTGCCTCGGTATTTCGCGGTCCCATCGGCTTCCCCCCTACCTTGCCGCTTAGCCCTGTTGGTCTTTGACGGACAGAGGATGGGCCGGAACGGTTCTGCGTATCTTGCCGGGGATACTTGGGCCCCACGAATTTGCCCCCCACTCTGCCTGCCACCACCGCAGGCCGCTGCGTAACCGGGAAAGAACTGACCGCATTTCGAGACCCAGAAGGACGGTCTTGTTCTTGGGGTTTTGCTTTTTGGTGAACCGTTCCCTTACCCGGCATTGATGGAGGCTCTGGTACTCGGGGGGCTTTCGGCGTTATGGCTTGAGATACGGGGGATCCATCCTTTTCCAGGCCCTGCTTGGGGGCGTCTTTAGACACATCAGGAAACCCTTCTTCCTCGGCAGCCGTTTCCCTGGCAGCCACGACTTTGACTGGGGATTTTCTGACCGGCGCGGATGGTCCCTGATGAGAAAGGGGAGGAGCAGGGGCCTTCTTCTTGACAACCACCTTCTTGCGGCCCGAAGCAGGGGTATATCTTACCCCTCTATCTGAAGATTCAGGCTCATTCAACACCCGTTTAATGAGTTCTGCCTTTGGTTTCTGGGTACTATCTAATTCCTCAGCCATAATCCACCTTAATTATAATATCCGATCTTTACTAAAATCGATTATTCATCTTCGTATTCAAAGCTTAACCCAATGCCGCAGTTCGGACAACTGGTCATGTCTACCGTTATATGAGCGCCGCATTCAGGACATTCATAGGTTTCAAGTTCCGGGGGTATCTCCTCGTGAACGGCCTGTTCATCCTCAGCGTCCTGCTCTGCGCTACTCTCTTCAGGGGAGGGCCCTTTCTCATCTTCTTCGACAATTTCCACATTCTCTTCAATTAATTTATGTAAGGCCTCAAGCTGTTCTGCGGTGATAGCCTTGAGTTCCAACAGTTCTTTTTGGGAAAGCGCAAGAAAATCTTCTATAAAATCAACGCCTTTTTCTTGCAGCGCCTGCACTACCAGGGTATCCACTCCGGGAAGTTCAGAAATCCGGGAGAGCTCCTCGCTATACCCTTCGGCATCTCCAAACAATTCAGAAACCGCCCGCCGGGATTCGGCGGCAATATCCATTCCCTCAAACTGGGTATCGGTTTTCACATCGATATTCCAGTCCACCAGTCGATTCGCCAAGCGTACGTTCAGCCCCTGCTTGCCGATGGCCAGGGAGAGCTGGGACTCACTCACCACGGCGAGGGCCTGGTGTTTCCCCTCGTCCAGGATAATCACATCCCGAACCTCTGCCGGGGAAAGGGCGTTCTTGATAAAACGCCGGGGCTCCGGATCGTACTTGAGAATATCGATCTTTTCCCCTTCCAGTTCCTTGATGATCGCTTGAATCCGCACCCCTTTGAGGCCCACACAAGCCCCTACGGGATCCACGTCATCCCGGTTCGAATAGACCGCTAGTTTGGTACGGTACCCTGGTTCCCGGACGAGCTTATGGATCTCCACCGTTTTATCGTAAATTTCAGGCACCTCAAGCTCAAAAATCGTCCTCACAAAATCCGTATGGGTCCGAGAGAGGACCACTTGAAGCCCTGTGGGGGACTTATTGACTTCGATAATCAGGGCTTTGATCCTATCATTAACATGGTAGGTTTCCCGGGGGGACTGGTACTTTTTGGGAAGGATCCCTTCAAGTTTCCCCAGATCCACATAAATCGTACCATTCCGTTCCCGTTGATAATACCCGATGATGATCTCCCCCACCTTGTTTTTATATTCGGAATACAGGCTATCTTTCTGGATTTCCCGGATGGATTGATGGGCGGTCTGCTTGGCACTCTGAACGGAAATACGGTCAAATTCCTGGGGATCTATTTCAATGAGGATCTCATCCCCTATATCCGCATCAGGATGCAAGGTCTGGGCTTCTTCCAAATCTATCTCTGAAACCGGATCATACACCCCGTCAACGATCTTCTTTTTCGCAAATACCGAGACTTCCCGCTCCTCGCTTATCCGGACAACGGCGTTATCTGCACTCCCATACCGGCGTTTATAAGCCGCAAGGATGGTATTTTCGATGGTCCTGAGTATGAGTTCCTCCGACATACCCCGGTCTCGAATAAGCTGGTGGATTGCTTCCGATATATCTATTGCCACAAGCCTAAACCTCCTGTGAATAATCTAACTTTGCCTTGGCGATATCCTCATATACTAACTCGACCATTCCATCCTTCCCTTGAAGCGCCAGATGGGTCTCATCTGCGGCCATAAGAATGCCCGCAGACCAGTCGGAAATATCCCTTCTGAAGCATTTTATGCCTCGTCCAATATAATGGACCAATTCAGAACCATCCTTAATAACCCGCTCGATCCCAGGAGAAGACACCTCTACCGCGAGCTCTTGACCGGGAAAGGCCAATTCCAGCCTGGGCAGTAAGGCTCGGTGTACTTGGGAACAATCATCCACCCCCACGGTCCCGGGCTTATAGATCACCGTCCTGACTTGTACGCTTCCTTTATGGCGGGATACCGATACATCCACCAGGGCCATGCCCAAGCCTTGCACCACGGGTTTAATCAAATCAAATAAGGGATCCCCTTCCCTGGGCGTGAACCGCATCGGATCATCTCCTTAAAGTAGCCTGAAATCACCATGAATCCCCTGCATCATCCCCCTCAATAAGAAGGAAGCTGCCCATAAAAAAAGGGTCGCCGAACGACCCTTTTTGTAATTATGAATCTATTCATGGAATCTCCGACTATGGATCTACCATATCGCCACTGCGAAGTTTTGTCAATATAGAATGCAGAATAAAGACCGATATAAC
>JAITRH010000052.1 GCA_031288495.1 Treponema sp. | reverse complement strand
GAAAAGCCCGCCCTCTACGATGCCCTGTACGGAAAAGCCCTGGAAGGGGACGCCGATGGTGGCGGGCTCCTTTCGTACAACTATTACGGCGGCGAACCCATTACCGCCCTGGAGCAGGGCCGCCCCCTTTTTATCAGGACGCCGGACAGTAGACTGACGCTGGGAAATTTTATGCGGACCCTTCTGTATGCAACCATGGCAACCCTAAAAATCGGCATGGACATTTTAATGGAAAAAGAGCGGATCCGGCTGGACCGGCTTTTGGGACACGGCGGTCTATTCAAAACCAAAGGTGTGGGCCAGCGTCTTCTGGCTTCGGCCCTGAACGTACCGGTGGCCGTTATGGAAAGCGCCGGAGAGGGCGGCGCCTGGGGTATTGCGCTGCTGGCGGCGTATCTGTCATTAAAAGGGGAAACCGAAACCCTGGAGGGATTTCTGGGGGACAAGGTCTTTGCCCGGGCCGCAGGGGAACTCGTAAAACCGGAGGCAAAAGCCCGGCAGGGCTTCGCGGATTTTATGAAACGGTACGAGGCGGGTATCGCCATAGAGCGGGCCGCGGTAGAGTGTTTAACGTAGCGGAAGACTTGACGCCGTAGGCGGCAAGTCTTTAAGGAGTTTTGCGGCGTTGGCGGTGTAGTTTGATAACGGCGTCTGGGTCCGGAGCCGCGAAACTCCACACCTAATACGGCAAGGCTGAAGCGCAGGGGGGCGGAAAAAATCGCCCCGTTAAGGGGCGTGAAATGAAAGATGCAGCGCACGCCCGGCGCGCAATAAGAGCCGCAGTACCGGCTTCATGCGCGAAGGCTGGCTTAACAAAGCAGCATAACCTGAGCAGCGCGGCGGCCGGAAAAAAAGCCTCCGATAGGGGGGTAGCTCCGCATTTTTTCCGCGCCACGGCGCGGAAAAAATGCGGAGCGCAGGGGGGGGCGGGCGGGCGGCTGTGCTACGGCACGGCGATAATGTATGGAAACAGCCCCCCCTCATAATGATTATGAATGATTTTGAAAATATTTTAATCGTGGGGTGGAATTATGTGTAACTTGAAACAATTTGAATTCTGGTTTGTCGCGGGGAGCCAGGACCTTTACGGCGAAGAGACCCTGCGAAAGGCGGCGGACCACGCCCGGATTATGGCGGAGGGTTTCAACGCGGACCCGCTTATTCCCGGCGCGGTGGCGCTGAAGCCGGTGGCGAGATCGCCGGGGGAAATCCGGCGGCTTTTTGAGGAGGCCAACGCCGCGGCTTTCTGCGCGGGGATTATCACCTGGATGCACACCTTCTCGCCCTCAA
Source organism: Treponema sp. (assembly GCA_031288495.1). Classification (GTDB taxonomy): domain Bacteria; phylum Spirochaetota; class Spirochaetia; order Treponematales; family Breznakiellaceae; genus JAIRLU01. Next base: position 10,656 of record JAITRH010000052.1, on the reverse strand, counting down.
AGATGTGGATAGGGGGGCTGGGGATCAACAAGAAGCCGATCCTTCACCTCCACACCCAGTTCAACCGGGATATTCCCTGGGCGGATATCGACATGGATTTTATGAACCTGAACCAGTCCGCCCACGGCGACCGGGAGCACGGCTATATCTACGCCCGGATGCGGCTGAAGCGGAAAGTGGTGGCCGGTTTTTGGCAGGAGACCGAAGTCCGCCGCCGGATTGCCGTGTGGATGAGGGCCGCCGCCGCCCGGCACGATGGGCTCCGCAGTACGGTGCTCCGGCTGGGGGACAATATGCGGGAAGTGGCAGTTACCGAAGGGGACAAGGTGGAGGCCCAGATCAAATTCGGCTGGCAGGTCAACACCTGGGGCATCGGGGATCTGGCGGAACGGTTCAAATCGGTAAGCGATGGGGAGGCGGAAAAGCTGGTGGAGGAATATGAGGCCGCCTATGATCTGGCGCCGGAACTGCGGAACCCCGGCCCTAAACGGACCGCCGTAACGGAGCAGGCGAAAATCGAAATCGCCCTGGCCGGGATGCTGGATGCGGAACACGCCGGGGCCTTTACCACCACCTTCGAGGACCTTAAGGGCCTTCCCCAGCTTCCGGGTCTGGCTTGTCAGCGGCTCATGGAAAAGGGTTACGGCTTCGGTGCCGAAGGGGACTGGAAACAATCCATGCTGGTCCGGGCCGCCAAAGTGATGGCTACGGGGCTGCCCGGCGGCGTTTCGTTTATGGAAGATTACACCTATCACTTTGAGCCGGGCCGGGAAGCGGCCCTGGGTGCCCACATGCTGGAAGTCTGTCCTTCCATCGCCGTGGGGAAGCCCCGGATTGAGGTCCATCCCCTGGGCATAGGGGGCAAGGCGGACCCGGCTCGGATGGTCTTTGACGCGGCCCCCGGCCCCGCAATACTGGCGACCCTGATTGACCTCGGCGACCGGTTCAGGATGATCGTCAATGAAATAGAAACCGTCAAGATTGAAAACAATATGCCGTGCCTTCCGGTGGCCCGGGCCCTCTGGAAGCCGTATCCCACTATGCGGGACGCCGCCGAATCGTGGATCATCGCCGGGGGGGCCCACCATTCGGTTTATTCAAGCGCCCTCTCTGCGGAATATTTCAGGGACTGGGCGGAGATGTCAGCCATAGAGTTTGTGCTGATAGACCGCGACACAAAGCCGGCGCGGCTGCGGGACGAACTGCGCTGGGGCGAAGCCTACTGGTCGGGCCGCCGGTTCTGAGGCATTGTGATGGATACCTACAGAACGCTGCGGGAAGAAGCCTTTGAAGCGAACCGGGAAATTCCCCGGCGGAATCTGGCGATCTACACCTGGGGCAACGTGTCCGCCTTTGATCCCCGGCGGGGAGTTTTCGCCATTAAGCCTTCGGGCATTGAGTATGATTTATTAACCCCAAAGAGCATGGTGATTGTAGACCTGGAGGGAAAGGTGGTGGACGGCGCGTACCGGCCATCATCGGACACCAATACCCACCGGGTGCTCTACCGGGAATTTTCTGGTCTGGGCGGCATCACCCACACCCATTCGGCCTATGCCGTTGCCTGGGCCCAGGCTTGCAGGCCCGTCCCGGTTTTCGGCACGACCCACGCGGATCACGGCGCGAGGGAGGTTCCCTGTACCCCGGTGATGAGCCCCGAAGCGGTCAAAAACAACTATGAGCTGGAAACGGGAAACCTTATTGTGGAAACTTTCAGGAAAGGCGCTGTGGATCCCGCCCATATCACCATGGTGCTTGTGGCGGGCCACGGCCCTTTCGCCTGGGGCAGGACCGCCGCCGAATCGGTATACCACGGGGCGGTGCTGGAAGAGATCTGCAAAATGGCCCTTTTAACCCTGAGCATTAATCCGGCGGCGGAATCGCTGCCGGAACATATCATCAACAAACACTGGGAACGCAAACACGGGCCTGGGGCCTATTACGGGCAAAAAACATAAGACAGGCCGTTGAAAATTTGTGCCTGGAACGAGACTCGAATTCATACCCCATACGGCCAGGATACCAGGCAACTTTAAAAAGAGATACGTCCGGCACCGCACAATCTTCCGCGGAAATGCTCATATACCTCCGTTCTCCCGCGTTTTCGGCGTCCATGCCGTTTATACCGGTAATAGAAACGGTGAGCCTGTCGGTTATGTTATTGGCGTCTACACCGGAAAATTGTACTTTAAGATCCTTATGGCTGAAATTAAAGTCGCTATTGGGTTAAAATCTCCCTGTTGTCTGTTCAATCGTTTCTCCTTCCTTATGGATCAGCGCCGCGTTGATTTCATACCGGGTCGGAATTGCGCGGTATATGGAACTCATACTGATTCCCCACTCCCTGCTTCTACCGGTCTTTTCCAGCCCCTGGTCAAGGTTATAGATGATTTTAAGTCCGGCGGTGCCGAGTATCTTTGCCTTAAACGATATTTCGGCGGTTTCTTTGGTGTAATCGATCCTACCGATGGTCAACGCGGGATCATAGAGGAACTCAAAAGGCTGAATGGAGGGCGTCCACATGGGGTTAACCATGCAAGAAAAACAGGGGGTAGCCAGGAATATACAACCCGGTATAAGGTGGCAACGAAAAAAGCGAAGTCGGCCTTACTCGACGAAGTCCTGGTCTATAGGAATGGGGAGGCGGTGCAGTTCAAGCCGGAAAAGAAAGGGCCCACGAACCGCAAAGGGAAACGGTTCTATACCGATGAGGTTATCGCCGCTCTCAGACCGGTTTGGGTCTTCTTCTGGTACAAATGCGGTCGGACCTATGATCCGCAAATCCTCGCCCCGCTGATGCGGCAGCAGATGAGGTATATAGCCGGATGGCCGGCCTTTCATATCACGGAGGAAACCGCGGAAAAGCTGAAAAAGATCCGTCCCGCGTCCATAGACCGGTACCTCAAAAAAGACAAAGCAGCTCTCAGGTTGAAGGTGAAACGTCGCACTAAACCCCTTAATTCCCTGAAAAGTCGTCCCTATACGCACCTTCTACACCGGTGAGGAGCAAAAAAGCCCGGTTTCTGGTAAATTGACACGGTCAGACTTCAGTCTGCCACCACTGTGAACAGACTATGGCAGGCCAATATGTCCATAGGTTAACCGCAACCGATGTCGCTTCCGGCCGGATGCGGACTTTAGTCCGAGAACTCCTGCATCTCATGGCTCAGACTCCTGCATCTCACGGCTCAGACTCCTGCATCTCACGGCTCAGACTCCTGCATCTCACGGCTCAGACTCCTGCATCTCACGGCTCAGACTCCTGTATCTCACGGCTCAGACTCCTGCATCTCACGGCTAAGACTCCTGCATCTCATGGCTCAGACTCCTGCATCTCACGGCCCAGACTCCTGCATCTCATGGCCCAGACTCCTGCATCTCACGGCACAGACTCCTGAATCTCAAGCCTTAGACTCCAGCATCTCATATCTCAGAATCCTGAATCTCACGGCTCAGACACCTGCATCTCACGGCTCAGACTCCTGCATCTCACGGCTCAGACTCCTGCATCTCATGGCTCAGACTTCCGCATATCCCGCCTGAGCGTACCGTCTCCCGTAACAGGCTTAAGGCTGCGGCAAGGCGGCGCGCTGTTGATCCCTGAGCTTTTTATGGTAGAAAAAGGAATGACGGTAAAAGAAATCGCCGCTTTGTCGGGCATCTCTACCGGGCTGTGGACCGGGTTATCTTCCGCCTGGGCCGGGTATCGGGTACAGGGGATTTGCAGCAATCTAAGCGGTAACGCGGTATAGGATAATTTCAAGGCTTTTTGAGTTAGTGCTACCGGTGAAAGTACGGTCATTAAGGTACCTATTGATACCGGCGCCCCTAAAGATAGTATACAGTATGCCTAGAAATACAGGATGTATCGGGTGATTACCGGGGCGAGGGCTTGCTGAAGGTGAAAGGATTGTCTATGGATACACGAGCTGCCGGTATCTTTGGTACAGCCCTCGTGTACGCCCCTGATAAGGGGGCTCAGTCATGAATGAAATCGCATGGATTCCCATCTGGTGTCCAAATTGCGAGCAGGAGATAACCCGTATCTCCACGGAATTGCTGGATACCGGTGAAACCGTTACCGTATTGTTGGACCTGCGGATTTGAAACGATGATAAAACGGGAATCACCATCAAAGTGTCCAATCCGCTCTAGTCCCGTAATACCGGGCTTAGCGTGCAGGTCCCTTAGGTGCTGCAAAATCGCGGACCCTGCCTGTACGCCTGCCCAGGATAAAGGCATAGGAATTTTCACGGTGAAACCCGCGGCCCTATAGCCTGTATCCGGCCCCGTACATAGGCCTATAGGTGTTTGATACAGGCTGTAATCGTAAGGCCCAGGGTATCCAAACCCTCCCGTTCCCGGCTGGGTGATTTGCTATGGGTTTATCCTGGAGCCCTGTCATCTTACTTGCCAACCGGCAGCGGAGCTGGTATAGTTGTTGGCAAGGCGCCCTACCGGGAACCTCTAAGGGGACGGCGGCGCCTTACGGGAATGGCAAGGGCGGAGGGGAAATCCGCCGGACTTTACATCGAACCTAGGGTATGGGAGGAGGAAACGCGCTATGGGTTCTGATTGGTGGAAAATATACAGGGAATGTGTTGAGATCAAGAAAAGTAAAGATTATGACGCCATCATTGAGGCCTGGGACAGGGCCCTGGAAGAGTTCCCGGATAGCGTTGAGTTTATCCGCTGCCGGGGCGAGGCATGGGAACAGAAAGGGGACTATGAGGCGGCAGCCGCGGACTACAGCCGCGTGATTGCCCTGAAACCGGATTCCCCGGACGGCTGGAACTACCGGGGCAATTTGCGCTATGAACAGAAGGACTACGACAAGGCTATCGCCGACTATACCGAAGCTATCGCCTGTATGCCCGAGCATCCCTCCTATTGGTCAAACCGGGGCATCGCTTACGGCGATAAAGGAGACCTGGACGCGGCTGTCAGAGACCTGGACAAGGCGATTGACCTTGACAGCGAACACTCCTGGGCGCTTATGCACCGGGGGCTTAACCGCAGGCGCAGGGGGGAATTTGACCTGGCTGTCTGCGACCTCACCAGGGCGCTTATCTATGAACCGAAAGACGCGTGGGCGCTCCATGAGCGCGGGTACTGCTGGTTCATGCTGGGGGAACTGGACAAAGCCGCCGCCAATTTTACGGCGGCCATAGCCGTAAAGCCGGATGACGCGGATTCGTGGCACGCCAGGGCGGTCTGCTACTGGAACAAACACAGCGAGATTGAAGACACTGACCGGGCGGCCAATGATTTTAGCAAAGCCATAGAGCTTGCCCCGGATATGGCCGATGCCTATTTCGGCAGGGGCAACGCGTACTACCATCTGGCCCTGGAGAAGATCAACTGGATGAAGGGGATCATCATGGGCAGGGCGAAAGACGAAGCCGAGCGGCTCCTGCTCATGGGCCAGCTTGCGCATATCGGCTACAAGGAGCTTGTCCCCCTGTTTAACTCGACCCTTGTCGCGATCCGTTCCAACAAGACCAAGTTTGAGGGCGTATTCTGGGAAGCGGCGGATCTTATGGCGAAGGATTGTTTGCGTGACGCCGTGGAGGACTTTAACCAGGTTATCGCCCTCCAGCCGGACAAGGCCGACGCCTTTTTCAGGCGGGGCCTCTGCTATGATACTTTGGGGGATGCCGGGAGAGCCGCAACGGACTACGAGAAGGCCCTCGCGCTGGATCCCGGCCATGGAAGGGCCGCAGAAAAACTGAACGAGCTTCTTGAAAGCCTGGATTAACCATAAATGGGGGCCTTGGGAAACTCCCCATTCCCAGAGAACAGCCCCACCGCCACCACCCCTTACAGAAATCCGCAGGATTGGGCTTTATCCTTCCTTAATATCCCTCCACTACCCCGCTCTGCGGAAATCAGGGGATACGGTAAAAAAGGGAAAAGCCCTATAGCCTCAGCAGGCTGGCCACGCATTATGGCAAAACCGGCTGCAGAGGCATGGTAAAAATACCAGCCCCGGCTTCTGTATAGTATGGAGAAACAGCGCCTTTTGCTTAGGCCCATGATACAAGCGCTCCCGTTCTCATCGGCAACCTGTTCCCTATGGCCCTGCTCGGTCGCCATAGGGTCTCCATTAGATACGCATTTCCCGGTTAAAGGGTTTACCCAGGGCGGCCGGACTCATGTGCTGGTTTTTCCGGGCAAAAGCCAGGACCACGATGACCGTGAGATAGGGCAACATCACCGCAAATTCATAAGGAAAATTGATCCCCTGCCCTTGTATGGCCAGTTGGAAGGACTGGGCCAGGCTGAAAAGGAGGGCTCCCCCCATGATCTTCACCGGACTCCAATGGCCAAAGTAGACCAGGGCAACGGCAATGAACCCCCGGCCGGCAATCATGGAATCACTGAACATCTTGGCCTGGCATAAGGACAGGTAGGCCCCGGCAAGTCCGGCCATGGCGCCCCCCACTGCCAGGGCCTCATAGCGCACCTGGTTCACGTGGATCCCAATGGAATCCGCGGCCCGGGGATAGGTGCCCACCGCCCGAACCTGAAGGCCCCAGGGGGTTTTGAAGAGAAGGTACCAGGTAAGGGGGACCATGAGGAAGGCCAGGTATACCAGGATGTTGTGGTTAAAGAGGATCGGCCCTAAAAGGGGGACCTGGGAGAGCAGGGGGATGGGCGCTGCGCCAATGCCCGGCACGCTCTGGGTCCCACCGACGAAATGCCGGAACAAGGTGCCTGCAGTGCCTACGCCGAACATCTGTAAACCAATACCGGCAATCCCCTGGGGCGCCCGGAAACTAACCACCGCCATGCCGAAGAAGAGCCCTAAGAGGGCGCCTACGGCAGCCGCCGCCATAAGCCCCAGGAGGTTAAAGACCCCGGGGGTAGCCCCACCATGGCCTACCATATAGGGGATGAAAATCCCGATGAAAGCCCCCATAGCCATGATGCCTTCACAGCCGAGATTGAAGATCCCTGCCCGCTGGTTTACCACTTCCCCCAAGGCGGCAATCAAAAGAGCTACCGAAAAAGGGACGCTCAGGGAGAGGATGTTAACGATGAAGCTCATGTGAGAACCTCCTTTTTGCCGATTATGGCGTGGTAGCCGCGCCAACAGCGTTCCATGAGATAGGGGTTGGCCAGGATCATCTTGGCCGCGACGATCACCAGGATGATGATCCCCTGCAATACCTGCACCATGTTGGCCGGGACCCCCACCATCCGCTGGGTCATATCTGCTCCTACGATGAGCAGGCCAAAGAAAAACGCCGCGGGGATGATTCCTGCGGGATGGAGTCCTCCGAAGAGGGCCACCACAATGCCGCTGAACCCATACCCGCCGGTGATCCCCTCAATGGCCCGGTGATGCACTCCGGTAATCTCCACCGCTCCTGCAAGCCCTGCCAAGGCGCCGGAAATCCCGATGGAGATGATCATGTACTTGGCCACGCTGATGCCGCCGTATCGAGCCGCCCGATCCTGGGCGCCGGCAGCGCGCATTTTGTAGCCAAAAGCGGTTTTCCACAGGAGCAGAAAAACCACCGCCGCCAGGACCAGGACGATAAATACCCCCGTATGGAGGCGGGTTCCCTGGATGAGCCGGTCGAGCCAGATTGAGCGGGTTAAGCGCATAGACTGGGGAGTACCGCTCCCCATGGTAAGCTCTGCGGGGTCAAGCAGGGGCCCCCGGAGGCAGAACGTGTACACCTGGGCCGCGATATAGTTGAGCATCACCGTGGAAAGGAGTTCGCTCACCTCAAGTTTTGCCTTGAGAAAACCGGGGACCAAGCCCCAAATCCCCCCTCCCAGGCATCCCGCAAGGAGAACCAGGGGCAACAGCAGGGGCCGGGGCAGGTCCTGCAGAAACAGGGCGGTGGCAGTGGCCGCGAGAATACCTATTCCCATCTGTCCCTCAGCCCCGATATTGATGATCCCGCTCCGATAGGCCACGGAAATGCCCAAGGCGATGATGGAGAGGGGGATGGCCCGCAACATCACCTCCGCAATGAGGGACAGGTTTTTCAGCGGCTCCGTGAGGATCACCCCATAGACCCGCAGCACATCCGCGCCTATGGCCATGAGGACCACTGCGGCCATGAGCATCGCCGCCAAAGCCGCCAGTATGATGACGGCGATTTGGTACAGGACTTTAAACTGCTTCGACATCTTTTACTCCTGCCATGAGCATACCGAGATTTCGCCGATTCGCTTCTTTACGATCCAGGATCCGCTGGATATGGCCTTTAAAAATCACCGCAATACGGTCCGAAAGGTTCATGATCTCCTCCAACTCCTCAGAAATCAGCAGAATTCCGATCCCCTCTCGCCGCTTTTCCAGTAATTGCTTATGAATAAACTCTGCCGCGCCGAGATCAAGCCCTCGAATGGGATAGACCGCAATGAGGAAGCGGGGGTTCCGGGTGAGCTCCCGGGCGAGGATGACCTTCTGAATGTTCCCGCCGGAGAGGGCCCCTGCGGCAACGTGGGTACCGGGGCTGCGAATGTCGAATTGCTGCCTCAGGGTTTCCGCAGTGGTATTGATGACCTGCTGTTTGAGAAAACTATAGCGGGAATAGGGCTTCCGGGCTACATCCTTGAGGATGAAGTTCTCTTTGATGGAGAAACTGGGGACGATCCCTTCGACATTACGTTCTTCGGGAATATACCCCATGCCCTTACCGATAACATAGGCCGATGAGGTGTTGCCAAGGCCGGTATCAAAGAAGGTAATCGTACCGGACTCTATTTTCCGTAGGCCGTTGATAGCTTCGGCCAGTTCCTTTTGCCCATTGCCGGAAACCCCGGCCAATCCCACAATCTCCCCGGCTCGGATTGAGAGGTTGAGCTGATTCAAGGCAAGAAAACCCCGGTCGCTTTTCACGCAGAGGTCCTTAATCTCCAGCACCGGCTCTCCGGTACAGGGTTTTTCGGTGTTCTGGGGAAGTTCCACCTCGTGCCCGGTCATGAGCGCGGCAATATCCGCCGGCGAATGGTCTGCGGTGTTCCCTTCAAACACCACCGCCCCGTGGCGGAGAATCGTCACCTTGGTGGAGAGGCTCTTGACCTCTTGGAGCTTATGACTGATAAAAATGAGGGAGAGTTCCTGGGTCATCCGTTTCAGCAGGGCGATAAGCTCATCGGTTTCCTGGGGGGTAAGGGCGCTGGTAGGCTCATCCAGGATGAGAAACCTCGCTCCCAGGCATAGGGTTTTGACCAGTTCAACCCGCTGCTGTTCCCCCACGGAAAGCTGCCAGATATAGGCATCGACATCCACCGGCAGGCCATAGTGCTGGGAAATCTCCTCGATCCGGGATCGGATCATGGCCCTATTGAGTTTCAGGGGATTCCACGCCTGCCGGTATCCCAAAGCAATGTTCTCCAGCACGGTCATGTTCGGAACGAGCATGTACTGTTGATGGACCATCCCCAATCCTGCGGCAATGGCGTCTTTCGGGCTATGAAACCGTACTTCCTCATTATTGATGAGGATCCGGCCCTCATCGGGCTGGTACAGTCCCATAAGGATGTTCATCAAGGTGGTTTTTCCGGCGCCATTCTCCCCTACCAGGGCAAGGGCCTCCCCTTCCCCTACGCTCAGGGAGATATCATTACTCGCCAGGACGCCGGGGAACCGTTTGGTGATATGCTCGATACGCAGACTGGTAATACGTCCAGTATAAGAATCCATGGGTAGTACCTCACTTATAAGTTATGCCTACTATAAAGCCCAGGGAATTACTGTGTCAAGATAAATCGCCTCGATTCGAGTATATTCATGCAAAAAATTGCGGAATTTTCCTCTTGATATACAATCTTCCTTATAAATATACGGTTATGTTCTAGAAAGTACGATACAAGGGTAAGGTGTTGCGCGAAGTAAAGAACGAACCCTGCGCAACGCTAACTCCTGTATAGAAGTATTCTAGTAGGCAGCCAAGAATTAAACTGAGGGTAAAGGCGTTTCAGTTTTATCCGGGCATCCGCAGTCGTAAACCGCCAGGTTTATCGTACTGCCTTTTCCATTCCGTACTTCGTTTCACACCCGCACCCTCTGCCTCATCTCTTCCAGGGTGGACCTACCCCTCTTTGGTAGGGTGGTGGGCGAAAGATGTTGTTCCAATGTTTCTCCTCACCTATAATTCGTTTACTGATAATACTTTATCACGCTCTTTGCCAAGCTGCCCCACATTTTTCGCCCATTATTGATAAAAGAGGCGCATGGGTATATCCAGGGATACAACGGGATAGCGGTAGTGGAGGTGTTTGGGGGCGGGAACGAGAGTGACTATTTTCCCAGATGTTGGATACTGTGAAAGAGCGGATGAACGAGATGAGCGGGAAGGAAGAGCCGCCGGAGGAGGCAATATTGGAGGGGGACAGGGGATATTTTACAGAGAAGAACCTGAAGGCGGCAAAGGAACGAAGGGTAAAGGTGATAATACCAGACCAGCAGTTCTGCCAACGGGATGGACATTTTGACGGACGGCCGGAACACGGAGGCAAGGGACGGTTTAGGGTGGAAGACGTTGAATATGATGAGGGGGAGCATAGTTACCGGTGTCCTGCAAAGAAGAAGCTGGGATACAAAGGGCATGTGCAACTGAACCGGAACAGCAGGGAGAAGTATCAGGCAAAAAGTAGTGATTGCAAGGAATGTGCATTACAGCAACAGTG
>JAITRH010000106.1 GCA_031288495.1 Treponema sp. | reverse complement strand
GGTTTCAGCCTGTAAGAGCAGGAACCCTTCAATGCCAAGCAAGGGGAACAGGGCCACCGTGAGGACCACCATGCCCATACCCCCGAGCCAATGGGTCATGGCCGCCAGAAAAGCAGGGACCGGGGTAGGGCTTCTACGTCTATGATGGTACTTGCCCCGGTAGTGGTGAATCCTGAAACGCTTTCAAAGACCGCACCAGAGAAACCGCGTATATACCCAGAGATGTAGTAGGGCATGGCCCCTATAAGGCAGGTAAAAACCCATGCCGCAAAAACCAGCACCAAACCGTCACCAGGGCTGCGGGTGATTTTTTGCTTCCGGGTAAAAAAGATCACCCGCAGGGCAATGATCCATATAGTTTCCATGGACACGAGGAAGGCCTTCATCATAATGCTTTTCTCCATAAGCAAGCCCCAGGAAGAGCGGCAGCAACATGGTCAGCGCGATAACACTCAAAAGGAGCATGAGGGGTTTAAGCAAAATTCCCGGGTTCACAGGGGCGTACCAAACAGCTTTTCGATTTCCTTTTCACTGCCATTTTGCGCGATCAGGATGATGCGATCCCCGACTTTAAAGCAGTAATCCCCCTTAGGGATAAAGGAATCCTCTCCCCGGTTGACCAATAACAGAAGCCCCCCTGCAGAGAGACGGAACAGGGTGATGGGCTTATCCGCCAAAGGCGCGCCCGTTTCGATTTCAAGCTCAATGATACCGATATTACCCTCTCCAATACGGTGAATCCCTTTCACCCCACTCCCCATAAGATGGGAGAGGATGGAATCCACCACTACGGATTTCATGGGAATCACCACATCAACCCCAAGCTGCCGGGCTATGGTCCCATACCCGGCTCCCGTAACCAGGGCGACTGCCCGGCGAACTCCCCGGGATTTGAGGTAGGCCGCGGTGATTATGTTGAGCTCCTGATGCCCTGTGGCAGTTACGATGAGATCCAGGTCAGTGATCCGTTCTTCCGCCACAAAACTTTCATCGGAAATGTCCTCATTGAGGATCAGGGCATCGGGGAAACGGGCCGCCAGATCCTTGCATACCCCATAATCCTGTTCGATGATGATCACCCGCCGCATAGCTTTGGGAAGCAGTCTTTTAAGAAACGAGAAGATGGAACGTCTTCTTTTAGACTCTCCCGGGACCCTCGGACTGATTTCAGCAGTAAGGCCCCCTTTCCGGTTCCGATCCTGATCCGGGTATAGCAATCCTTCGGCGATGAGGGTTCCCACCCGTCCGCTGCCGACGATACCTATTTTTCGCAGGCTCTGTTCAGATCGCCCGGCGCATGTAAAAACCTCATGCAGCTCTTTTTCCTTGGCCAGCACATGGATTCGGTCTCCTTTGGTAAGGACCGTTACACCGCTCGGAAGGATGCTCTCCCCTTGCCGTTCTAGGAGGGTTACCAGGCTTTCACCCTTTATGAGGGAACGGAAATTCTTGAGGGAAAATCCGTCAAAGGCGCTCCCCGGGGCGATGTCGATGGAACCCAGTTGGTATGCGGTATTGGCAAAGGCGAGAATATCCCCTATGGCGCCATGTTCAATGGCGTTTAAAGCGGATCGGGCAGCTTCCACATCAGGGTGTACGAAATGGTCAATGCCCAAGATCCGCTCGCCCGAACGGTTCAGCCGAATATACTCGTCGTTTCTCACCCGGGCTATCTTGAGCAGATCCGGATACCGGGAAGCCGCGAGGCCGCAGATGAGCATGTTTACCTCATCAGACCCGGTAACACAGACCAGGGCATCGGCTTTGGCAATTCCCGCTTCTCTCAAGGCGCTGAGGCTGTTTCCTTCATCGTGGACCACAAGGCAATCCAAACGGTTTGAGGCATAACGGGCCCGCTCTTCATGGGATTCGATAAGGGAAACGTCGTGTTTTTCCTGAATGAGGCTTCGGCTTAATTGAGTTCCTACGAGACCTGCACCGACTATGATAATACGCATGACCTTATGGTATGCTATTTTTCTGTTTTCTGTATCCCTTGAAGTCCCCTCGGGCTTAAACTTCCGGGGGCATGGGGGGGCCTTTCGGCCCCCCCATAGCAAGTATACATCGTCCACTGCGTACCAAGGTCCGGCTCGTTCCACAGGAAGGGCCCCCTGACCGGGGACCTAAACTTGACCCGCAGAATCACAGGCTCCCGGTAATCCCGCTCTGAACCCCGGTTTCCGAATCCCGGTACTGTTGTGGGTCAAGTTTAGCGCTTATGAGGGGAGGGTCCGTTCCATAGGGGTATACATTTCCATGGAGCGCCCCTTCCCTCCACCCATTTCTATGGGTTTATCCTGCCAATACCGCTAAGGTTCCTGGACACAAGCAAACGGGGGTCTTTCAAAACCGGAGGTTTTGAGACCGCCGCTATTCCAGCGGCGTATCCGCTAAGAGGGCCAAAAAGCCTGGATAGGTTACGTCCGCAGCCTCCACATCCCCGATCTCCACCGGACCTTCCGCGCCCAAAGCGGCCACTGCCAGGGCCATCACTACCCGATGATCCCCATGACCTTCTACCCTGCCGCCGCGCAGTACCGGAAGGTTCCCTGATGAAGCGGCGCCCCCACGGATACGCAGGCCATCGGGACGTTCTTCGGTCCATACTCCGAGCTTCCCCAGTTCCCGGGCCATCACCGCAATCCGGTCGGTTTCCTTGATCCGGGCATGGGCCACATTAAACAAGGCGGTTTCCCCTTCAGCATAGGCAGCAATGACCGCCATGATGGGTAAGAGATCCGGGGCAGCATTTAAATCAAAACTCCCGGCCCTGAGGGGACCCTTCCGCGAAACCCGGACAGCCCAGGTACCGGCTTGTTTTTCCCAGTACACCTCGGCGCCTAGGTCATGGAGCATGGTGAAGAAGACCTTATCCCCTTGTTTGTCCTCCGGATCAAGACCAAGGAGCCGCACCGGTCCACCGGTAATCGCCCCGGCGCAGGCAGGAAAGGCAGCGGAGGAAAAATCCCCCGGTACCGGGCCGTTCATAGGCCGGTAGGAAGCGCCACCGCTGATACGGAACCAAGAGCAATCCGCTGCCGCTTCGTAGGCTACGTGCTGAGCATCAAGGTAAGCAAGGGTCATCTCAATATAGGGTTTTTCGTTGAGGAGGGGCACCTCAATTTCAGTACAGGTTCCTGCCGGGGCAAGGGGAGCAGCCAAGAGCAGCGCGGAAAGGTACTGGCTTGTGGGACAGGGAAGCCGCACCCGGCCTCCTTTCCAGGGACCCTGTACGGTGATAGGGGCACAGCCCTGAGGGGAAGATGAAACCCGAATACCTAAGCCGGCGAGGGCCTGCAAGAGCGGAGTCCCGCTGCGGCGGCGGATCTGTGCATCCCCGGTAAAGGTTATGGGTTCCTTTCCCAGCGCAGCCGCAGCCAGCGCTAAAAACAGGGTAGTTCCCGAATTACCTACATCCAGCGGTTTATCCGGGCCCTTACCGGTTCCGCCGGCTGCCCCGGCCCCAATTCCCCGCACCGACCAACGAACCGCTCCTCCGCCTGGGCAGTCTGCCTGAAGAGCCGGGGATGCTTCGATGACCGCACCGAGGGAGCGGCACACCTCAAGGCAAGAACGGGTATCCAGGGAATCCAGGGGGCCCTCGATTTCAGAGACCCCCGCTCCTAATGCCGCCATAAGGAGCCGCCGGATGGTGTGGGACTTAGAAGGGGGGATCCGAATCGTCCCGGTAATCTTGTGGGGTGTAATGATACCGTACATAGGGATAGGATAACACCTCGCCCCATTTGAGGCAAGGTAAGCAGGGCCAGGATACACGCATAGGATTTTCCTCGTAAAACACCGGGCCTTATAGCCTGTATCCGGCCCCGCCCGTAGCCTATGGGTGAATAAACCTCTAGGCTGGGTCAAATCCCTGACATAAGCTTAGTCAGATCCCTGACACAGGCTAGGTCAGACCCCTGACATAAGCTTAGTCAGACCTCTGACACAGGCTTAGTCAGACTCCTGATATAGGCTTAGTCTGACCCTTGACCCAGGCTGGGGCTTACGAGTGGGCCGGGTGTATCGGGGAACAGGCCGTAACCCTAAGGCCCGGGCTCTTCAAGACCTCCCGCTTTCCGGGGGTGCTTTTTTGATTGCTTGTACCCTAAGGAAAGGGGTTCCCCGCGGCTTACGCCGTGGCCTGAACTCCTTACGCCGTGGCCTGAAAGGGCAGTTTGGGAAGGCATCCCTGAGCCGGAGCGCCGCCTGTCGGCCCCCAAGTCCGCGGGACCTGTGGTCCGCGCCAGGGAGGTTTGGGAAAAAGCTCCGGGGTCTGCGGGTTTACCCGTTTAAGGCCGGGAACGGCGACACCGGCGATAGGCTGTGCGGATTCGGTTTCTTCTACATACGGGTATACCGCGGCAGCAGGGGAAAGGCCCCCTTAAAACAACAGATGCTCGATCACCGTTTTTATCCCGATGATGATAAGAACCGCCCCTCCTGCAAATTCCGCCTTGGATTTGAATCTTGTTCCAAAGCTATTACCGATTAGGACCCCCCCCATGGCTATGAAAAAGGTGACCGGACCGGTTATCAATATGGCCGTATAGAGAGTAACCTTGAAAAAGGCAAAGGTGGTGCCTGCGGCCAGCGCGTCAATGCTGGTGGCAACGGCTAAGATCAGCATGTTTATGCACCCAAAAGGATTACTATCAGATTCCTCCGTTCCTTTTTCTTTTGAGAAACTGTCCTTTATCATTTTCCCGCCGATAAACCCGAGCAGGGTAAAGGCAATCCAATGATCCAGATCCTCAAAGTGCTGTACAAAAAAGACCCCTGCGACATACCCTATCGCCGGCATCAGGGACTGAAAAACCCCAAAATACACCCCGGGAATCAGTATCTCCCGTAGTTTTGGCTTTTGTACCGATAAACCCAAGGTGATTGACACGGCAAACGCATCCATGGCCAAACCGATGGCAATGAAGACAATTTCCACTAAACCCATAAAACCTCCCTCTCTCTGGTATTGGGCGATAAAAAAAGACTTCTAACATGCTTGTTCCACAACGGAACACCATGTTAAAAGTCTCGTTACCCGCGGGGGATTCAAAACCAGGCGGATTTATCCGCCAGCATGTTGATTTTGAATGGTACAACTACTCCCTTTTACCGTTCTCAGCATAGCATACTCTTACACC
>JAITRH010000019.1 GCA_031288495.1 Treponema sp. | reverse complement strand
CGGTTATAGATTTCCTGTACGACTGTGTCTATTCCGGCTTGAACAATCTTCCTTCACCATCGTTGTTGCAAAATTAAATTATACTCCTTCTCATGATTACACCGGTGAACGGTTACAATAATTTTAATACCATAATTATTTACACAATACTATATCGCAATAAATTCAAATTTTTTGTCCCCCTTATGAAACCGCCCGCCGTCCATGGACGGACGGCGGGCGTGGGATTTTTCTACGGAACAACCACTTCCCGCACTTCCGACCAGTTGCTCGCCCCTTCTTTTGTAAGATAGCGCAGGGAGTAATACAGTTTCTTTGCGCGGTCTCCATGCCCAAAGGTATGTTCCCAGGGGTTGCGGGAAAAGGTCTCGTGATTCGCAAGCTGGTCGGGACTGTCAATCACCGCCTCTGAAATTGACCAGCCAATTTCAATACGGTCAACGCCGTAAGGTTTCGCGCCCAGGTAGCGCACCTTCACAACCCCCGGCGACTTCGCGCTGATCTCCGCTTCGCTCTCCGGCCCCGCATCCGGCACCGGCACTGGAGACGGCTCCTTGTCGGAAACCGTTACCCCCAGTTCCTGCTTCTGCCCGTCGTTCATTTTGCCGTTGTTGCGGATGCGCTCCCGGGCGAATTTCCGTATCGCGTCAATCGCCGCCTTTTTGAGTTCGTCCTTTTCCGTGCGGTTTGCCGTGGTCGGCGCAGCCTGATACGCCGCCCTCGACTCGGTAAACGCCGTCATCAAGGCTTTTGTCGGGGTGCATTCCTCCGCGGGCCAGGCGTAGGCGGTTTGCAACGCCCCATCTGCCAGTTTCGTCTGCCACGTTGCCATAAGATCAACCAGTTTTGCCTCTTGGGTGGGAATCCAGTCCATCCGGTTCGCCATATATGCTCTTTTTCGCGCCGTCTCTGCGCGTTTTTTAGTGATATATGCGCATATATATGGATTATTGACGCATATATCGTTGTTATATGCGTCATTATCATTCCATTGACGCATTTCCTGATACTATATGCGCCTGTTTTTTTGTGCAAGGCGCACAAACCGACGATATTGACGCATGGTATCACGGTATAGGCGCATTGATCAACAGAGCGGGTGCTACTATCCTCAGGATAGGGAAATGCGGCGCATCCGCCGGCGCCTAGCGGATACTCCCCGGCGCTTCCGCCCGGAGTATGCGCAACCCTGCTCCGGGCATGGGGGGTCTGTGGACATACAGAGGCCGGTCCGCTTATAGTAAAGTATGAAAGGAAGCGGCGGCGCCATGAAGAAAGCAGGGGAATTGCTCTCGTCTTTTTTTGATGAAAAGACCCTGGAGAGAGCCCAGGGGTATTCGGAAGTATTTGCTTCCTGGGCTTCGGTGGTGAAGGCCCAGAGCATTCCCGCCGCGGCAGACCATTCCCGGATTGTGGAACTGGAGCGGCATGTACTTCTTATCGAAGCGGATCATCCCGGGTGGATTCAGCTCTTGCAGACCAAACAGCGGGAATTGCTGCGGGCCTTGCAGCGCCGGTTTCCCGATATCACGGGAATTTCCTTCCGGTTGAGCCGTAACCCGGCGCCGGCGGTTCCCGAAGCGGTACCGGAGTATCCCCTGGACCGGGAACAGGGGAGCGTCATTACAGAAACCGCTCGGCCCCCGGAACAGGAGGCCCTGCTGTACGATGTATTTGAGGATACGGAATTGCAAGAAACCCTGAAGCGCCTGAAACAGGGTATTATGGCTCGGAATAGGCTTCAGTAAAGGCAGGCCCCGGGTGTTCAGGATACGCGGATCCTGCTCAATACAAAGCGGGAAGCCCTCGGGCAGGGCAAAGCTCCTCATGGGCAAAGGGCCATGAGGATGCATCCTTCCTATAGCCCCTGTACCCTCTGTCCCCGACACTGCGGTACCGACCGTTTGGGGGGTAAACCAGGGTATTGCGGAGAAACCGCGGCCCTCCGTATTGCCGCGGCATCCATCCACCGGGGAGAAGAACCCCCTATTACCGGATCCGGCGGTTCAGGGACGATCTTTATCAGCGGCTGTAACTTAGGCTGTAGGTTCTGTCAGAATTATCAGATTTCCCGGGAAGGGATGGGGAAGGCCCTCAGCCTTGCAGCCTTTGCCGGGCTCTGCCTTGTCCTGCAGCAGCGGGGGGCGGAGAATATCAACCTGGTTACGGGAAGCCACGCGGTGCCGGCGCTGGCCGTAGGAATTGCCCAGGCCCGATCCCGGGGGCTTTCCATTCCGGTGCTCTGGAATTCTTCAGCCTATGAACTGCCTGAAACCTTAGCCCTCATGGAATCCATGCTGGACATATATCTGCCGGACCTTAAAACCCTGGATCCCGCCCTGGGGGGGCGTTTTCTCAATGCCCCGGATTATCCTGAACGCGCGGAAAAGGCAATCCTCTGGATGCTGAACACCCGCCCGCTCCGGTTTAATGGGGCTCAGCGCCTGGTTTCCGGGGTCATCATTCGGCATTTGGTGCTGCCCGGTTACCTTGAGTCCACCAAAGAGGTGCTTCGGTGGTTTGCAGAAAAGGCCCGGGGCAGGGCCCTCCTTTCGGTGATGATGCAGTATACTCCGGTACGCCCCGCTCCCCCTCCCCGGGGAAGTCCCCGTCAAGGAGGGCTAGACCGGTATGTGCATACCCAGGAATACGAACAGGTTTTAGCGTGGCTTGATGCTTTTGCAATTACCGAAGGCTTTTACCAGGAACTGGTTCCCGATGCGGGCTGGCTCCCGGATTTTAGCCGGGCCCAGCCCTTTTCATCGGAACTTGCACAGCCGGTTTGGCATTGGCAGGCGGGATACGGGACTAGAGCAGATCCTTAAATAGGTTTTCTATGACCCCTTTGGTTTGGGCTCCGGTCTTTTGCCGGATGAGTTCCCCCTGCTTATACACGACCAAGACCGGTACCGATGCAATGCCGTGCCGTTCCACAAGACGCGGTTCTTCGTCCACGTTGATCTTAGCCACTTTAAGGGTCCCTGCATATGCTTCGGCAAGCTCATCCAGCAACGGGGCCATCATTCTGCAGGGCCCGCACCAGGGTGCCCAGAACTCTATCAAGACCGGAATGGGAGCCTGTAAGACTTCAGCTTCAAAATTGGCCTCCCCTATCGGTATACTCGTACTCATGGTAAACTCCTCTTGCTCATAGAGAAAGGAACCGTAGACATCACAAAAAGGTTTCCTGATTCTCCAGAGTCCCCGGGTAAAACGATTGTACCCAGGGATACTTTTTAAATATAGAGAGAACCGGTGAAAAAAGCTACGCTTGTACTGAACCCTCGGAATCTCTATAATGGGGCCTACCTATGAAGTCAGTGGAATTACTTGCCCCCGCAGGTTCCCCGGAAGCCCTGGACGCGGCTATTGGTGAAGGGGCAGACGGGGTGTACCTGGGACTTACGCACTTCAATGCCCGAATGCGGAGCGCCAACTTTACCTATACCCAATTTGAAAGGGCCTTGCAGAGCCTGCACCGCATGGGCCGGAAGGTTTATGTAACGGTCAACACGGTTTTTGAACAGCGCGAAGCGGATCGGCTCTATCAGCTTCTCCGTTATGTGGCTTCTCTTGGGCCGGACGGTCTCATTATCCAGGATCTGGGGATCATCACCATGGTCCGGGAGCATTTTCCTGCCCTGAAACTCCATGCCTCTACCCAGATGAATATCGCCTCGAGCCGTGGGGTGAATGTGCTTTCTAAATACGGTATTTCCCGGGTTGTTCTTGCCCGGGAACTGAGCCTCCATGAAATCCGGGATATCCGGCTCCATACCAACATGGAACTGGAGGTTTTTGTTCACGGCGCCCTTTGTGTAAGCGCTTCAGGGCTTTGCCTGTTTTCCAGTTTTTTGGGGGGCAAGTCTGCGAATCGGGGGCTTTGTACCCAGGGGTGCAGGCGGTATTTCAGCCCCAAGGATCCTGAACATTCCCCTGCCAGGGGGGGATATTATTTCAGCCCTTCGGACCTCCAGCTCTTTGAACAGGTTCCTGATTTAGCCGCAGCAGGGATCCATGCTTTCAAGATCGAAGGCCGGATGAAAAGCGCCGACTATGTGGGTACCGTGGTTTCTGCATACCGGCAGCTTATCGACGCCCTCTCCGGGAATGAGGACAAGATCCGGCAGGCCCTCGAAAGAGGGGTGCAGATCTTACGGAATGATTTTGCCCGGGAAAAGACGGTTTTCTATTGCTTCGCCGATACGCATTCCCGGCATACGGAGGAAGGTACAGGACCGGTGGACTGGCTTAAGGCAGATAGGAGCGGCGGAACGGGCATTCCCCTGGGCACGCTCCTCAAGGTAAAAGGTACGGGTTCTGAGCTGCGGGGTCTTATCCCTGGAGGCCTGCTTATGCCTGGGCGTGGGGATTCAGTGCGGTTCCACCGGGCGGACGATAGCCGCCGTCAATCCCACAAAATAGGGTTTGTTCAAGAGGCTCCCCAGGAAGGGCCGGGGATGCGGTGGATTTCCCTTCCCGAAGGCTTTGAACCGGGAGATGAGGTTTACCTCATCCAAACCAAGGACAGGTCCAAGCGGTATGCCCCGGTGATTCCTCCGGGCAAAGCTGCTTCCCGGCGGATGCCGGGCTGGGAACATGCCCCTTCCCTAAGCCTGCCCAAAGCCCCTACGGGGCAGAAAGGAACGGCGGTCTTTCCAGCGGGCCTTTACATCGCGGTTTCCCGGTTGGAAGATCTGTATATCATCCAATCATCAAGGCCCGTGAGGGTCATGCTGCAGTATACCCGCAAGACTGCGGCGTATCTGCTTGAGCAGTCTCCGCTGCTCCCCTTTCAGCCGGGGGAGATCATCCTGGTTTTGGACCCCTATTTTCCCCAAACCCTGGAACCGGTTTTGGAGGAAGAAATACCCCTGCTCATCAGCCGGGGGTACCGGCAGTTTGTGGTGAACAACCTTGGTCATTGCCCATACGTTCGCCGTACCCATGCCGCGGTGATTGCCGGCCCCTATCTCTATAGTTTTAACCGCTGGGCTTCGGCCTTTCTTTCCTGCTTAGGCCTGGATTATGCCATCACCCCCCTAGAGAATAACCGGCAGAACCTGGAACAGACCGTGGAACTTCACCGGCGTTCCTGCATGTTTATCACCCTTTTTGCCTATCCCGGGCTTTTCCGTATACGGGCGGATCTGGGGGCTACCTATGGGTTTCGGCATGTTGCGGATCCCCGGGATGAATCCTTCACCCTTATCAATAACCCTGAAGGGTCTCTCATGATCCCGGAGAAACCCTTTTCTATTATTGATAAAATGCCTTTTCTAAAAGCCGCAGGGTTTACCCGGTTCATCCTGGATCTCTCAGGGCCTCCTCTCAAAAAAGGAGCCTATCAGGACCTGATCCGGGGGCTGAAGAACGGCAAGCCCCTCCCCCATACAAGCCGGTTCAACTGGAAAAATGGATTTTACCAGGAACCGAAGGGTCCCAATCCATAGGCTCCCTTCCCGTGTCAGGATAAACCTACAGAAATGGGGAGGATGGCGGAAGGAAGGGCGTCTCTGCTCAGGGGTGTTCTTACAAAACAAGCCGGACTTTGCACGCGGTGGACGATGGATACTGATATGGGGGCCTTTCGGCCCCCATGCCCCGGACCTGTTCTATGCGCGTATCCTGCTCCCCTGGGGGGAAGGGGAAAGCCTAGGCGACCTCGTAACCGGCTTCGACCACTGCGGCCTTGAGGGTCTCCAGGTCTAGCCCCTCCCCGTGTTCCACCACCGCACACTTTTCTTTGAGCTTGACTTTGGCTGACTTTACTCCGCTGATTGCTTCAAGGGCTTCTTTTACATGCTTAACGCAATGTTCACAGGACATGCCTTCAATTTTGAGACTGCTTGTCATGGCGTATTCCTCCAGGAAAATAGTATACCCCCATGCCTCGGCAGGGTATAGCCCTCGTGTTGCCTCATACCCTCCGTCCTTTTCCAAGGCCTTTCCCACGGGACCCCAGGTCCGCATCAACCGGATTTTGGGAAAGCCTCACTATAATAGTATATTTATAGTGTGGAGTTCCTTCTATGAGATTGGTTTTATGGTTAGTCATTACGGGTATGGTCTTGTGTACCGCAGCTTGTGTAATCGACCCGGTCATTACGGAAGGGGATACACCGCAAGCCGCTGCCCTTAACAATACAGAAACAACCGGCCCTTCAGGAGCAAGTGAAGCAGCGGCTGCGGAGTATAGCAAGACTACGGCGCCTCCGGTTCAGACCGAGCAGGCAGGCACCCTTGCTACCCGGTATCCGGGGGTGATTCTTGCAGGAGCCCGGACCCATAGGGTCGTATGGGGCGATACCCTCTCAAGGATTGCCAAAAAATATTACGGTCCTGCCAAGGGGTATTATTTCCCCCTCATCATGTTGGCTTCCGGGGATAGGATCGTGGATCCGGATCGTATTATCCCGGGGATGTACGTATCGATTCCGGATTTGCAGAAAAATCTTGGGGATCCCAAGGCAAAGAAGCAGCTTAAAACCCTTTTCCTTGAAGTTGCCGGGGTATATGAAAAAAAAGGGAAACCTATAATCCAGCATAAGCTGCTCCAGATAGCTCAATCCCTATAGTAAGCGGGGTATATACAAAATACGCAAATCCTACTAGAGTGAAGACGCAGTTTTACCTCAAAACCATAAGGAGCAGTATACGCAGTATGAAAGAGCGGCGATTTTTTTTTACTTCCGAATCCGTCGGAGAAGGTCATCCTGATAAACTATGTGACCAAATCTCAGATGCTATATTAGATGCGTGTTTACAGGACGATCCCCAAAGCCGGGTTGCCTGCGAAACCTTCGCTTCCACTTCTCTGGTGCTCATTGGGGGAGAAATAACCACAAAAACCTTTGTGGATTGTCAGCATGTGGTGCGGGATGTGGCCAGGGAGGTGGGATACACTGACCCTGCTTATGGCTTGGATTACCAGTCCATGGCGGTCTTGGATATGATCCACAACCAGTCCCCTGATATAAGTCAGGGTGTTTCCGGCAGCGGCCTTGAGGAGTACCAGGGTCAGCAGGGTGCGGGGGATCAGGGGATGATGTTTGGTTTTGCCTGTAATGAGACCGAGGAGTTTATGCCCCTGCCCATTACCCTGGCGCACCGGATTTTGATCCGGGCTACGGAGCAGCGGAAGACCCGGACCATTCCCTGGCTGCGGCCGGATGCAAAAACCCAAGTAACCCTTGAATACGAGGGACACAAGCCCATACGGATTGATACGGTGGTGCTTTCCCACCAGCACGATGACGGTATGCCCTACAAGACCATCAAAGAGACCATCATCGACCAGATCATCACGCCCATCCTGGAACCTACGGGGCTCTTAGACAAAACCACGAAGTATTTCATCAACCCCACCGGCCGTTTCGTAGTGGGAGGGCCCTTCGGTGATACGGGGCTTACCGGCAGGAAGATCATCGTGGATACCTACGGCGGTATGGGCCGGCATGGAGGAGGCGCTTTCTCCGGCAAGGATCCGACTAAAGTGGACCGTTCCGCAGCCTACATGGCCCGGTATGTGGCTAAGAACATCCTGGCGGCACACCTGGCGGAACGGTGTGAGGTTGAACTGGCTTATGCCATTGGGGTCCCCTTCCCGGTTTCGGTGATGGTGGATACCTTCGGCACCGCCGCGGTTCCTGAAAACCGGATAGAGGCAGCGATTACCCAGGTATTTGACCTGAGCCCCGCAGGGATCATCAGGGCCCTGGATCTTCGGCGTCCTATATACCGGAAAACCGCTACCTACGGTCATTTCGGCCGGGGGGAATTCCCTTGGGAAAAAACCGATAAAGCCGCGGAACTTACCCGTGCGCTGGCTTGAGTGAGCAGCCTGTTCCACCGGTGGATGCTTTGTATATGCACGCAAAGCATCCCGATAGACAGGCATACTTTCGGAGTTTTATACGGTTTTATGGACGACGCGGCACAAACTCCCCGGGGAATCCCCATGAGAAGCCGGGGCCTATGAACCGGGAGCGCCTGCATAGGTCCCTTCATAGCGCTGCGGCGCTTACCTATTCCCGTTCCCGCGGCCCCGGTGGGCAGAACGTAAACAAGGTCAATACCAAGGTTAGCCTGCGGGTCCTCCTTAAGGACCTGGAAGGTCTCTCCCCAGGGGAGATGGACCGCCTGCGGGAAACCGTGGCTTCCCGGATCACCCGAGATGACGCGCTGATCATCACCGCCGAGGGGGAGCGATCCCAAAAGACCAACCGGGACCGAGCCTTTTCCCGGTTGGAAGCCCTCATCACCGCTACCGCCGGGCTTCCCCGATACCGTAAACCTACCAAACCTTCCAAACAAGCCCGGGAACAGCGGCTCAGGGCCAAACGGATCCAGGGCATGAAGAAGTCGGCCCGAAGCCTTGGGGCGGAAGATCTGTGAAGGCCTTGCCTATACACCGGCATAGAGGTATCCCCATCGGCTGCAAAAAACCATCGGTTCCGCCTCCATGCAAGGGCGGTTTGTTCCCAGGTCCCTTGGTTCTTACCGGTCCGATACGGGGGCACCGTAAGCGCGGACAGGATAAGTGCAAACCTTCCGGGGAATGTGAAACTCCGCACGGAACTAGCAGGCAGTCAACGTTGAAAGAGTGAACAAAATAAGATAGTATTCATAGCTATAGACTATACCAGGAGGGGACTATGGCGGAGAAAAAATATCGGGTAACCCTAACCGAAGCGGAACGAGAACAACTCTCGTCTATCATCAATCGGGGTAACCACAGCGCCCAAAAACGGAAGCGGGCACAAGCATTGTTACTTGCCGATAAGGGATATACCGATGAGGTGATAGCCGAACGGGTCGGCATGCATAGGCGGGGGATAGAAGGGATCAGAGAACGGTTTGTGGAGGAAGGATTTGAAGCGATGGTTGAGGGGAAGGAGAGGGGACACCGACAGCGCTCCATACAGGGAGAAGATGAGGCGCGCCTCATTGCCCTGGTATGCGGACCGGTACCGGAAGAGTACGCTCACTGGACCCTGAGGCTGATACGGGACCGGTGGGTAAGCCTAGAGAACACCGACACAAAGGAGGTATCCCCCGAAACCATACGAAAAATAGTAAAAAAAACGAACGTAAACCCTGGCAGAACAAAGCATGGTGTATCCCTCCTGAAGGG
>JAITRH010000009.1 GCA_031288495.1 Treponema sp. | reverse complement strand
TTTCTGGGATGGATTTTTCTGCCTTCGGTACTTTGACAAAAAAGACAACAATACCTATACCAATGGCGGCGGTAATCACATCAAGAAAAAACAATATTTCCAGCGAAACAAAAGACATTAACGCGCCGCTTATCATGGGGGCCGTTAAAGTGATAAATGATTGTATGCTGCTCTGCAGGCCGTTTATTCTGGTTAAATGTTCCTGCGGGACAATTTGCGGAATAAAAGCGCCGACAGCCGGAGTTTGCACGCCTTGTCCAAAGGAACGGATAACCGCGCAGGTAAAAAGTATTCCAATGTGGTTAAATCCCGACAGAATCAAAACCGCCACAATGAGACTGACAAACGCTATTGAACCATCGGCTATATTGATAATATATTTCCGGTTAAACCTGTCCGCCCAAACCCCGCCAAATGGTGAAATAAAAAACATGGGGAGAAATCCGGCAATCGTAAAAAGAGTCATCATTGCTCCGGATTGTGTTTTAAGGGTAATATGCCACATAATAGCATATTGCACCACCATAGTCCCAAACATGAACAAAGCCTGTCCGATTAAAAATAATGCCGAATTCTTTTTCCAGTTAATATCCATAAGTATTTATATATAACATATTTTTTATAAAGACGTCAATAGCGAAAAAATTCAGGCGCCACGAATGGCGCCCGCGGTGACAAAAAGGGATACAAAAATACAACCCGTATTGGAGTGTAAAAATGCCAAAAAAATAAGCAAAAACGGGTACAATCAGGCTCAATCTAGGGTTATATTCGGACTTCTGCGTAACATGAGTACATAGGTTGCGCCCGGGGCGGTGTAAATCACCGGGGAGCACTGGTCGATGAGAACACCCTGCGCTTGCCCTTGCATATACGCTTTCATGCCTGCTCGCCCTATAACAACGGAATCATGCAATTATCCTAGAAACAACGAAAAAACTATTTATCTCTTTCCAAAGCAGCGGGGAAACCTACAAGTCCATAAGAGCCCCTTACCGGCCGCTCTATCCCTGCTTCGTTCGGCCCTGATATACCAGGTATAGCTTCATCAATCCCTGGGCAGACAATGGCGCGCTCCCACGGATCTTTCACCTTCTCCAAAAAGAACGTATAAGCCCAAGCAGATAAAGGCGCTTTCCCTGGAGGCCCTTTCGGTTCAAGTCCGCCTTGAGCGGCCGGAGTGTTAAAAACAGAAAACAAGCCCCGGGAAGGATGCATACGCACTAGGATGGCTGCCGGCCATCAATGCGCTATGACGTTATCGCTCAGGGCATCCCCGGATGATCGCCCGGTTCTGTTGTTTTCTGCCTTGCCTTATAGCTTATCCGTACTTGTGCAGTACTTCCCGGCGTATGAACAGATCCTTGTACTGGGGGTACCGCATATAAAATAAGGAGGCTGCCCTCTATGAACAGCCTCCCGGATTACTTGATTACCCTATTTTGCTCTGGTTTAGTGATGACCGTGGCCCGCATACAGAATATGGAGGTAGTGGTGTTCTTCGTGGTGATCCTTGAAGATCCCTCCCTGCCATTCCTTCATAACCGGATTCTGTTCCACGCTATTGAAGGGGTATTCCTTGTCCGCTAGATACAGACCCCGGGCCCGTTCCTCCTTAACCCCCCAGTCCGCAGGAGGCTGGCCGCCGCCGCCGATACAGCCTCCAGGACAGGCCATGACCTCCACAAAGTCAAAGTGCTCCCCTTCCTGGATTCGCTTAATGATCGCATCCGCATTGGCAAGGCCAGATACAACCCCTACCTTAAGCTCCGTAGCCCCCAGCTTTATCGTGGCGGTCTTGATACCATCCACCAGGGCCCCTGCTTTGGCGTCAGGCCGGGGAAGCCCGCGGATACCTGACTCGGCTATGGCCAGGTAGTTTTCCGGGGTATTGAGCTTCAGGACCGACAGGGTATACCGGAGGGCCGCCTCCATAACCCCGCCGGAAACGCCGAAAATAACCGCTGCGCCGGTGGTATTCCCCCACTTACCCTCAATGGCTTCAGGCTCGATGTTCTTGTAATCAATGCCCGCTTCTTTAATCATACGGATCAGCTCCTGGGAGGTGAGGACAAACTCCACATGGCGCTTACCCTGACTGTAGAACTCAGGCCGGGCACTTTCCCACTTCTTTGCCACACAGGGCATAATGGCTCCAAGAACGGTGGACTCCATCTCTTTCTGGAAGACGCCTGAGTACATGTGCATGGGACTCTTGCAGGTGGAAACATGGGGCATCACTTCAGGGTGGTGCTTCTCCACGTACTGAATCCACGCAGGGCAGCAGGACGTAAACAGCGGCCAGGTCTGGGGGTTTTTAAGCCGTTCCAAAAGTTCCGTGGCTTCCTGGATAATGGTCATGTCCGCAGCGGTATTGGTATCGTAAACTTCGTCAAAACCCAAACGGCGCAGGGCCGCCACCATCTTGCCGAAGGTGTTCTCGTGCGGGGGAATGCCAAAGGCATTACCTACCGCAACCCGGGTCGCAGGAGCTATCTGCACTGCAACTTGGGTTTTCTTGTCATCAATGAGCGCCCAGACCCGCTTTGTTTCGTTCTTCACCGTGAGGGCACCGGTGGGACAAACCGCAGCGCACTGACCGCAGCCCACGCAAACCGATTCCCCGATGGGCTTGCCCCCCACACAGGAAACTTCCATTTCCGAACCCCGGTGAGAGAAGTCGATGGCCCCTACCTTCTGAATTTCATTGCACATCCGGATACAACAGCCGCAATCTATACACTTGGCCTTATCCTTGGTGATGCAGAAGGAGGAATTATCCACTATGGGGACCGGGTTATGCTGGGGATACCGAACCCCGCTAATGCCATAACGATCCGCGAAGGCTTGCAATTTACAGCGCTGGCTGTTATCACAGGTGGTACAATCCCGGCAGTGGTTCGCCAGGAGTAATTCCAAGATGTTCTTACGGTACATTCTGAGCTTTTCCGTATTGGTCTTGATGACCATACCGGGCTTGGGAAGCAGGGAGCAGGATGAATCCAGAGAAGTTCTTCCGGTCCGCTGGTCCACGATCTCCACCAAACACATCCGGCACGCCCCATAGATGGACAGTTCCGGAGTGTAGCAAAATGCAGGAATATCAATACCCGCTTTCTTGGCATGCTCCAGCACGTTCAAGCCCTTTTCAAAGTTGACGGCAACGCCATCAATCGTAATAAACTGTTTATCAGGCATCTTACGCCTCCTCTTTTATCGCGTTAGATTTACACTTCTCAAGACAACTGAAACATTTAATACATTTGGATTCGTCAAGCACATAGTAGGCCTTCTTCTTCCCTTCGAGGATCGTATCCTGCTGTGTGATGGCCCCGGCGGGACAGACCTTGACGCAGGCGCCGCAGCCGATACAGTTGTTCGGATCTATAGAAAGTTTCTTGAGTTTCTGACACTCCTCGGCGGTACACTTATGCTTGTAGATATGGTCTTCGTACTCGTTGCGGAAACGTTTCAGGGTGCTTATCACGGGATTCGGCGCGGTCTTGCCAAGGCCGCAAAGGGCTGCCTTAGAAACCGTTATCGACAGCTCGTCCAAAAGCTCAATGTCCCCTTCCTTACCCGCGCCTGAAACAATACGTTCCAGGATTTCGAGCATCCTCAGGGTTCCTTCCCGGCACGGTACGCACTTTCCACAGGACTCTTTTTGGGTAAACTTCATGAAGAACCGGGCAATTTCGATCATACAGTTGGTGTCATCCATGACTACAAGGCCGCCGGAACCGATGATCGCCCCGGCTTTGGGAACCGAATCAAAATCCAAGGGCATATCCAGATCCGCTTCGGTAAGACAGCCTCCGGAGGGTCCGCCTATCTGTACCGCCTTGAACTTCCTGCCATTCAGGATGCCCCCGCCGATGTCGTAGATGATCTCCCGCAGCTTGGTCCCCATAGGAACTTCGATAAGGCCGGTGTTGACGATCTTCCCGGTCAGGGCAAAGGTCTTGGTCCCCGGACTGGTCGCGGGTCCAATGCTCTTATACCACGCCGCACCCTTATTGATGATCAGGGGCACATTGGCATAGGTTTCCACGTTGTTGAGGACCGTGGGTTTTTCGTAAAGCCCCCGTTCGGTGGAACGGTACCGTTTAACCCGCGGCATACCCCGCCGGCCTTCGATGGATCCCATGAGCGCGGAACCTTCCCCGCAGACAAAAGCCCCCGCTCCCCGGTAAATGGTCAATTTAAAACTAAAGTCCGTTCCCAGGATAGTATCCCCTAAAAGCCCGTATGCTTCAGCCTGGGCAATGGCAAGGCGGAGCCGCTCTACTGCCCGGGGATACTCAGCCCGGACATAGATGTACCCCTGATTGGCCCCGATGGCCTTGGCCGCGATGAGCATCCCTTCGATCATCTGGTGAGGAATCCCTTCCATCACCGATTGGTCCATGAAGGCCCCCGGGTCCCCCTCATCGCCATTACACACCACGTATTTAGGAGATCCTTGGGCCTTGAGGGTATCCCCCCATTTTTGCCCTGTAGGAAAACCCGCGCCTCCTCGCCCCCGGAGACTAGAATCGGCCACTTCTTTGCATACCGCTTCCGGGGTCATATCGAAGAGGACCTTCTCAAAGGCGCTGTAGCCCCC
Source organism: Treponema sp. (assembly GCA_031288495.1). Taxonomy (GTDB): domain Bacteria; phylum Spirochaetota; class Spirochaetia; order Treponematales; family Breznakiellaceae; genus JAIRLU01. The sequence continues at coordinate 8,601 of JAITRH010000009.1, read as the reverse complement.
CACCGCCAGGTATTCCTTGATGGATTCCGCGCTAATTTTACCGTTCTGTTCCAGGACGATCCGGGTTTGCTTCTTATAGAAAGGAATCTCCTTCTTTTGGAGAATAGGTTTCCCCTCAGGCCCCTTGAAGGCAAGCCGCTCCACGGGCTTTCCCTGCTTGATGGTGGTTTCCACGATCTCTTCCGCATCTTCAGGGCGTACCTTGGTGTAGAGCCAGCCGTCGGGCTCGACCACGACGAGGACGCTCTGGTTGCAGAAGCCCGGACAGCCCCCCTTTTTGAGGCCCACCGGATGCCCCGGTTCCTCCTTGAGTTCCAAAGAACAGGGAATGTTCTTCGCTTGGATGATCTCCGCGAGCTTGTCGTAGACCGCAAGGGATCCCGAAGCAATACAGCCGTTGCCTGCACAGACCAAAATTTTGTGTTGCTCCGCGTCCAAGGCCTTTTTATAGGTTTCCCGGGCCTTCTGTAAAGCCCCTCGATTCGTTAATTGTGCCATAGCTCCCCCTTACAACTTCGCCCGCAGTTCGCCGATGATTTCCGAAACCTGCTTGGGTGTTACATTGGCGTGGACCTTGTCAGGAGCGCCGCTGGTACTTACCATCAAGGCCGGCGCCAGACTACATGCCCCAAGGCATGCTACGGTCTGCACGGTAAAGCCCAGGTCATCGGTGGTAATCTTCTTCTCAGAAAGCCCTAATTCCTTACGGAACTGTTCCAGGTTAGGAATCGACTTACGCACATGGCACGCGGTTCCGTCGCAGACCTTGATAATGAACTTACCTTTAGGCTGGAGCGAGAAATTCTCGTAGAACGTGGCCACCCCGTAGATGCGGGCTTCACTGACCTTGAGCTTCTCCGCGATATACGAGAAAATTTCCTGCGGCAGGTAGTTGTATTTCTCCTGCACGCCCTGCAGAATGGGGATGATTGAACCTGGTTTAGCTCCCCAGACCTTAATGACATCATCAATGACGCCATAATCAAAGTGTGTACTCATCTTGCCTCTCTTTGGGAATATACCTGTAGCGGGGAACGGCACCACCCGTTCGCTATAGGCATACAAATCCCTTATTCACAAACATGTATCCATGTCAGGGAATGCTCATATCCGTCTTTATTGCCTATCTTCTGTTACATCCTCTGTAATACGGCGCGGATTGGCAATAACCGCCTCACCTCAATGTCGGACTGGAGCGGTCTTGCTTCCGGGTTATGCCATCCGTGTACTGTACGTATGCCACCTCACCTTACCTTAGATGTACCGATTCGCTGGAAATTGGGTTATTCCTATACAGTGAATTTATGATACCACCGGCCTTTTTTTTTAGCAAGTTTTTTTTAACGGTAACCATGGATAAACCGCAAAAAAATGGGGAATACCGCAGCCCTAAAGCCGCGGTCTTTGGAGGGCCTTGCCTCTTGTGGAGGATAAACCCATAGAAGCATACCTGGGCCGTACCCTGCAAAGGTCCGGTTCGTTCCCCGGGAAGCATGCGGTAATTGACGAATTTTTACCAATAGCCGTACCTTTTATGTATGTATTTTGAACTAACCGAAGCATTAATCCAGGATATCTTGTTTTCTATGGAAGATCAGGAAGGGGATTTCCTTCTGGATACCCGGCACGGGGTGGTGGTACGGATAGATTCGGAAGGGCTTGAGGATAGGGGAACCGGTGAAGACCCCGCGCGCTATAGGGAGCTGCCTTCCTGGAATCCTGCCGATGGCTACCAGCTCATGAAAGGGTTTACGGCAAGATTCAAGAACCCCGGGATCCGTACCGAATTGACCGCGGCCCTGGACCGGGGAAAGGGGGTGTTCCGGGCCTTTAAGGATACCTTGAACCGGTACCCGGAAGCGGAAAAGCGATGGCTTTCCTTTAAAACCCAGAAAATGCAGCAGGACATTATCCGCTGGTACAACGCCCTACGGGATGAGTGGGGTTTGGAGCATATCGGTATTGAACCGGAAGAAACCGATGACCTGATCATGGAGGATTTTATATTTCGGAACCCCAATCCCCAGGATCCTGCTGCCGCAGCGGCACTGCACCGCCGGATCCAAGAAGAAGAGAAAGAAACGGCCCAGGGGTCGGCTTTGTTTCAAGGGGGCCTTGCCCTGGTGGCGGAAACCGGCGGGGGGGACTTTGCCGGGTATATTGCCGCCGTGGGTATCGGGGAAACCTTGTACATACGCGCCCTGGAAGTAAAGGCCGAATACCGGGGACTCGGGGTCGGCGAGGCCCTTCTTTCCCGGCTGCTGGATACCCTTGACCATGAGGCCCTCTCCATGGTGAGTATAGACCTGCCGGTGGAAGCGGAAGGGTTTTCCCGGGTCCTGCTGCGAAAGTCCTTCACGCCCCGGCTAACCCGCTACGGGTTACGCCTCAAAAAATCCGAATCATACCAGCATGAACACCATGAGACCGATAAAGAAAAGGCTTATCCCGATTCCGGCGCCTAAGAAAAGGCAGGAGATGATTTCCAAAACATAGGCTTTGAAGGTAAAGCCCCGGGCCAGTTTCTCAGGATTTCCGGGGATTGCCCCAAAGGTCGCGCAAGGGTCCCGGGGTTCTTGGGGCAGGGTATCCGCCCCCAAAGCCCCTTCCTCAGGCAAAGCTCCGAAGATATACCACCCGATTTTGTGCCCCTCCGGTTCAGGGATAAGGAGGGGAATCGGTTTTTCTGTGGCTTCGAGGGGTAATGAGTCGTAATAGACCCCGCCGTACCGTTCACCGTCAGGAAGGGGGCGTTCCCGGGCGCCGGGAGCGAGGTATTTTAAAGGGAGCCGTGCCAAATCCCGGTAGGCTCTCAAGATCCGGGCCCGCCACCACAGCCGCCGGTAGAACACGGTACATACGATCCCGGGGGGAATAAGGGGAAACACCGGGGTAAACAGGAAGATAAATGCGGTAATGCCGGTTAATCGAAAGGCCGGCCGGGGCAGGAAGGAAGCGGCGATGAGGATTTCAAAGAAGGCCCCCAATATAAAGGCGTAGGGGGTGAGGAAATTCCAATATTCATTTCTATCGCGCCCTGCCCGGATGGCCCGGAGCGTCAAGGCCCGATCAGGGCCGTCATAAAAAATAAGCAGCAGCGGCTGTTCCGGGGTAGAAACAAAGGTCCAGCGTTCATCCCGCAGAGCCACAGGTCCCCCCACAAAGACTTTAGCTCCCTCGGCCAGGGCGGAAACCTGGTCCCAGCGGATCCGTTCAGGGACCTCTTCGCTGGGATCAAAGGATTCAGGGATCTCTCCCCCTTCGGTCATGGGAAGCATATAGGTATGGGCCCCTGCAAGGGCAACCGGTATGGTCAGGGTTTCGCTTCGGATCCACAGGGTATGGTCGTCGGTGGATTCAAACCCGCCGATGAACCGGTAGATCCCCCCTTTCCCGGCGATATGACGGTAGGCCCCATAGTTCAAGAGGGGCTTCAGGCGGAGATCATCGAAGCGCTGCCGGAACATCCGCCAGGAATGGCGGCTTACAAAGCCTCCTATCACGGGAACAAGACCGTACCAGAAAACCGCCAGCATAATGATCCCTAGTAAATCAAAAATCCGCAGGGTATTATTCCTCCATGAACGAATATACACAACAGCCTAACCCGGCGGCCGATGCTTTAAGGCTCCCCCCGCCTATTGTCGTGGGGGCTTTAGCCACCAACTGCTGGCTTTATCCCCTTACCGAACCGGGCCCTGTTTCCTATGAGCCCTACAGCCCCTGTGCGGTGATCGATCCCGGTGCAGACCCGGATGTTATTATAGCACGGATGCAACGGTTCCAGCTCTATCCCCGGTATATATTCCTGACGCATGGTCATTTTGACCATGTGGCAGGCCTCCCCGGTCTGGTCTCCCATTTTTCTCAGTATGGGGAAACCCTTGCAATCGCTGTCCATGAAGCCGATGCCCGCTACTTAGGCCCTGAGGCGTATACCCTACACCGGACCGCTTTTCGGGCGGCCGCAGGAAACAGCGCCTATGTGGATGCCCTGTGGGAATCCCTGCCCTCTCCCACGAAACTCCTCGCCGAAGGGGATAGGATCGGTCCTTTTACGGTCCTCCACCTGCCGGGACATAGCCCGGGTTCAATAGGGCTGTATGATGCCGCGATGCAGCTGCTTTTCAGCGGGGATACCCTGTTTAGGCAGGGGATGGGGCGTACCGACCTTCCCGGCGGAGATTGGGAGGCCTTACAGCAAAGCCTGAAACGGCTCTTTGCCCTGGACGGGGCGATTACGGTATATCCCGGTCATGGACCGGAAACCACCATAGCGGCGGAGCGGTAGCAGCGGCGCGCCTTCACCCCCGGGCGGCTCCTTGGGTTCCCCCAGGGGAACAGACCCCCTGTCAACAGGGTAAGGAATGGCGTCCACCCAGGGCGAGCTAACCTTCGACACCGGTTAAGGGGATTTTTTACACGAAAAAGCGGTGTAATCCCGGTCCGGCGGACCTCTTGTGTTTTCCAGCCCCTTACCGTATTGACCGGGGGAACCCTATCCCGATTGCCCGTTGGAACCGTCCCCGCTTGCTCCTTGGCATAGACCCCCTATTACTAGTTGACCCAGAACCCTGGAGCTAGTAGCTCCCGATTCCCTGGGGCTAGTTCACCCCGACCCCTTGGGCCTAGTAGGCCCCGACTCCCTGGGGCTAGTAGGCCTCGGCCCCACACCCTAGTTGGGTGGGACCCCTACACGCTAGTAGGCCCAAACCCCTTGGGGCTAGTAGCCCCCGACCCCCTGGAGCTAGTAGCTTTCGAGCCCTGGATCTACTAGGCCCCGGCCCCCTGGGGCTAGTTGGCCCCGACCCCTTGGGCCTAGTTCACCCCGACCTCCTGGAGCTAGTTCACCGAAGACTCTGGGACTAGGCGGAACCGCCCTCCGGTTCGGCGGACCGGAGGTCCGAAGGAGTCTCTTTTGGTTTCTCGCCCCTTACCGTGATGGCCGGGGGAACCGGCCCTAGTGCAGCGCGCTGAGGGCCTCGGCAATATCGTAGCAGTAATCCCCTAAGTTCTCGATACGCCGGACCACATCAATAAAAAGCAGTTCTGTCTTTACATCCTGGCCGGCTTCAATGCGCTTTCGTCCCAGCTTGCGGAGCTTGTTCCGGGACTTATCAATTTTTTCTTCCAGGTCTTTCGCGTAGACCGCTTGCTCCGGGCTTAAGGGATGCCCCAGATGGTCTTGGACAAAGCTCAAGGACGCTTCCACCATGCCCATATACGGCATGAGGGCTTCCATTTCCTTGTGTTTGAAGCTGAGGTTCTTCTTTACGCTGCGCTCCAGCAGCAGGGCAACGCTGAAGCAATCGTCGCTTACCTCTTCCAGAGCCGTTAGGATCCGCAAAAGCAGGGACACCTTCCGTTCCGTCTGGGGACTGAGCTGCTGGCGGGTACATTCAATAAGGAACCGGGTAAGTTCCTCCCGCATCTCGTCCGCGTATTGCTCCTGTTTACCCATATCCCGCACCAGGCTTGCCACTGCGGCTTCCTTATCATCACCGCTGCTTTGCTGCAGGGAAGGGAAGGCCCCGCTGACCTCTCGGTACATAGCCGCGGCTAAGCCCGCCATGTCCCGGATTTCCTTCTCCGCCCGGAGGATGTTGAGCTCTGGAGTATCCTGGATGGACCCGGACTTGTATTCCAGCATATAGGGGCCCTGGATGGGAGATACCGGGGGGGTTCCCGTCTCTTTAATAAGAAAAGAAACCAGCCCGGCAAAGGGCTTTACAAAAGGGAAAAAGAGCAGGGTATTGAGCAGGTTGAATACGCTGTGAAACATGGCCAAGTGGGCGGTGATCCCGGCTCCGCGTATCTCCCCGGGGGTAAGCCAGTCCACCGCCAGGAGGAGGGGCTTAAACAGGATCAAGGCCCAGAGGGTCCCGATCACGTTGAAGAGCACATGCACCAGTGCGGCTTGCCGGGCTACGGTCTTGGTGCCGATGGAAGCCAGCGCCGCATCGATGGTGGTACCGATATTGGCCCCGAGGATCATCGCCGCGGCCATGGAGTACGTAACCATGCCGTTGTGGGCCATGGTGAGCATGATCGCCGTGGAAGCGCTGGAAGAATGGGTGATCAGGGTCATCACAAGGCCAAGGCCGGTACCGATTAAGGTGGAAACCAGGCCCCGGTTGGAAACCGCGCCGATAAACGAAAGGACTTCAGGACTGAGCCGGGGCATGGACGTGGTAAGGAAATCAAGGCCCAAGAAGAGGATCCCAAACCCCAGCAACACTTCTCCCAGGACCCGATACTTCCATTTGAATATACGCATCACAAAGCCCAGTCCCACCGCGGGCAGGGCCAGAGCGGAAATGCTCAAGGTGAATCCTACGAGGGAGATGATCCAGCCGGTAATGGTGGTACCGATATTGGCCCCCATGATGACCCCGATGGCCTGGGTAAGGCTCAGGAGCCCCGCGTTAACAAAGGAAACCACCATTACCGTGGTTGCCGAAGAGGACTGAATAATGGCGGTAACCGCAAAGCCGGTTAGCACGGCGCTGACCCTGTTTCCGGTCATGAAACCCAGGACCTGCTGGAACCGAGACCCCGCGGTATGTTGGATGCCATCGCTCATCACCTTCATGCCGTACAGGAACAGCCCGAGGCTGCCGATTATACGAAATATACTGTCCAGATAGGTCATACCGTAGCCCTCCTGCTGTGGGGATATGCTTTTACGGTGAGCTGGCACTCACGTTTATTTCTTCGCATACTATAGACTATAAGAAAAGCGGTTTCGTTACTAGTAAAAAACCGGTAGGCATTGCGGTTTCCCGGTAAAGACGGTAGTATACCTAGTACTGATACCAGAGGGGGTACTATGGCGTTTTTGCAGGCCATAATGATTGGAGATGTCGTGGGAAATCCGGGGCTTACCGTACTGGAAGAGGTGCTTCCGGGGCTTATCAAAAAACATGAAGCCGCCGTGGTCGTGGTAAACGGGGAAAATGCGGCCGACGGGTTTGGCCTCACCGAAACCACCGTAGCCCGGATCCTTGCCGCCGGGGCGGATGTGGTTACCAGCGGAAACCATGTCTGGGAAAAGCGGGAGTTTTGGCCGATTCTGGAAGGGGACCGCCGGATTCTACGGCCCGCTAATTATCCCCCGGGAACCCCGGGACAGGGGTGGGTCAGGTTTGAAAAAGCCGGTATGCCCTGGCTCGTGGTAAACCTCCAGGGCCGGGAACTGATGACCCCCCTGGATTGCCCTTTTAGAACCTTTGACGGCATTCCTGCTTCGCCGGATAAGGAAATCATCCTGGTGGATTTCCATGCTGAGTCCACCCGAGAAAAGGAAGCCCTGGCCTACTACCTTGACGGCCGGGTAAGCCTCTTGGTAGGAACCCATACTCATGTCCAGACCGCGGATGAACGGGTCCTCCCCCAGGGGACCGGATACATCACGGATCTAGGGATGACGGGGGTTTTAGCAAGCATCATCGGTATGGAAACCCGTATATGCCTTGACCGGGCCCGAAACCAGGTCCTGTATCGTATGGAATGTGCCCAAGGCACGGGTGATATCCAGGGGATCGTGGTAAAAATTGATGCAAGCACCGGCAAGACGGTTTGGATAGAGCGGATTACTACCCGGGAAGCAGGCTCAGAGCCGGCATGAGAGGGATTAGAAGGAATCCCGTCCCAGGGGGCTGCCTATCCAGGTGATATCCCCCAGATAATCAAGCTTCCGCCCTTCTATGAGCAGCTGCACGTCCCTGATGGTGGGAAATTCCGTTATGGTCCATATCAATTGCTGTAATTGGGCGGTATACCCTTCAGAACCATAGGGAGTGTACAGGAAATCTTCACTGAGGTTGATATACGCGGTTTCCAGCCGGATGATAACCGATAAGAGTTTGGTTCCCCCGGGGATAAGGGATATAAGGCCCTGATCTTGTTCTTCCTGACTTGGCCCTGCCAAGAGGGCCTCCAGTACATCCCCCAGGGGGGAATCCGAACCGGGGAGGCTTCGGCTTACTTTTGAGCGGAGAATGGTTCCTTCCGCGTCAAGCTGAATAAAATACAGGAACCGGGTTCTTACGGCCGTATCGGGGCTGGGCTGGGCCGGTGCCAGGGTCATGGAGGTCTGCGGCGATGCGGAGAGAACCGGGGAATTGACGGGTTCGGCACTTACGGCTTCCCGCCTCTCTTGGAAGGACCGGGGTACCCGGTCTTGCCCGTCCCCGGATTCGGATATCTCAGGCCGGTCCTCTTCCGGGAGAAAGGGGTCGGATTCAGCGCTTTTTCCAATGAATCCGTGGACTTCTTCCGCCTGAACAGGAACTTCCTCCTCTGGCACCGGAACTTTGAGCTGTTCTGTCTGAATCTTCTTAGAAAACCACAACGGGAAATGGGCGTTTTCAATGGTAGTACGAATACGCTCCCGATTAATCAGGAAAAGGCAGCTTATAAACACAAAAAATAACAACCAAAACATAAGGACCTTCAGCACGTTTCGGTTTGCGCCTTTTTTCTTGACATAGGTCCCGGTATTTTGGCGAAACGTATTACTATAGCCTTGCTTAGCAGAGAAGGATGATCGGAATTTACGGTTTCTTGATAGAGCCACCCCTCTATGATAGGCGGGATTCT
>JAITRH010000036.1 GCA_031288495.1 Treponema sp. | reverse complement strand
TTGGCCGAATCTTCAGGGGAACAATCGAAGACCATAGCGGTGGTATTGAAGAAGATCAAGGACTCGATAGATAAAATCATGAAATCCACGGATGAGGTTTTGAACCGGTTTGAAGCGATAGACAACGGGGTAAAGACGGTATCGGGTCAAGAGGCGCGGGTGAAGGATGCTATGGAGGAACAGGGGACGGGGAGTCAACAGATCCTTAAGGTATTGGCCCACTTGAACGAGATCACCCATTATGTCCGCACCGGGTCTACAGATATGTTGACGGGGAGTAAAGAGATCATCAAGGAGAGCGGGAACTTAGAACGGGTTACGAGTGAAGTCACGAATGCGATTAATGAGATGTCCAGCGGGGCGGAACAGGTGAATCGTGCGGTGAACCGGGTAAGTAATCTGAGTGTGGATAACAAACAGCACATTGATACTTTAGTGAATGAAATTTCCAAGTTCAGGGTGGAGTAGCAAGACAACCGAAGGAGTACGCGGAAGGGAGCCTATAGGTTAGAAAAACTACTGATTCAGGGTATAGGCTTCCTGTTTTTAGTAAGATACGGCGTTAATTCCTAGTATAGCCTTAGGAAATTCCATGCCTTTATCTTACTAAAACTTAAAATTCTATTGACAATCACTATGGTGGTCATTATACTTTATTTTATACAGAGAAGGATCAATTCTCTCTATATTTCTGTATTAAGGAGTTTGATGATGAAGAAAATTATAAGCATTCTGGTGCTATTAGTCATAGCTACCGGATTTGTGGCGGCTCAAGCGGCAGTTACTCAGGAGAACTGTACAATTGAGTGGGCAAATGCAACGACTATTCGCATTACCAATAAAAATCAGCAGGCGGCGAATATTCAGTATTCGGTGGCGGGAAAAGACAATTTAACCGCGGCAGTTGCTGCAGGTGAAACCAAAGAGTTCCCGTATAAGGGAAAAAATGCGAATGGGGCCTTTAAGGTTACCCGCATCCAGCTTGCATCTGCGCCTGCGGCTAAGACCGATGCCACGGCTGCTCCCGATACTAAGGCGGCTGCTCCGGCGAAGGCCGATACCAAGGCTCCGGCTAAAGCCGATACTAAGGCGGCCGCTCCGGCGAAGAAAAAATAAGACGCCCGAAAACAGACCCTCTCTTGCATTGACCACCGGTGGAGCCGGTGGTTTTATTTTGCCCTTTTCTTTATAAGGCTACACCGGAACGGGCGAGACGGAAACCCCGGTTGCCGTACCGGTACGAGGGCATATTGTAGTTCCGAATGGCTGAACGCAGATACTTGGCATAGCTGCTCCAGCTTCCCCCCCGATTAACCCGAAAGGAACCGGCGGCGGCTCCCACGGGATTATCTTGATTTTCCGTACCATAGGGTCCATACCAATCCCAGCACCATTCATTGACATTTCCATGCATATCATACAAGCCCCAGGGATTCGGGGTAAAACTCCCTACGGGGGTGGTCTTTCTCCGGTAGATCCCCAGGGTATGCTCATTATAGGGATAATTCCCATTATAATTAGCCTGGCTCGTGGTGATGTTATCGCCGGTACTAAAAGGGGTCCTCGTCCCTCCACGGGCGGCGTATTCCCATTCCGCCTCGGTGGGTAAGCGATACCCGTCGGCACTCGGATTCCATAGTACCTCTTCCCCATGTATGGTATAGGCTGGGGTAAGGCCTTCTTTTTGACTCCTGGCATTGCAATAAGCCACCGCATCAAACCAGCTTACCTGCTCCACCGGCAAATACGCCCCTTTGAAACGGCTGGGATTCCCCCCCATCACCGCATCATACTCCCTCTGGGTTACCTCATACTTTCCCATATAGAAGGAACCCACCGTAACCTGATGGAGCATTTCATCATTTTCCCGGTTAAATTCCGAATTAGGGCTTCCCATGGTGAAGGTGCCTCCTTCAATCTGGGCAAAATCTTCGGGAATGGGCCGTTTCACTACCACCCGCACCCGCTCTCCTGCCCGGACCAACACCGTTTGGGAGGCCCTGGTTATATAGCCGTTCGGCTCTCTTACCGCCACTTCCGTAACCCCGGAACGGACATTGGGGATGGTTATCGTTCCCATAGCCTTGATCGAGTCTCCGGTCTCAACCCCGTCGATCATGATCATCCCCGCTCTTTCGGAGGTTATGATGAGACTACCCAACGCGGGGATACCGGTTACCGCAGGGTTGGACTGCTGCGCTCGGTCGGCGTTCTGGGCGGCCAGGGGCGTTAACACAGACCCTATAAGCATGAGTAGCCATAACCAGAGTGGCTTTTGGTGTCGTATGTTCATGGGTAACCCCTTTGGGCTCACGGATACACCTGGTGAATCGTAACGGTTTCATCCAAAAGAACCCTTTTAATTTTTAAACCATGAGTTCGAGAAAGGGCCCTCCCCGGGAACAAAGCGGACCCCCGCCACAAGCTCAAGGCCTGCTGATCTACTACCTGCCCCGCGGCTGGAACTCACGTACTTATAAAGTATATTGTATGCCTCTCCAAAGTTCTGTCAATAATACCCCCCAGGGGGTTTAACGCCCATGACAGGCCCTGGGGGTGACCCCTTGCTTTGGGCTTGCGCTGCTTTGGAGCCAAACCCCCGGTGAGGACGCTCCGCAGGAGGCAGGAACGAAGGGACCCATACGCCTTACCTCCTAAAACAAGGACCCCGGAAAGGGCCGCGCTCTTTTTGTACTGTTTTGAGAACCCTATACGGCATAAGCTTCAGGCCCCGGTTTAAACCTGGGGCTTTACGGAATCACCGCGCTGAAGGTATCGCTCCACTCCACAAAGTCCCCTTCTTTGGCAGGCATGTAACGCATACCCATCTCCTTTTCCGGCGCTTGAGCCGCCCCGTATCCCGCAGGACAGGGGGCTTATTCCGCCGGATAAGGGTCTTATCCGACAAGATAAGGTCCTTATCCGATTGGATAAGATGCTTATTCCACAGGATAGCGTCCTTATCCGATTGGATAACATGCTTATCCGACAGGATAAGGTCCTTATCCGATTGGATAAGATGCTTATCCGACAAGATAGGGTCCTTATCCGATTGGATAAGATGCTTATTCCACAGGATAAGGTCCTTATCCCATGGAATAAGGACGCTATCCTGTGGACAGGCTATGCCGGTTGTGCGCTCACCGGGGTACGCCTAAGGAGTATACGTCTTTGCGTATAAGGAATTAGTTCAAGACAGGGGGATACTATACTAAAAAAGATTCAGGAGTCCTCATAGGACCTCGCTTTAAAAACCTTTTCATGGCCTTTAGTATAGGTCCCTCGCGCTGGTAAGGCCCCCTTGCCGGGGGCCTTTCGGCTCCCCATATTCCTGCTTTACCCGAGGGGCTTGACTTTTACCATACCATTGCTGAGAATGGGAAACCATGGAACAGCAAAAGTCCCTTGCTAGGCCGGTCTCCATTGCCTCCTCAGCCGATGTGTTTGCCTGGCTTTCCCGGTTCATCAATATGGAAACCGGCCAGTTTTCAACCAGCCTGCGTTTGGACCGTATGGAAGTCCTCGCCCGCCTTGCAGGGCATCCTGAACGGTCCGCTCCGGTCATCCATATCGCCGGTTCTAAAGGGAAAGGTTCGGTTACGGGGATGATTACGGCGATCCTTGAGGCCGAAGGCTTTCGGCCTGCCCGGTACACCTCCCCGCATGTAACCGAATACCGGGAACGGATCACCCAGGGAAATGCCTTTTTTGATGAATCCATTTACATACAAGCCGGAAGGGAACTGGTTTCCATTGAAGCGATGCTGCGCCATACCCCTGCAAGCGGTCTCCCCTTCTGTGATCCTCCCGCAGCGGACGATAGGGAGGCCAGTTTCTTTGAGCTTTTGACCCTGTATTTTTTCCTCTGCGCCCGCTGTGCCGGCTGTGATGTGATGGTAGTGGAAACCGGCTTGGGGGGCCGTTTGGACGCTACCAATATCGTGGATCCCCTGGTATCGGTGATCACCTTGATAGAACTGGAACACACCGAATTCTTAGGGAACCATATCGGGGCCATAGCCCAAGAAAAAGGGGGGATCATAAAACCGGGGAAGCCCCTGATCCTGGCGGAACAGGCCCCTGAAGCCCTGGAGGTTTTCAAAAACATCGCGGCCCTTTGCCATGCCCCGCTGTACTACCTGCCTGATGTGGCGGATCTGCAGCATATTCAGGTTACTCCCCGGGGAACCACCTTTAGCCTGGCCGCCAAAAGCCCGGCTTTGTTCCCCCGTTCTATGGACCTCTTTATTCCCATACCCGGCGCAATCCAGGCCCGGAATGCGGCCCTGGGCCTCGTGGCGGCCAAAATCGCGTTTCCGCAGCTCAAGGCGCCATCGGTCCTCCGGGGCTTACAGGATTTTACCCTCCCCGCACGGTTTGAGCGGATCCTGGATGACCCCATTTTCATCGTAGACGGAGCCCATACCCCCCAGAGTGTCGAAGCCTGTGTAGAGACCTTCAGCGCCCTCTATGGGAAGGGGGGGATCCTCATCTTTGGTTGCGCCGCAGGGAAGGATGCGGCGGCCATGGCGCAGATTCTCCTGCCTCATTTTACCCAGATCTTGATCACCACTCCGGGTACTTTCAAAGTCAGCTTTCCCCAGGGGGTGTATGATACCTTTAGTGCGGAAGCCGCTTCCTTGGGGAAAGGAGCCGCGGTGTTTTATATACCCGAGACGGTCCGGGCTATTGAAAAGGCCCTTGAGCAGGGCCGGGAAAAAAAGCTGCCCCTCTTAGGGACCGGTTCTTTTTACCTCGCGGCGGAGATTAGAAACAAAGCGGAATCCCGGTGCCTTAAGTCCTTCTGATGGAGCTCCTATGACCGCCGCTTCCTGCGGAAGGATCCATCAGAAGTAAGCGGCCAGTTCGTCTATGAGCCGGGCAAAAACCCCGCAGGCCGCTTCCACCGGCAAAGGAGAGGCCATATCCACCCCTGCGAGCTTGAGGGATTCTATGGGGAACCGGGAACCGCCGGAACAGAGGAAGCTAAAATAATCCTTCCGTTCTTGCTCGCCCCCGGAAAGGACCCGTTCAGCCAAAGCCAAAGACGCGGAAATACCGGTGGCGTATTTATACACATAAAAAGCCCGGTAGAAGTGGGGGATCCGCAAGCCCTCAAGATCGCTCGTTTCCTCGAAGACCATGTCGGGACCAAAGTACTTGGTAAGCAAGGCCCGGTATTCACTGCGGAGGACCTCCACGGTTAAGGGCGTTCCCCCTTCTTCGAGGGCATGGGTCCGCTGCTCAAATTCGGCAAACATGGTTTGACGGTAGAGGGTTGCCAGAAGATCATCCGCCCGCTTGTTGATGACATACACCGCCAGGTCCCGGGTATCCGCCGTATCCCTTAAATACCGGAACAGGAGCTCTTCATTAAAGGTGCTGGCCACTTCCGCCTCAAAAATCGTATACCCGTAGTGCATAAAGGGGTTTGAACGGGCGGCATACCAGGAATGCATGGAGTGGCCCCCCTCATGAGCCAGGGTAAACACATCCCGGATGCTGTCTTCCTTATAGTTCATGAGGATGTAGGGATCTCCCCGGTAGGTTCCCGCAGAGAAAGCCCCGGACCGTTTTCCCTTGTTCTCATACCGGTCTGCCCAGCGGCCCAAGAGTCCTGCCCGGAGGACCCGCCCATATTCCTCCCCCAAGGGTTTTAAGGCCGCGCAAATCAGGTCCACCCCTTCGTTCCAGGAGGTCTTTTTTACCGCCCTGGGTACGAGAGGTACGTACACGTCGTAGTGGCGTAATGTATCCAGGCCCAAGACCTGTTTCCGTAAGCTATAGTACCGGTGCAAAGGGCTTAAATGATTGCTCACGGTGGATATGAGGGTATCGTAGACCGATTCGGGAACCCCATCGGGAAAGAGATGGGCTGCCCGGGCAGAAGGGAAGCCCCGGATTCGGGCTTTAATCACGTTCTGCTTAACCGCTCCTCCGTATAAAGCGGCCAAGGTAGTTTTATGGGCTTCAAAGGGCCGGTAAAACGCCGTATACGCCTGCCGCCGCAGGGGGCGATCCGGGTTTTCCATAAACACCGACCAGGTAGACTGGGAGAGGGGCCGTTTCCCTTCGGGTGTATCCAGGGTACCGAATTCCAGGTCCACATTAGTCAGCACTGAAAAAGCCTCCGCAGGGAGGTTCTCCCCTTCGGCGTGGAGGGCAAGCAGCCGTTCCTCCCGGTCACTGAGAATATAGGGCTTATACCGCAAGAGCTTTATAAGGTAAATCCGATACTCCCCTAAACGGGGATGCTTAAGGAACCCTTCCATAACCGCATCGGGGATGGCCTGAATCTCCGGTATGACCCAGGACGCCGCGGCTTCTGCCTTGGCTGCGGCCATCATGAAGCGGCCGGTCATGGTTCGGGCTGCATTATCCCCTTCATCCTCGGTTTGCCGCAGGTCACTGTAATAGTGGAGCTGTTCTTCCAAGAGGCCGAAGGCTTTAGAAAAATCCAGGTAATCCGCGAGACTTTCCGGGGATCTTCCTAAAGTAGCGCGAAAAGCAGGGATCCCTTCCGTTTGTTTTTCGTACTCCTTCAGGGCTTCGTACCACTGGTGGTCATGGGGGAACAGGGTGGACAGGTCCCAGGTATCTTGGGGGTCCACTTCAGAGCGGCTGGGTATACTAGGGGGTGCTCCCAGGGATGTATCCGGTGCAGGCAACAAGACCCTGCACACTCCTAAAAGATTGCTCATATATGATGACATACTATGGCCATAGTATAAAAGAGCACCAAAGCAGTCAAGAACGGCCCGGCCTTTGGACTTGACCGGCGTACCGGGGTCTGCGCCCCTGATCTTCCCTACCGGGGCATCCTGCCCCCGGTACCTATGAACTTGGCCGCTGCTTCAGCGTTCCCGGAGTTTTTACGGCTGTCCGAAGAGGGCTTTGGTTACCGCGGCATGGGGAGTTCCATGAGGTCCGGTTCATCCCCTAGGGCGTTCTCGGCGAATGGAGCGATATTCACCACGCGGTGGTGGCCTAGCACGTTTGGAAGGGGACCCCCTTTTGTTTTCTCGTCCCTTATCATGTTGACAGTGGTACGCCTCCTCCCTTTTCCCCAGGTTCCTTTTTGAGGTACCCGTCCTGCTCCTAAGCATTGCCTATCCGGACGGCAAAATCTTTGATATTGCACGTAAGCGGCTCCCATCCAGCAGAAACATTACGTGAAACGCCCAAAATTGTTCCAAAACAACTGGCAAAGAATATATTTGACAAAATTGACTGTTTATTGTATAACAGAAAAAGGATGGATCAAAAATGAAGATTGAAATTTTAGATGATGGCGATGAAGTTATAGGCTTCTCAGATAATAAAGTTGCAATCAAAAAGAAAAGTGGTGAGCTGGAAATATTTATTATCGAAAAAGACAATAATAATATTCCGCGTATTAATCCTGAAAGTTTATTAATAACTTTTAAAACCGGTAAAACCAACCGTATTGTTCAAAAGAAGGGTAAAGCTGAAATAATAAGTTTTTAGGAGTAATAATGGCGTGTTCAATTTGCGGTGAATCAGGGCATAATAGCAAAACTTGTCCAAAAAAAGTTCGTCAAAATAACGATTATGCACTATGGACAAAGATTGAGGGAATAAGCGAGCCAGAGGCAAGAGAAATATCTCATAGAATTGAAGATGTAAAAAGTGAAATTGCTCCACATGGAAGAGGAACAACCGTGAAAGCCCCTATTAAAAATTTGAACAAAGAAATTAAAAAGGCTTTGGCTATTGAGGATCAATCGGATGAGGAAAAACAGACCAAATGAGCATTTAATAGTTCAGAGAGAAGGTAAGGAATTGGAGCTTTATACTTGTATGCTTTGTTTAAAGCAATTCAAAGGTAACCATGGACACCACCTCATACAATATTCTGAAAGCGGTCCTGCAATACATGAAAATATTTTGACATTGTGTCCTGAGTGTCATCGAAAATATCATTCTGGAGAATTAAATATTGATATTTCACGATTTTAAAGAATACTTGTAAATCGGGCATTTCGGATAACAGGTCTGTCTACACTGAGGGCCCCAATGCTCTCGGGTTCCGTTTTGACTGGGTCATTCCGCTTCGCTCCATTCCCCCGTTAAAACGCCGCTACATTTTCCTCCCGCGCTGCAGGAGCCCTGCAACCGGGCTTTCCTCGCGGCCCGAAGCTCTGCGCCGGCAGAGGCCGCCTGAACCTGCTTTCCCGTATTTCCACCGGCAGGGGATGTTCCCTGTGATGTCTAAAAGGCGCCCCCGCCGCGGGAATCATATCCCGTCCACGGAATGTCTCCGTGGACGGGATTGCTCAATCCGTGATACCCCACTAAGCAACCGCATCCGTATAAGACGGAAAGGTTTTGCGGTATTGGTCCTACTTTACGTTGTCATTGTCATAGATGTCAATGCTCAAACGATAGGTATCACATACTGCCCAAACCCCCCGCCATCAAAATATATCCCTCCCTCATTCAAAATACAGTTTTGGCAGTTTGG
>JAITRH010000220.1 GCA_031288495.1 Treponema sp. | reverse complement strand
CCGAGTGTAGACATCAAGCGCGTCCTCCATACAGGCTACAAACTCCGCGTTATGCTCCGAAGGTATACACCATTCCTTGTTTTGCCAGGGTTTAATCTCGTTTTTTTTAATGTACGACGGATTGTTTCACGGGATACCGTCTTCGCGTCCGTATTCTCAAGGCTTACCCAAGTGTCCTCCAATAGCCGTAACGTCCACCGCGCGCACCACTCCGGTACGGGTCCACATATCAACGTTATAAGCCGCGCCTCGTCTTCCCCAGTCAGGGCGCGGGGCCGGTGTCCCCGTGGTTTTCCTTCAAGAGTTGTCTCAAACCCATCCTCCACAAAGCGCTGCCGTAACCCCTCGATCCCCCGGTAATGCATGCCGACCCGCTCGGCTATCACCTCATCGGTATACCCCTCGTTGGCAAGGAGCAATGCCTGTGCTCGTTTACGTTTTTGGGCGCCCTGTTTCCCCTTGTCCATGATTTCATGAAGGTGTGCTTGCTCACCCTCTGTCAGTGTCACCTTGTATTTTTTCGCCATAGACCCCCCTATTTCTAGTTCTACTAGCATAGAATACTTTAGCCACTGTTACAATCATGTCTGGATACTAGGTTAACGCATCCTAGGTTTACGCATCCGCACCTACTAGCTTCACGCGTCCGCGCATACAATAAGAAAAACCTAAAAACCAAAAAAACAGGGAAAAAATTTCAATTTTGCTTGATTTATCCTTAAGGTAAAGATAGGCTTATATGTATGTTTCTGTCCGTTTTGAATACGGTTTCTCCTATATGTATCCTCAAAGAACACGAAGCCCAGTTGGTTCAAGAAATTGAGACCTATCTTGATGCGAGACACCCGGAAGAGGGTAAACTCATCAAGGATCGGTTTCGCTGTCTTCAGGGGCTGGGAGAGGCAATTTCTCAATACCCTTCGGTGCGGGCAATCCAAATCATGCGAGGGGAGCATCGGAGCGAGGAAAATCTCATTGAATCCCTCTCAAGTTTTTCCTCTACGTCCCATTTATTCCACATTCCCACAAGGGTGGTGGCTACCCGTAGTTTTTTGGTAGCCAAATTTCATGCTTTTTCCATGCTTTCCATGCTGGTCCGGGATATACAGGTGTTCTATTTTCCCTTGCGAAGGATGATGCTTTCGATTGTGTGTACCCTCATGGCGGAAGAGGTCTATTTTTCCTGTTTAGAGGATGCCTCCTTCTCCCATGATACCAAAATCAGCCTGGCCAATGACCTGATTTCCCTCTGGGATAGCGGCAGGGACCCTCGATCGGTCCGGCATCTGCCGGCATTGGAGTCGCTGTGGATGGCCCGGGATGCGGCGCCTCCTACCTTTGGAACCATGGAAGGTTCAAGTGAATTGATCCGTATTTCCATGGATATGGGGGAAGACTGGCATACCTTTCTGATCCAAGAGACGGATCATACCGAAACCCGATGGGCCCTTGAGGAATTCCTCTTCGGCCTTTCCTATGAGGAGATCCTCAAGGTTCGTTCCCGATTGACCCGTTTTGGGATATCCGCGGTGGGACGGGATGAGGTCCGTTCCTATATCGGCAGTCAGCCTGCGTATCGTACGGTAAAGGATGCGGACCCCCGGACCATTTATGATTTTTATATTGATCGCCGGGATGCCGCGGTTTTCCGCAAGCGCCTTGCCTTACCGGGACCGCAGCGGACCTTAGAAGAAATTTACTTAAAATACCTCATCACCATTGGATAAGCTCCGCCGGGTTATGGGTAGCGCTCCTCATCGAAGGGCATAAGGAAAGCCTTATTGCTGATCGTACGCTTCTTTTTCATCATGGATATACTCAAGGCCGATACCGGCTTTTTGGAACATGGTTTCCGAATCCCCGGCATCATGATACCGTCGCTGGCAAACCACTCGGCGGATACCGCAGTTAATAATGAGCATGGCGCAGGTTCTGCAAGGGGTCATACGGCAATACAAGGTGGCTCCCGCTATAGCAATACCCCGTTTTGCCGCTTGGCATATGGCGTTTTGTTCTGCGTGAACCGTCCGCACGCAATGGGTGGTAAGGCTTCCGTCCTCGTGGATCATCTTTTTAAGCTGATGTCCCACTTCATCGCAGTGGGGCAGGCCTGCCGGCGCGCCCACATAACCGGTTACCAGGATCTGGTTATCCTTGGCTATGACACAGCCTGAACGCCCCCGTCCACAGGTGGCTCGCTTGGAAATAGCGTCACAAACCTCCATAAAATACTCGTCCCAGCTTGGCCGCCGGTAGGGTGTTTCTTCCATATATTCTCCAACCTATTCCTTATCGGTCCATTGTATCATCTGGAACGGTTATGTACAGTAAGGTGCCTTATGGATCCCGAATAAGCCCTCATGTCCGTGAAGTATGCGGATACCCTTGCATGTACAGGAGGTACGCGGGTAAGGGCTTGCGGGAACGAGAAAAGCCGGCTTTTCCGGCAGTCTCCACAGGTCTGTTTACGCGCAGACCCGCTTTGCGGGTCTGCCGCCGCCTGCGGCGGCTCGGACTCTGTCGAACCGCAGGTTCGCAACCGCAGCCGGCCTACGGACTTTGTGCGGTTTTTCTCCGCCATAGTTCCCTCCTGGTATAGTCTATGGCTATGAACAGTAGCTTATTTCTTTCACGCTTTCAACATTGACTGCCTACTAGTGCTCCAGCCTGATATACCCCTTCGCCTTCAGCATCTTTACCGCCGTCACGAAGTTTTCTTCCATCACCCTCCCCCGGAACTCGTTCAGTGTCCTTAAGTCAGGTCCCTGCCCTCGGGCTGGCCATATGAACTTCACCTTCTCTCTCGCCGCTTTCCCCAGCATCCGGCTGGACCACCCTTTGGTCATGTACTCGTACACGAACCGTTTGCTCATCATCTCTGGATACTACCGGCGTGTTCCCCCTCCTGCCTGATAGTTCCTTAACAGCCCTTCTATCCCCCTCTGATCTCTTACTTCCCTGACCAGTCGGACCAGGTACTTGGCCGGGATAAGTTCCTCTCCGCGGGGAGGAATGAGCTACGCCTGCCCCTGGTCCTAGGGCTTATAGGTTATCTTGTCGCTTACGCCTTTACTTATGGGGGAGAGTATAACATGACTTTGATCTGGCCGGGAAAACATATGAAGGGCCCCCTTACTTTGTGGACAGCCCCGGCGTAAACAGGCCTATTATGCAAAGTGCCCCTCCGTACACTATATTTTTTAATCATAATTAATCAGTTCTTTATTGGCCGATTTTTTTTTGAAGTGCGAAAGCAGGAAGGCATAGAAACGGCATCGTAAACACGGTAGTATAAAGCTGCAATACCAAACTATCGGAGGTAAACGATGCCGTATACGCACT
>JAITRH010000202.1 GCA_031288495.1 Treponema sp. | reverse complement strand
TTCCATAGCGGATATGCTTGAAAACATACATCAGATTGCGGGTCTTTGTGCTAATTCTAAACGGAAACGGCTCCCGGCGCTTTACCGGTTGCTCGTCCCTAAGTAAACGCATATGGGTCATGATCCCCATGGTAACCACGGTCATCATAATCAGACCGAATTGCACCGGATCAATCGACGATCGCATACATGCAGGCAAAGGCCCCTGCTTCAGAGGGGGTGAATATCCCAAACCGAATGCCCAGGATCAATATGACGGGAAAGAGGAGAGCCCCGATGCTATCCACGAAGGCCTTACCGATTTCCTTGGGCCTAGACGGTTTTTTTGCGGTAATCCGTATGGTAATCATCAGGGCGATCATCATCATAAACCCCGGAATGAAACCGCCGGCAAACAGCCGCCCGATAGAGACCTCCCCCACAGAACCATAAATAACGAGTCCCGTACTGGGAGGAATCGTTGCCGTAATTAAGGAGGTAATACCGTTTACCGCTGCGGGATACCCTTTGGTATATCCCCGTTTAGTCATAGAAGGACCGAGAACCCGGCATTCCATGGCAGCATCGGCATTGGCAGAACCGGAAACCCCGCCCATCAGCGTGGAAAGCACACAGGATATTTGGCCTAAGTTCCCGTACATGGGTCCGGTTAACACCGTGGAAAGCTTGATGAGCCGGGAGGTAATACCGGTGTTATTCATCAAATTCCCCGCAAACACAAACAGGGGAATGGCCAAAAGGGTAAAACTTTGACGTGAACTGACGACTTTTTGCACCACGATGGAAAAGGGAATATCCGGGGTAACCAGAAAGAAAACCGTCCCTGAAACACCGATTGCAAAGGCCGCGGGCATGCCCAAGAGCAACAGCAAGAAAAAGGCTATAAGCACCACATCCATTAGATCGCCTCCTTATTCTGAAGGACGATTTTCTTGTCTTTCCAATGAGCTAGGGCTCATGCCCTGACCTTGTTGGCTGGGCAGGATACACGCATAGGCATTTTCACGGTGAACGGTGGGGCCCTATAGCCTGTATCCGGCCCGCACATAGGCTATGTGAAAGGCACCCATAAGCCTATGTGGGAGGCGCATATAGGCTTATAGGGAAGCCCTTGATACAGGCCGGGTCTTGAGGATTGGGCGGGGTGTATTGATGAACAGGCCGTACCCCTAAGGACGGCTATGCAAGGCCTCCCGTTCCCGGGCCGGGTGATTTTCTATTTGACAGGGACCCTATAGATTCGATTCGGCTTTTCCGGTAGGTTTATACTATGAATACGCCTTCCGTCTTGGTATGGACTGCCTTCCTCTCGTTCCTGCCGATTTCCGAACTCCGGGGAGGGATTCCCTTTGCCATAGCCTCGGGCGTACCCTGGTACTGGGCCTACCCTTTTGCGGTGGCGTTCAACGCCTTGGTAGGTCCCGCGTGCTGGCTTTTTTTGTCAACCCTGCATACATACTTGTGTGCTCTAGGGGTATACCGGAACTTTTTTGACCGCTTTGTGGAACGGGCGCGGGTTAAACTCCATAAGGGGGTACGCAAATGGGGGTGGCTTGGGATAGCAGTCTTTGTGGCCATACCCCTCCCGGTTACCGGCGCATGGACCGGCACCCTGGGGGCCTGGGTGCTGGGTATCAGCAAGGGTAAAACCATGATCGCCGTACTCCTTGGGATTATGGCCGCAGGAGCCATCGTTACCGCGGTATTCACCCTGGGCTTGCAGGCGTTCAGCCTTTTTATCAAGAAACTATAAGCCCCCTCCCTTCCCTGGAAGTCCTGCAGCAAATCCATCGAAAGGCTGGTATGGTCCGCCGAGGAAGGCTCATGAGGAAGAATATGCAGAGACCTGAGCGTTCCTTTGGGTAGGATTTTTTCTTCTTTAATAAAGAATTACATTTTTAAATACTGTTGCCCTGCCCTAGAGAAGTGTGTTGATTATATGCCTTTGGAGGTTGTAACATGACGTTGACAGAAGAATATATTAAAAAATGCCGTCTAATATCCAAAGAAGGCGCGGCATTAGCTCAGCGTGATATTTCCCAGCGTGGGGAACCGGTACGAAAAGAAGTGGATCCATTCGGCAGCGTACACTATTTCTTTGCGGATGGAAGCTCCGCCTATATCGACATTTTCAGATTGCGGCTGGCGCAAGGAGACCGGTCTTTATATGATGCATAAGGGCTTTCCCGATAAAGCTATGGCCGCTACAAGATATTCTCAAAACTGGACCCGGGGGAAGGCATTAAGGTGCACATAGGCGATAAATTAAGCCGGATATAAAAGAACGACGTTTGCCGACCTAAGGGGCTATCGCCCTGTTAGCCCTAACGCAGGGCCGGCTCGATTTTGCGGATTGGGTAGACCCATAACGACGCCATGAACGGGGCCGCCGGGTCTCTTTTTTATATCCGGCAAAAGATGCGCCCCGCCTGTAGGAATTGTATACATACAAAAAATGCTTTAGGTTTCCCATAATTCCCTGGGGCCGCAGGGAAAAGAGAGGGGCGGTATGAAGTACGGGGCCCTTCCGGGGAGCCCCTGTTACAGGCCCCTGCATCCCGGTAGTATGGAACATGGAGGAGGAGCTCTGTCCCTGGCGGCGGAAGCCTTCCCTAGTCATCCCGGAGGCGTTCATGTCCCTTAACTGGAAGGAAATAAACCGCATTCTGGAAGAGCTGGATTTGCCGGGCTTCCAGATACAGAAGGCGGTTCAGAGTACCTATGAGGTACTCTCCCTTAAACTGCACCGCGGCTTTCCCCAAAGCAGCGGCAAGACCCTGCTCATCGCCCTCAGCCCCGGGGCGTGCAGGCTCCATGAAACCCGGCAGACCATCCCTAAACACGCCACGCCTTTGCGCTTCGCGGAATTGCTCAATTCCCGGGTGGTAAACGGCCGGATAGAAGAGGCGGTTCAACTGGGGGATAACCGGATCATCCGGCTTATCCTTCGGCGGGGGCTGCACCGGTGGCGGCTCTACCTAAGGCTCTGGTCCAATGCCGCCAATGTGGTGCTCACCGATGAGGAGGGCCTGGTAGTGGACGCCCTGCGGCGCCTGCCTAAACGAGGGGAAATAAGCGGAGGCCGGTATACCCCAGAGGCGGCTCTGGGGAACCTCCCCTCCGGAGGCCGGGACTACCGGATCCGGGCATTTTCCGGGGAGAGCTTCAACGCCTTCATCGACGCCTGGTATGCGGAACAGGGCGGCCCCTTATCCCTAGAGGCCCTGCGGGCCCAGGCCCGGAAGACCTTCGAGGCCCATACCGGACGCTTACAAGCGGCCCTGGAACGGCTCCGGGAAAAGGAGCGGGCCTTGGGGGATGCCCGGTCCTTCAAGGAATACGGGGATCTCATTCTGGGACAGAGGAGTGCCATTACACCGGGGGACTCCTGGCTTGAAGCGGAGAATTGCTATGATCCTGCCGGGGGAACCCTGAGGATTCCGCTGGATCCCCGGAAAAGCCCGGGGGCCCAGGCTGAGCGGTACTATGAACGGTACCGGAAGGCCAAGAAGGGCCTTGCCCAGGTACAGGCTGAAATCGCCGCAGGGGAACAGGAACTCCTGCGCCTTGAAACCGCCCGGGATCGGGTCCTGGCGGAGACCAATCCCCTGGCTTTGCACACGCTCCTTAAAGCCGGGTCCATTCAAAAGCCCCTTATGGCCCGGAACCGGGAGCGGGACAAAAAGCGGCCGGGCCTCGCGTTTTGGCGTAAGGACTGGCTCATCCTCGTGGGCCGGGATGGGGCGGAAAACGACCTGCTCCTGCGGCATTATGTGCAAGGGAAGGATCTCTGGCTGCATGCTCGGGACTATCCGGGGGCTTATGTGTTTATCAAGCGGCGTTCAGGAAAGTCGGTTCCTCTGGAGATACTCCTGGATGCAGGAAATCTGGCGCTGTTCTATTCCAAGGGCCGGAATAACCGGGAGGGGGATCTCTTCTATACGCCGGTTAACTACCTGCGTAGGGCCAAAGGGGGCCCTCAAGGCCTGGTGCTTCCGGCCCATGAAAAGAACCTGCATATTAAACTCGACGAGCAGCGGCTCAAGGCATTAGAAACCTGCCGGCTTCACGCCTCGACATGAAGCGCCCTTTCCGAAGGGTGGAGGAAGGGCCCCTTACCCTGTATCAAAGGCAAGATTCCGCAAAAGTCCCTCCGGATGGCCCCTGGGGCATCTAAGCGCAGGATTCCTTCATCCACTGGGAAACCCGGGCTTGAGCCTCTGGGGAAATGCTCGGACGGGTTATAGCGTTCAGCACTCCGGAAACAGGAACCGTCCCTATATCGACCTTAACCGAAAGACAAGGGCAGGGGATTCGGGGCCACAGGATACGTATGATCTTTCAAAATTCCCTGGCATCCCTCAGTCCAACCCATACGGCAGGAAGCCACTTTCACGGGATATGGAAAAAGGCCCGGATCGAACAGGCGGAGGCCCTCTTGGCTCAGATGCTTTTCCCGGATCCCCGGCGAATCATGCAATCCTAGGGACATGAACTTTCCGGAGGCATGGGGCAACGAGTCGCCATTGCTTTGGCTCCGGCCCATAGGCCAAGGCTCCTTATCGCGGACGAGCCGGCCACCGCCTTGGATAGTATACGCGAGTCTCAGATCATCCGCCTGTTTACCCGGCTCCGGAAGGAATGGGGGATCGGGATCCGGTTTGTTTCTCATGACGAGGCTATGCTCAGGGGGATTACCGGCCGGCCGGTGAGGATGCCCTATGCACAGGGATCAAGGCATAGTTACGGTAGGTTCACCGCATAGGTTCCTCTTCACTCAAGCCCCATCCTTCCCTTGCGTAAAGAAAAGGGCCGATGCCACCTAGTCATAGGGGGGCCGATGCCAAGGAGTACTGGGGTGAGCCGGCCCCGGGTAGGGGAGCAGCTCAGGTGCGGTGAGCACTTAAGGGGAATAGGTCGCGGACTCCCAGGAATCGGCGCTGTTTTCATCTGCCCCGGTGGTGGGTACGCTACACGGGCATAGCCGAGGCCATAGACAGGGATTCGGTGCGGTTCCCGTGCCGCTTTTGAGTTGTCCCCGGCTTCCCATAAGCCGGGAGATCCCTGGAATCCCCTTTACCGCGGTAATCGCGACAAGCCCCGGGGCCGCCGCGTCACCGATCCCTTTACGGTGGAAGCATTACCCTTGGAGGTGGAAGCATTACCCCCGGGGGTAGAAGAGTTACCCCTAGGGGTGGAAGCATTACCCCCGGGGGTGAAAGAATTACCCCTGGGGGTAGAAGCATTACCCCCGGGGGTAGAAGCATTACCCTTGGGGGTGGAAGCATCACCCGGTCCACAAGGTAAGGAATGGCGTCCCCTGCTTGCGAACTACGCTTCGACCCCGATTGCGGGCTAAGGCCCGACACCATGGTCCGGGTCGTGGGACAGTCCCTTCAGCAGGGAGCTTATAAGCCCCTCGCTGCCGCTCACCTGCTCCGCAAATACGGAGTTGCGGTTCTCAAGCGCTGCCTTGAGGGTGCTCGCGTTCCACCCGGCCCCGCCTCCACAGCCTGGATGCTCCCGGCCAGCGGGTCATAGTGGGTATAGCCTTCCACACCCCCTTCCCTCCGGGATAGGCCGGATCCTTGCGGCCTCCCTATGCGCCCTCGGGATCCGGGGTTTCATGGAGAGGTATATTGCGCGGCATAGAGGGCGGCATACAATCCCTCCTGAGCCAGGAGTTCCCCATGACTGCCCTGCTGTCTGATGCCGTCATCATCCATAACCACGATGGCGTCTGCCTTGCGGATAGTAGAAAGCCGGTGGGCGATGATCAGGGTAGTACGCCCTTGGGAAAGGGTTTCCAAGGCCCGCTGAATCTTGAGCTCCGTAGCCGAGTCCAGGGCAGAAGTGGCCTCGTCTAGGATCAGCAGGGGCGGGTTTTTAAGAAACACCCGGGCAATGCTGATCCGCTGCTTCTGCCCCCCGGAAAGCTTAATCCCCCGTTCCCCCACGACGGTTTCATACCCTTGGGGCATCTTCATAATATCCTCGTGGATCTCCGCCTGTTGAGCCGCCCGGATGATCTCCTCCTCGGCGGCGCCGATCCGTCCGTAGCCGATATTTTCCTTGATGCTGCCGGCAAAGAGAAACACCTCCTGCTGCACGATACCGATGTGGTTCCGCAGGGACATAAGGCGGATATCCCGGATATCCCGGCCGTCAATGGTGATGCGTCCCTCCCGGATTTCATAGAACCGGGGCAGCAGATGGCAGATGGTGGTTTTCCCGCCCCCGGAAGGGCCTACCAGAGCCAGGGTAGTCCCTGAAGGAATCCGGAGATTAATGTGTTCCAAAACCCGGACACCCTGATTATAGGAAAAGCTCACATCCTCATACTCGATATCCCCCCGGACCCGGGTGAGGTCCCGGGCTCCGGGTTTGTCGGTACTATCCTGTTGTATCCGCATCAGCTCCACAAAACGGCTAAACCCCGCCATGCCGGTGGTGTACTGTTCCACAAAGTTGGCAAGCCGCCGTATGGGCTGGAGGAAGGCATTGACGAATAGGTTACAGGTAATGAGTTCCGAGAGGTTCATCCTGTGGGCCATGATGAGCAAGCCGCCAAGGCCAATAAGCACCACCGTGAGGATATGCATGATGAATTCCAGCCGGCAATGGAAGTTCGCCATGGATTGGTAGTAGGTTTTTTTCGCGGCTTTGAAATTGCGGTTGCCGAACTGGAATTTACGGGCCTCGTAGGATTCGTTGGTAAAGGCCTTGGTAACCCGTGCCCCGGATATGCTTGATTCCAGGGATGCGTTGATTTCCGCGGTCCGTTCTTTTACCTGTCTTGAGACCTGCATCATCCTGGACCGGGAACGCAGGGTATGCAGGAGCAGCAGGGGAACCAGGATGAGCAGGGCCAGGGCTATTTCCCAGCGGATAAAAAGGATAAGCCCAAAAGAGCCCGCGAGGATAACCACGGAAATAAACAGGTCTTCCGGGCCATGATGGGCAAGCTCGGTTACTTCCCAGAGATCGTTGGTAACCCGGGACATGATTTGTCCGGTGCGGTGGTTATCGTAAAACGAAAAGGAAAGTTTCTGGAGGTGGTTAAACAGGTCCTGCCGCATATCCGCTTCGATATAGGCCCCCACCGTATGGCCCCAGTAGGTAACAAAATAAGAAAAGGCCGTCCGCAAGACATAGAGCAACAGCATGAGGCCTATCATGACCAAAAAGAAGCGGTACAGCCCCTGGGGAAGAATCCGGTCTATGGTGTATTTGGTCATCATGGGAAAGGCTAAATCCACGGCGGCGGTGAGTAAGGCGCAGAGCATATCCGCGGCAAAGAGCAAAAGATGGGGCCGGTAATACGAGGCGAAGATGGCCAGATGGGGCCGGTTGAAATCAATCATCATGGACCCATTGTACTGACATTGGGCTTCTTAGTCTTGATTCCCCCTCAATCGTTACAAATCCACCATCATGGGCCTTTCCCAAGGCTGCTAACGCAGCAGCAGGGTTACAATCTCCCCTATAAACATACGGTGATAATCTGTACCGGTATACGCCTTTTCTATGGACGCCTTGTCAAGAAACCGTGACGGATCAAAGTCATGGGTATAGAGTTTACGGCAGACTATGATCTCCGAAGCTTCCTTAAAGCCTATAGCGCCTGCGGCCTTGCCTCCGCTAAAGAGAACAGGATTGATCCCTGCCTTCTCCGCTTTGTTTATATCCCTGCCGGATTCGCTTCCTAGTATATGTAAGGCATGGTGATACTTTTTATCAAAAAAAGACAGGGTAAAAAGATCCTGTGCATCGGCAAAACCAAAGGTATGCCTTGAAGGCCGTATAAACATAAACGCTACATCCCTGCTCCAAAGTACACCCAGCCCGCCCCAGGATGCGGTCATGGCATTCCAGTTGGTTTTATCCACCGCGGCGTTACCAGCGGTAATTACCATCCATTCCTGACCGATACGCTGCGAGGGGGTACCGGGAAAATCACCTATAGACGCCTCATACCAGGAACCGTCCGCAGGGATAAGTTCTTTTTGCTTCATGAGCTTCTCCTTATATACATACATGTACAGACCCTTCACTATCTCACCGATACTGAAAAAATGGTATGGTTCACTGTAATACCTCGTCTTTTCACCTATGTCAAGTCCTTTTTTACAAAATGTACTTCACCAGGGATAATTGCACCCCCTCGGATATGTGAGGAGGCATAAAATACATGATGACCAAAAGATCCTTGGGGAAAGCCCTGATACAGGCGGAACCTCTCCGGTTTCATCGGAAAGTGTAAATGGAATGCCTTGCTTTGTTTACAAGGCTGCATGTAATGTTTCTGCAAAACCTATCACGACTTTAGAGCAGTTCCTAGGGACACGCTAAAAAAACGGTGCGGTGCAAACGATCAAGGCGCGTTTTTCACCGTATTACTAGCGGAATCTTCCATGCGGTTCACGCCGGAAGGATCCTGTTTTTCGGCATCCCAGATACCGGTTACCTGCGTGATTTCCAGCAAGTCATTATAAAATTCCGCGAATCTACGGTCGAACGTTCTGTTGATATGCTTAGACAGTTGTTTGAATGGAGGCAAAACTGCTACTGTTTTTTTGATATTCCGCTTTACCTTGAGGCACGTTGAAAGGCGGTCTATATCACTGTCCGTACAGCCATTAAATAGACCGCTTTTCCGCAATACGATCAAAAGGGCCCCATGCTTCATCTTTTTTCCTTTTTGTTGTAAAAACAACCGACTTTTATTATTCGGCGGTTTATAGTGTGTATATCAGGAGATTGTTATGAGTATGTTTTGTTTTCAGTGTGAACAGACAACGGTTTGCAAAGGACAGGCAGGAATCTGTGGGAAATCCGCGGCAGTGGCCGGGCTGCAGGACAGGTTGACCGGGGCGCTTATCACCTTAGCGAAAGTAGCGAACCGGCACAAGGCTATGGCTGAAGCCGGCGATATTATCATGCGGGGCCTTTTTACCACGCTTACAAACGTCAGCTTTGACGGGCCTTCTATCCAGAAACAGATTGACGAGGCGCACACTGTACGGGCAAGGATCTATGCTGAAGCGGCAGGCTGTGAGGACTACGATATGTCAAAACTGTGGAATGAAGAACCGGACATTCGTTCACTCAAGACGCTTGTACTGCTGGGGGTTCGCGGCGCCGCCGCTTATGCCTGGCATGCCGCGGCCCTCGGCAGCGTTGATGAAGAGATCATCGCTTTTTTTCCGCAAGCCCTGGAGACGGTGGGCAAAGAGGAGCTTACCCTGGAAGAACTGCTCCCCGTGGTTATGGAAACCGGGAAGATTAACCTCAGGTGTATGGAAATACTGGACGCGGCCCACACGGAGAACTTCGGCCACCCGATACCGGTTACGGTACCGTTAACCATTGAAAAAGGTCCTTTTATCGTGATAAGTGGCCACGACCTTCATGATCTCAAGCTGCTCCTTGAGCAGACCGCCGGTAAGGGTGTCAAGGTCTATACACATGGCGAAATGCTTCCCGCCCATGCCTATCCGGAACTCAAGAAGTACCCTCAGCTTAAAGGGAACTTCGGAACGGCCTGGCAGAATCAGCAGAAGGAATTTGATAATATTCCCGCGCCGGTACTTTTTACCACTAACTGTCTCATGCCCGTAAAACCGGGCTACGGCGACCGGGTTTATACTACCGGCGCAGCGGCATATCCCGGACTGATACACATTGAAGAAACAAACGGCAAGAAGGATTTTAGCCCGCTTATCATCAAAGCCCTGGAACTCGGCGGCTACAGGGAGGACCGGCACATGACGGGTATAAACGGCGGAGACCGGGTAATGACAGGTTTCGCCAAAAACACGGTGTTGTCTGTGGCGGACAAGGTGATCGAGGCGGTGAAGGCCGGCGCTATCAAACATTTCTTTCTCGTCGGCGGCTGTGACGGCGCAAAACCGGGACGTAATTACTACACAGAATTGGTAAAACAAAGCCCCGGGGATACGCTTATTCTTACCCTGGCCTGCGGAAAGTTTCGCTTTAACGATCTTGACATCGGGACCATTGGCGGCCTCCCGCGTATCATGGACATGGGGCAGTGTAATGACGCCTATTCGGCCATACAGGTCGCCCTGGCTCTGGCAAATGCCTTTGGGTGCGGCGTGAACGATCTGCCTTTAACGCTGGTTCTTTCGTGGTATGAACAGAAAGCTGTGGCGATACTTCTCACGCTGCTTTATCTGGGTATCAAAAACATACGCCTGGGACCGAGTATCCCGGCCTTTTTGTCCCCCGCAATCCTTGACTACCTTGTTGGTAACTTTAATATAAAACCGGTGACTACACCTGAAAAAGACCTGGAGGAAATAGTATGTTCCGAAAAATAATCAGGATCGATGAGGATGCGTGTAACGGCTGCGGCCTGTGCGCCGAGGCCTGCCATGAGGGCGCTATAGGTATCATGGACGGTAAGGCAAGATTGTTGCGGGAGGACTACTGTGATGGTCTTGGTAATTGCCTCCCGGCCTGCCCCGCAGGGGCAATTGCTTTTGAGGAACGGGAAGCAAAGACATACGATGAGGAGGCGGTAAAAATGAATACGCGTGAAAAAATCGCAAAGTCAGCCCCGTCGGGGAGGTGTCCCGGCAGTAACGCAAAAACAATCACCAGGGAAGGGCAGTCTGCTCCCGAACCGGGCGCTGCTGTGCAGAGTCAGCTTATGCAGTGGCCGATACAGATAAAACTGGTTCCGGTAAAGGCTCCCTACCTGGAAGATGCGAATCTGTTAATAGCCGCGGACTGCAGCGCCTATGCATACGGTAATTTTCATAGGGATTTTATGAAAAACAGAATCGTATTGATAGGCTGTCCAAAACTCGATGAAGGGGACTATAGCGGGAAACTGACTGAAATAATCAAACAGAACAACATAAAATCCGTTACGGTTACACGAATGGAGGTTCCCTGCTGCGGCGGCATCGAAAATGCCGTAGTTGCCGCGCTGAAAAATTCAAGCAAAATGATTCCCTGGCGGGTAATTGTTTTGTCCATAAGCGGTGATATTTTGTCTGGCCAATTTTTTTTTGAAGTGCGAAAGTAGTAAGGTATAGAAACGGCATCGTAAACACGGTAGTATAAAGTTGCACAACCAAACTATCGGAGGCAAACGATGCCGTATACGCACTATAACACAGATGAACGGAACGTGCTACAGGCAATGGAGGGCATGGGACTGCCCAAAAGCTATAGGTC
>JAITRH010000177.1 GCA_031288495.1 Treponema sp. | reverse complement strand
TGGCATAGGCCCCCTCGGACTAATTGGCATAGGCCCCCTCGGACTAATTGGCAGAGACCCCCTATTGCTGGTGGCATAGGCCCTCCGGTTTGGTGGACCCCTTTTGTTTTCTCGCCCCTTACCGTGTTGACCCTGGAAAGGTCCCCACAGCCCCCGGAATTTTTTTATGCCTTTATTCTGGTCTAGGGGTATACACCGCTCCCATAAGCAGGTATTTTTATCATTATGGATACTAAACAAGCTGCTCAGGAACCGGGAAACACCCATCTCGTGTGGCGTGAAGAAGCCCGCCGGGAAGTTTTCACCAGTCCAATCTTCTCGATCCAGGAGAGGACCTGCCGCTCCCCGGATAATGAACCGCGGATCTTTACCGTCCTTGATGCCCCGGATTGGGCCATCGTGGTGCCGGTCCTCACCACCCCTCGGGGTAAAGAATTCGTTATGGTCCGGCAATGGCGTCATGGGGCCCAGGAATTGAGCTTGGAATTTCCTGGGGGGGTTTTTGAAAAAGGAGAAGACGCCAGGGCCGCGGCAGCCCGGGAATTGCGGGAAGAAACCGCCTATGAAGCAGGAACCATACGGAGCCTTGGAGTGTGCAGCCCCAATCCCGCGATTATGGCAAATCGAGTCCATTTCTTCTTGGCTTTTGACCTGAAACCTTTGGAAGCTCAGGCTCTGGATGAAGATGAATATGTGGAGGTGGAAGTAGTTCCAATCCAAGCGGTGTTTCAAGGCATGGGCCGGCCCCCCTATATCCATGCCCTCATGGGTTCAGCCCTTGCGTTGCTCGGTAAGGGGGATTCCCTGTTCCATCTCTGAAGCCCTGCTTACGGAGGAGGAACGGGAGGGAACGCTCTAGGGCTATGAAAGGGTACGGGAACCACGCCTTCCAAGTGCCGAAGGGCTTCCTTTGCGGGACTCGCCGAATATGCGGTAAAGACCGGAGGGCAAGCAGAAAAAAAATAGCAATTTACGATGTGCTCTGGTATACTATACCTTAAGAGGCTTATGAATACGGGGAAGTTTACTGCCACCGGTAGTCCTAAACATACTTCAAAGCCCGGCTTGGTCCTAGGCATTCTCTCGGGTATTCTTTCCTGCGGTATATGCGGTCTTGCCGCATGTAGCGGAGGAATGGATATGGTGTTTTCTGGGACTGAGAGCTACGATGTAAACGCCTATATCAACGGCTATTCCCTGAGTGAATGTTCGATCCTACGGCGGAACGATAGGATTCGTCCGTATTTTGTTAATTCCGTGGCCCATGACCCGGATATTCGGGGACTGGTGGTTTCTCTCCAGTACCCTTCGGGGCAAACGGCAGGCAAGAAAATCCGGTATACCCTCACCGCAGGATTTACCAATCCTGAAGCGTCTTTAGAGAAACCGGTAATCCCCGAACCGGTCCCGGCGAATCCAGAGCCGAAAACAAGTCCCGCCGTCCCGCCTGCACCGGAAGTACCGGCGGAAGCGGAAGTACCAGGGGAATTACCGGCGGAACAAGAAGAGATCCCCGGGGTAATCGAATCCCCGGTGATGGCGGAACCTGCAGTACCCGGTGAACCGGCAGTAGTTCCGAAGCCCTCCGTACCGGCGAAACAGGGAAAGCCGGAAGCCCTCCCCGACCCTCCTCTCCTCATTGAGCCTGAAATACCTGAGGCAACCGGGGAAGCCGCTGAAACCCCGGTGATAATCGAAGCGAACCTCATACCCCCGATGCTTGATGAGCCTGAAATGCCCGAGGCGTTTCCGAGCTATCCTGCTATACCTGAACCTGAGGTACCGGTGGAGAGCCCTGTACTCTATGTACCGGAACGATCCGAAAACAGAAACTATGCGTATAGCCCTGAAAAAACCGACCAGGTAATTTCGGTAGCTCGTTTGGATCAGGACCTTCCGGTATACCAAATCACCGAATCTCTGGAAATTGGGCAGTATACCCTGGTTTTCCAGGTGCTGGGGGAAAAAACCGTACTGGCCGCGGTTGAACGGCCGGTTTATTTCCTCGGCGATGCGGTATTAACCTTCGATGATATGCAGCGGTACCTGCCTGGTTTTTCTAAGACTGCCCATTTCGTACCTCCCGGAGCCACCGTACTTATCGAAGCTCAGGTCATCTCCGATACCCGGCTCGATCCGTATGTGGTCTGGTATAATGGAAAAAAACGTATCGGCCAGGGGAAGCTGGAAGACACCCGGTATCTGTTCTGGAAAGCTCCGGAACGGACGGGATTCTATACCATAAAAGCGGTGCTTTTCCCCTTTAAACCTCCTGAGAATACCCTCCTTTATGGGACATCCAAGGAATTATCCCTGCCCGTATCGGCTAAAAGTGCAAGGCCAGGGTATTTTTCTGAGCGCTCGGATCAGTTCACCCACTGGTACCAATTCGAGAACAACCTCCTGGATGCAAAAGATCCCCAGGATCCGGAAAGAAGGCTCTATGCCAAAAACCAGCAGCAACCTCGCTGGTTACCCCATGAGAGCATTTATGGCCTTTCCATAGGTCCTGAGGATATATATCTGCTGCAGCGTTCTCCCTTTCTCCTGGCCGACGATGAACAAGGGTCGGGGCAGATCCTCTTCCGGGGCTTACTCTTTACCGAGGGAACCCTTTTTAAGATGGTCTTTATAAGGGACTCCTCAGAACCGCTTACTATAGACCTTGCTTTTAATGGAGAAACCCTGATCCTCCGCGTTTCTGCCGGGGCCCTGTCCTACGAAGAAGGGCTGCTGCTCCCTGCGGAGGCGGATGGATCCCCCCTTGTACCTTCACCCGTCCTGCAAACCGGGGAGTTCGTTACCGTCAGTATGACCTTTACCATCCAAGAAAAACAGCTTACTGCCCGGGTATCCCTGGAAGATAGGGATATGCAATCAAATCCCTGTACCATCACCCTGGATGCTCCCCTAAGCGGGGAAGGGACATTGCAGTTTGGCTCGGAAAGCCCCCTTCCCGGGATGGTACCGGAGGCCAAGAAGCCTCCCCCGGGGGTGGCGATCTTCGATGAAGTGGGTATCAGCTTTACCACGATACCCCTTCCTCGTATAGCCGCCCCGCCCCCGGAAGCCCTTCCCGAGATGCTCTAGGCCCATGCATACTACCTTACAAAGAAGACTGGTGTGGGTGAGCGGTATCGGTGTCGCAATCCTTGCGGCCTGTACCGGGGAACCCCCGGATCTGCCTATCCAATGGACCCCGCCGCCGACGGCAGAGGCCATCCAATTATATCAAATTATAGACTATAAAACTAAAGCCTTAGCAGAGGAGATCCCCGAATGGGTAAACCTATATGAAAGTGAAGGGATCCCGGGAATAGAAGGACTCCCTCAATATGAGGATGCCTATATCTTCGTCAGCGAGCTTGAGGGGACCAACTTCCATGCCTTACAGCAATGGAGTTCCGGATTTGTCCTTTCCAAGGACCTCTCCCGGCTGGTGGCTTCCCGGATCCAGGCTCGCATGACCAAGACCGCGGCATCCTACCCTGAGGGTGAATACGGCCGCTTTTTCGAGGCCTTGATAAAGGCTGCCTCCGATACCGGGTATAGCGGTGCGGTTCAAGAAGGGGATTTCTGGGTCTTAAAGCAATATTTTAAAGAAGACGGGGTCAGCCCTGACCGGGAAGCCTATAGTTTTCTTATATTGGTGAGTATCCATAAACCCGCCCTCCAACGCCAGATTCATGGGATCCTTAACGCCCTAGGCTCCCTGCCGCTCACC
This sequence comes from Treponema sp., assembly GCA_031288495.1. Lineage (GTDB taxonomy): Bacteria > Spirochaetota > Spirochaetia > Treponematales > Breznakiellaceae > JAIRLU01. Next base: position 4,757 of record JAITRH010000177.1, on the reverse strand, counting down.
AAAGCCCAAACCCTATCGGTAAGCCGCCTCAAAGAGAGCTTCTTCGATTTTTTTTAATTTGTTCTCAGGACCTGGTTTGAACAGGGAACCCTGCTTCAGCGTAGATCCGCCGAAAACCCAGAGAAACGGGGGAATTCCCCCTGTCAGCAAGGTAAGGGAAGGAACCCCCCAAGAGGTCCCCTCAGGCTCAAGCCCCCGATGAGGAATTACCGGATCTTTGAGAGGGACAATTGACTCTCAGAGAGCCGATGCCGGGTCTTTGAGAGAAGAAATTGGCTCTCTGAGAGCCGGCATCGGGGCTCAGAGAAGGTTTAATGCGGCTCGGAGGGGAATTACCGGGTCTTTGAAGGGTAACTAGGTGATACGCAGGTTATAGAGAGTTTCCGTGGTCAATCCCCCTTTAATCCGTGCAGAGCTTTAGCCCGAGGGGACCCTTTGGGTATCTCCTTCCCGTAACCTGCCGGCCAGACGGACTGCCTTAAGGGGCCGTCCCGGGCTTATCTTCTGGAACGGTCTAGGCCGGCCCGGGCTTCCTGGTAGGCAGGGTTGAGCCTGAGCGCTCGTTCATAGGCTTGCACCGCCGCGGTAAAGTCCCCCAGCGCTTCCCGAACCGTGCCGAGACGGTACCACCAGAGGGGGAGATTGGGTTCAAGCTGGACCGCCGTGGTGTACGCAATATCCGCCCGGAGGAATTTCTTTTGGAGCCTAAAAATCTCCCCGATGAAGAAATAGGCCACCGAAGTCCGGTCTCCCTGGGGAAGGAAATTGACGTACCGCTGCATAAACACCAGGGACCGGTCATACTGGTTAAGATAAAAATAGGCCTCTCCCATGGTTTCAATGATACGGTAATCATTCGGGTACAACTGAAGGGCCCGTTCACCCCAGATAATCACATCGGCATAGTGCTTTTGACGCTGCAGGGTCCAGGTGAACACCGCATAGGTGTCTCTGGTCGCGGTATTCTGGGCGATCTCCCCTAAACAAATCTGTACCGCCTGGTTGTAATACCTCATAGCCTCATCCATACGGTTCCTCCCTTCCAGATCCCGGCCGGTACGGTAACTTTGCAAACCGCTCATTCGGGGAATATCGGGATTCGGCGGATTGGTCTGGGCAAAAACAGATTGAAATAAGGTAAAGATACTCATAAAGCTAAGCACATATACGCGTATGGACTTAGCGGCTTGCGTGTCTCGGAACATGATTTTCTTATTTACTCCTGTACTGAATCTTCTTGCTTTGCTCCAAGGCGCTCAAGGCATTGACCGGCATGGGGTTCGTTATGGTATATCCGGTGGTAAAGCGCCAAACATCGATCTTGTCTATAGCTTCCATTTCCTTCTACTTATTTTAATACAGGCCATGAGAGACGGCAATCCACCCAAGGATAATGAGGTGTACCGGGACCGAGCCGGGTTCAACACCCCCTTGTGCAGGCCGCGGGCCCGATGAAACCGGTTCCCCTCAAAACCGCCTCAGGTCCGCCTTTTTCGTACATCCCGGGCCGGGGTTTCACCGGCCGACCCCGGAAAGCCCTGGATTGCAAGACCGTTCGTGCCTGGGTTCCGCCCTTCATACAGACCTGACTATACCACAGAAAACCCAGGGAGGTCAGTACCAAGACAGCATGGGGAATTTCCATTATACTCAATCCAGCGGCTTTCCACCGCATCCTATGAAAACGCGGAGTATCCCTATGAACATCAACGCATTGGAAAAAATCGCCCTTACCCTGAGGGCCCTTTCCATGGACGCCATTCAAAAGGCCAATTCAGGACATCCGGGGCTTCCCCTCGGGGCTGCAGAGCTTGGGGCTTTTCTCTATGGAGCCTTGCTCCGGCAGGATCCTTCGGATCCCTCTTGGCCGGATCGGGACCGTTTTGTGCTGTCCGCCGGTCACGGTTCCATGTTCCTCTATTCCCTGTTGTACCTTGCGGGGTACGAGGATATTACCCTGGAGCATATCAAGGCCTTCCGTCAAATCGGCTCTCCTGCTGCAGGGCATCCTGAATATGGGCTTGTCCGGGGGATTGAAACCACCACCGGCCCCCTGGGACAGGGTATCGCCACCGCAGTGGGTATGGCCGTGGCCGAAACCATGCTGGCCACCCGGTTTAACACCAAAACCCGGAACATCCTGGACCATTACACCTATGTTTTGGTAGGAGACGGCTGTCTGCAGGAGGGGGTTTCTGCGGAAGCAAGTTCCCTCGCAGGTCACCTGCAGCTGGGCAAGCTTATTGTGTTTTACGATTCCAACGGGATCACCATTGACGGCAGTACGGATCTGGCCTTTACCGAAGGGGTGGCCCAACGATATGAGGCCTATGGCTGGCAGGTGCTGGCAGGTTCCATGTATGATTTTGAGGCCCTTGCCCGGCTCACCGCGGCGGCTAAAGCAGAAACCGCCAAACCCAGCCTCATCATCTTGAGTTCGATTATCGGCAAAGGAGCTCCCCATAAGCAGAACACCCCGGAGGCCCACGGCGCGCCCCTGGGGGCAGAGGAAGTGGCCGCCGCTAAAGCCGCGCTGGGTATTCCGGGAGATTTTTACGTTGCCCCTGAGGCAGCGGCGTATTTTACCGCCAAACGAGCCGAGTGGAGGGAGATCCGGGGGGCCTGGCAGGAGGAATTCCATGCCTGGTCACAGGAAAACCCGGACAAGCGGGCTGAATGGGACCGCTTCTATGCAGGCAGGGCTGCTCCGGGAGCGCTCCCCCGGTTTGCTCCGGGGGATAGCCTGGCTACGCGTTCCGCCGGGAATAAGGCCCTTCTCGCCTTAGCCGCGGCCAACACCAACTTGGTAGGCGGGTCTGCAGACCTGAAAGGCCCCAATGCCGTAGGCATCCCCGACGCGGGGGTGTACAGCCCCGCACATCGCGGGGGCCGGTACATTCATTTTGGGATTCGGGAGTTTGCCATGGCCGCGGTCTCCAACGGTATCAGCCTCCATGGGGGGCTGCGGGTTTTCTGCGCCACTTTCATGGTGTTCTCCGATTATCTGAGACCGGCCCTCCGGCTCTCCGCCTTAATGAAGCAGCCCCTTATCTATGTGTTCACCCATGATTCGATTTTCGTTGGCGAAGACGGCCCTACCCATCAGCCCATAGAACAGCTGGCTTCTTTCCGGATCATACCGGGGCTCCTCACCTTGCGCCCTGCGGATGCCGAGGAAACCGCGGAAGCCTGGGCCATGGCGCTGGAACGGCAGGATGGCCCTACGATCCTGGCCCTTTCACGGCAAAACCTCAGGGTCTTTCCCAAGGAGGACCCGGATTGGAGAAATACCCTCCGAACCGGCGCCTATGTGGTGAGAAAGGGCGCCGAACAGCCTGAGCTGGCGCTTATTGCCACCGGTTCTGAAGTTACGCTGGCCCTGGAAGCGGCAGACCAGGTTCAGGGGAAGGTCCGGGTGGTGTCCATGATAAGCCGGGAACGCTTCGAGGCCCAGCCCAGGGCCGTACAGGAGGCCGTCTTACCCCCGGGGGTCCCGGTCATCTGCTGCGAGGCAGGGGTCAAGACCGGCTGGGAACGCTGGGCCAAACCGGAAGCTATCTTTTCTATTGACCGTTTCGGTGAATCCGGGCCGGCGAGCCAGGTGGCGGAATCCCTGGGCTTTACCGCCCCTGCCCTCGCCGCCCTGATGAGGGCAAAGCTCCGCTCCTCATGAAGCGTTTTGAAGGAGGGCTCTCAGGCTAAACCCCCGGTCCATGAGGAAATTAACGGGAACCTTCATCCATGAGGATATAAAACCACCTGAGGGTGATGGGCGCGAATAAACGCGGATGCCGGCGGGCCTCCCGGCGGGGCCTTTCGGGGCAGAACCCCGCTGAGGGGGAGGCTTCCCAGGGTCAACAGGGTAAGGAATTGTGTCCGCCGATTAAGCGGGTTTTTTGGACGAAAAAGCGGTGTACTCCCGGACCTTTGGTCCGAGGGGACCGCTTTTGTTTTCTAGCCGCTTACCGTGTTGACCGTGGTGGGGACCCACCTACCTAGCGTGTGGGGGCACACCCTACTAGCCCCAAGGGGTCGGGGCCTCCTAGCGTGTAGGGACACACCTAACTAGCCCCAAAGGGTCGGGGCCTCCTAGCGTGTGGGGACACACCCTACTAGCCCCAGGGGGCCGGGGCCTCCTAGCGTGTAGGGACACACCTAACTAGCCCCAAGGGGTCGGGGCCTCCTAGCGTGGGAGGAGCACACGCTACTAGCCCCAAGGGGTCGGGGCCTCCTAGCGTGTGGGGGCACACCCTACTAGCGTGTGAGGGGCACACCCAACCAGCGTGTGGCCCCCACACGCTGGTAGCCAGGGGGGAGACTTCCCCCCTCCTGAGTATTTCTATGCGTTTAAAGGATGCTTTACTGTAGAATTCCTTAAGAGTACAATAGACAATCATGGATAATGCCGCTGTGTTGGAAAAAATCCTCGCTGATCCCGCCTTTGCCGGGAATATCGTTGTTGAACGGCGCCTCCCGGCCAGGGAAGGGGTATATGCGCCGTTTCCTGAAGACCTGGAGCCGGCGATTTCAGGCGCCTTACGGCGGCGGGGGATAACCCGGCTCTACAGCCACCAGAAAGAGGTGTGGGACGAAATTCGCCGGGGCCGCCATGTGGTGGTGGTTACCCCGACGGCTTCGGGGAAGACCCTCTGTTACAACCTGCCGGTTCTCCAGGCCCTGCTCAGGGACGAAAAGGCCCGGGCCCTCTACCTCTTTCCCACCAAGGCCCTTTCCCAGGATCAGCAGTCGGAACTGAA
>JAITRH010000050.1 GCA_031288495.1 Treponema sp. | reverse complement strand
GAAGGTTACAAACCGTCCATACCCTACCGTTTAAGGAGGAAGCCTTATGTCCGATCCGGACGATGGAAGTAGTAGTATTTCCAGTCATAGACGCAGCTTAGAAACCATAAGGATTGGGGTGCTTCCTGTACAAGACCGGGATGTAGTGGATATGCCTTATCCTGTCTAGCCCTTCGGTTTCTTCTATACCGGGGAAGCCGCTTCTGTAAGAAGCCATGAAAGTCCAATCCAGAGCAGTATCCCCATAGGAGAAACTTCGATGATTACTATTCGTACCCAAAAAGAAAATCGGGTAATTGAGACCGATACGGTAAGTACCGGGTGCTGGATCGATGCCCGGAATGTAGATAAAGCGGATCTGGAGCGGCTTGAGCAGGAATTCGGCATTGCCGGGGAACTGCTTACGGACATTATGGATGTGAACGAACAGGCCCGTATAGAAAAAGAAGAGGGCTACACCGCCCTGATCGTGCGGCTGCCGGTGTATGATGCCTCCTATGAGGTGTCCTTTTTCACCATGCCCGCGGGGGTGATTCTGTTTGCCGATAAAATCGTAACCATCTGCCAAGGTTCCAGTGATGCCCTGGAGGATCTCACCAAAAACCGCCTGCGGGGATTCACCATACGCAACAAAAGCAGTTTTGTCCTGAACCTTCTGGGCCGGGCGGCCTGTACCTTTCTCAAGGCCCTCAAAGAGCTTAACAAACAGGCCAATCGCATCGAACTGGAATTACAGCGGTCCATTAGAAATAACGAGCTCATCCAGCTCCTTTCGCTTCAGAAATCTTTAGTGTACGTTACCACCAGCATCAAGACCAATGAACTGCTCCTTGAAAAGCTGCAAAAATCTCCCCTGATTCGATTTAAAGAAGATGAGCGGGAATTACTGGAGGATGTGGTTACTGAAAATAAACAGGCCATTGAAATGGCCAATATCTACTCGTCGATTCTTACGGGAACTATGGATGCGTTTGCCAGTGTGATCTCCAATAACCTCAATATCGTGATGAAACGGCTCACCATTGTTTCCATTGTGCTTATGATTCCGACCTTGGTCTACAGTTTTTTCGGGATGAACGTACAGCTTCCCTTTGCCGCCTCCTCAGCGGCGGTATGGGGCATTGGGATACTCAGCCTCCTGGCGTCTATTTTGGGAGCCATCCTCTTGAATACCGACCGGAAACGCAGGAAGATTAGCCCCAAGATCATCCCCTACTCCCTGATCCATAACCGGTAATCCCTATTAAAGGGGGAGCAGGCGCTGGCGGTCTTCTTCTGCGTGGTCATGCATTTCCTTTAGCCCTTCCATGATCGCATCCACTGCGGCCTGCTTCTTATCGGCAATCCCTGCAGCCTCGGCCCGGGCCCGGGCCGCATCCCGGAAGGCCCTGCAGGACAGTACCGGCCCTGCGGTGAAGCGCACCACATCCTGGCTCACATAATCATCCATCATATCCCCCTTTCGGACATGGAGCAATTCACCGTTAATCGCCACGAAACCCATATAGTCGAAGGATTTGATATAGGAATCAATTTCCCGGACCCCTTTTTGGGTACTCGGATCCCAGGGCCGGTACCGGGTTCCCGAAGGAAATACCAAAATGAGTTTCCCCTGGGTTTTAATCTCCAGCAGGGTCTTCATCGCCGCCCGGTTAATGGCGTTACTGCGGATGATTTCCTCATGGTTATGCTCAGTATCCAGGGTCTTGAGGGAACGGCTGGGATAGATGATGATCCGGGTATAGGCTCCGGTAAAGGCCGCTACCGTGGGGCTCGCCTCAGTGAGCTTCATCCCCGCAATGGCCACCAGGGCATCGGCTACAGCGGTTCCCCGGGCCCCGGCGGCTCTTAAAAGGTATGAAAAGATCGGCAGATCCAGGTTACTGTAATGCTCGAGAAGCAGCAGGCAGGAATTCCCCGCCTGGGCCTTGCTGAGGAGATCATAGAGATGTTCGATACCGTTAATACCGGAACCGAGAAGAAGTAAGGCCTTAAGGATCCCGTCTATCAAGGGCAGGGTTTCTCGTTGTCCGGTCTGATACACAGTCTGCTCGGTTACCATGGTTGAGGGCTTGGATAAGGCAACCACTTGCTTAATCGCATCCCGAAAGACAGAACTCAAGGTTTCCATGGCTTTGAGTATAGCGGCCCTTAAGAATCGCTGTCAATCAGGGCAAGGCATTTACACAGGTAATGCTTTATATAGCAAAGCATTAGGGTCCAATGGAGTGCTTCCCTCATAGCAGCTCATTCCCTGCCCCATAGGGAATGACAAAAGTGGGTGAAGGGAAAAGGACCCCCTTAGGGTATGCCGATTCCTCCCGGGGTAGACCGGTCCTCACAAAAACCGGTACTCCCCGTTATACCGATAGCCAGGGAAGGCTTGTTCCCAGATGCCGGGGAAACCAGAGCCGCCCTCCTAGCCGGAACATCCACCCCGGTAAAACCTAGCGGGGCCGTATCGATCCCGGAGGTTCTGGAAAACGGTCCGGCCCAGGGCCGCTGAGTCCACCCTTCGGGATATCCCGATTCCCCTGAGCCCGGGGGAATCGGCCCCTTGCCGTATAGCGATTCTGATCCCCGGCCGGTCAAATCCGGTTTTGTCCGCCTTCGTAAGGGCGGCGGGATCCGGCATGTTCGTTTTTTGCATAGGAAACCCCGGCTGTCTTTTTGCCGGGTTTTATGTAGGAGGCTGTGCAAGATTGGAGGGTGAGGCCCTTTGTCCTCTTGATGCAAGGCCATTGATATTTTACCCTTTCGTAAGAGGCGGCGGGGGAGTAAACCGCTCATCCCGTATGCCGCGGGGCGACAGCCTCGACATACCCCTAAAGGAGGGAGCCCAGAGTGGCCCTGAAAGCGGCGATACGTACAATGGTCTTGGAGGCGGGGTTTGTGCGGGCACGGATCCTTTCGCCCTTTGAGCCGGTCATAGATCCTCATGCCCCCATCCCCCCATCGTACCGGACCGGGGCGCCTTCCCTGCTTATGGCCGCCCTCCCCTATGGAAACCTGCATGACCGGGCTCCTCCTTGGGAAGGGGGGGCCTTCATCGCCCCCTTTGCCCGGCGGAACTATTATCGGGAAGGGGTAAGGCGGCTTCAAAAACTGGGATCGGTCTTTCGCGCCCGCTATGGCGGTAAAAAATCCGATTTTAGAATCCTCTGCAATTCCCCGGTTCCTGAAAAACCCCTGGCCCGTACCGCGGGTCTTGGGGTCCTGGGCAGGAACGGCCTTATCATTACCCCTGAAGCAGGTTCCCTGGTCATCATCGCGGCCATGACGCTGCCCTTTCCCTTGGAACCGGATAGGGCGGAACCGGAGCCGAACAATCCCTTTCCGTGGTGCGGGCACTGCGACCCGGTAGAGCCTCCCTGTGTTGCGGCCTGTCCTACCGGAGCGGTCCGGGGAGATGGAAGCCTTGACCGTACCCGGTGTATCCAGTGGTATGCCTCAGGACATGAGTCCGCGGTTCCCAGGGAGATTGCCCGGAACTGGGGAAGGCGGCTCTATGGCTGTACCGACTGTCAAGATGCCTGTAGGTATAATCAGGTTCCCATCCGGGGTGTTTCCAGCGACGAAGGCCCGCTGCCGGCATATCTGGATCCGGTGGCCTTAGGAACCTTACGCGATGAGGAGTTAAAAGCCCGGTTTAAGGGAACTGCTCTGGGGCTTTCCTGGCTTGGACCGGAGGGAATCCGGCGCAATGCCCGGCTGGCGGCGCAAAGCCTCCCGGCAGGAAAGTCCCTTCCGGGAGGTTTCAGCGGCCTTTCGGGCGTCTCTCTGCTCTTTGCTTATACAAGCGGCTATTGAAGCCGGGGAAAAAGTATTCATCACGAAAAACAGCAATGTCCCCATTTGAGAGCATAAGCCGGGAGGAAAAAGGGCAAAGAGACTACCCAAGAGGAGCAAAGGGTTCCGTGGCAGGATCAGGGAAATGGCGCCACAGGGACAAAAGACCTTGGTCGCCGATTGCTATCCCCCCTATCCCCTCCGACAGGGGTCGTGTTGACAAGAGCACCCCCGTCATATAGAGTAAGGTATCTTACGGTACCTTAAGGAGGGTATACAATTGCATAATCGAAAAATACCTGTGGTTATAGGGGTAGCATGGGTAGTATCCCTATGGGTGGCAGAAACAGGGTTTGCCTCAGGGGTGCGCTCATCTGTACCGGATCGTCCCGTATCGGTGGTTACGGCCAAAGGACCAATACAAGGGCTTGTTACGGCAGAGGGCATTCATGCGTACAAAGGGATCCCCTATGCCAAAGCGCCGACCGGGGATTTGCGTTTTGCTCCGCCTCAAGATGTAGCGCCCTGGACAGCGCTTCTTGATTGTACGGAATACGGACCCCTAGCGGTTCAACAGCTTACTATTACTGTGCCGGTTGATAATCCCGAACAATCTGAGGATTGCCTTACCTTGAATGTCTGGACCCCTTCCGGGCCTCAAGCCCAGGATAAACTGCCGGTGTATGTGTTTATTCACGGCGGCGGATTTGCAGCCGGCTCAGGGAATGACATCCGCTACGACGGAACGCCCTTTGCCCGGAACGGGGTGGTACTGGTCACGATCAATTACAGGCTCGGTATCCTTGGTTTTTTTGCGTCTCAAGAGACCTACAACCAATATGGAACAACGGGCAACTGGGGAATCCTGGATCAAATAAAAGCCCTTGAATGGGTCCGGGATAATATCGCGTATTTTGGGGGGGATCCGGATAAGGTAACCATAGGGGGTGAATCCGCGGGCAGCATGAGCGTTTCCGCGCTTATCGCGAGCCCTCTCGCCAAAGGGCTTTTCCGCAGCGCCATTATGCAAAGCGGTTCTCTTCTTGGTATCCGGTCCGTTACGTCTGCCCGGGGCAGCATGGAAAAGGCGATAGAGCTGTCAAAGATCCTGGCCAACATCTTCGGCGCCTCGGATGATGAAGCGGGGCTTACGCAGCTGCGGCAAGCGGATCCGGATATGTTAAACTATCTTGGCCCGTTTCTGCTGGATCAGACGGCGGGCTTGCAGGCCTTTTTTTATAGCCCCCTCTTTGACGGTACGGTGCTTCCCCGGGATCCGCTGGAGGCTCTGAGGGAAGGGAATAGTAACAGGGTAAACCTGCTTGTCGGATTCAACCATGACGAAGGTTCTCTCTTTATCCCCCTTACCGCCGATAACGGCACCTATAAAACCGTTGCGGTCCGGGCGCTTGGCAAAGCCTGGCGTACCTGGGTGGATCATTTCCCGGTGGATGAACAGCACGGCGCGGCCCAAAGGACGCGGCAGGTTTTGGCGTATACCTGGTTTAATACTTCCACAAAGGTATTCGCCGATCTGCTGGCCCGTGCGGGAAACAAGGTCTTTATGTACAACTACAACTATGCTATACCCGGTAATCCCCTGGGAGCCTACCATTCATCGGAATTAGCCTATGTATTCAAGACCGATGCGGTAACCGGTGATGAAGGTACACAGCTTGCCGAAGAAATGCATGTCCGGTGGATTAACTTTATTAAGAACGGTGATCCGAACGTCGGTATACGACCGCCCACCGACACGCCGTGGCCGCAATACCATACGGAAAAGCCGGAGGTGCTGCTCTTTGACAAGGGGGTAAGCGCAGGCCCCTTACCGGATAAGGAAAATAACGATTTTGCGGAACAGCTTTTGTACGGTGCTGACTAGCAGCCATATATGCCACCCATGAACGATTCCTTGCCGGTTCATGGGCGCCATGGACCGGCTAAGGGTGAGGATATCCTCCTCAAGAGACAGGGAACACCCTCACCTGCATACCGTAAACCTATGCCATACCATGCTGCCGGCTACGGCAGTTTCAGAGATTTTTTTCAAAAAAGCGGCGTTTTTCTTGCCTGTCCTCACCATGGCCTTATTATACCAGTTATTTGCCTGCCCCGCGGCGTTCCGGTACGCCTGTCCGCCGTCCGGGTGTACCTATTCGCCATCCGAGAGTTCCCATTCGCCTTTCGGGTGTACCTATTCGGCGTCCGGGAGTTCCCATTCGGCGTCCGGGAGTTCCCGTTCGCCGTCCGGGTGTACCAATTCGGCGTCCGGGTGTACCCATTCGCCTTTCGGGAGTTCCCATTCGCCTTTCGGGAGTTCCCATTCGCCGTCCGGGAGTTCCTATTCGCCTTTCGGGAGTTCCCATTCGGCATCCGGGAGTTCCCATTCGCCTTTCGGGAGTTCCTATTCGGCGTCCGGGAGTTCCCATTCGCCGTCCGGGAGTTCCCATTCGCCTTTCGGGAGTTCCTATTCGGCGTCCGGGAGTTCCCATTCGGCGTCCGGGAGTTCCCATTCGGCGTTCGGGAGTTCCCGTTCGGCGTCCGGGAGTTCCCATTCGGCGTCCGGGTGTACCTATTCGGCGTCCGGGAGTTCCCATTCGCCGTCCGGGTACACTTATTCGCCGTTCCGGTACAGCGCTCTATGGCACGGCCTCTCCGATGGAGCGGTTCTTGATAATCTGGGGCGGGAAAGCCGGGACGAACTCATGGCCCAAAGCAACATCACCGAGTATGTGCTTGATCCCTTTGGGTAGGTAATAGAGGGAAAAAACTATGTAAGCACCCGTATGGGCGTTTCCATAGGGGATAAGGGCGGGATTGTAGGCTATGGTCGGTGAGATTAAACCCTTCGGGGACGGTCATGGGCGGCTCTTCAGCTCAGGCGGCGTAGTCGCCCCCCACACTCTAGTTGAGTGGGACCCTCACCCCCTAGTTAGGTGTATTCCCCGGTTACTGGTTGCGTGTGGAGTTTCACGAAGTGAAACTCCTTAGGTAATGTGCGAAGCAAATTACCTAAGGGTCCCCTACACGCCGGTAGGCCCCGGCCGCCTGGGCCTAGTTCACCCCACCTGCGGGGCCGGTTATAGGGCCGCGCGGTTCACCGTGAAACTTCCTGTGCCCGTATCCCGCTCCCGCAAGGGGATAGCTTGACTTTCAGGCGGTGTACACTAATAATAATCATTGTATCTTAATCTCTACAGCTACAGCATAACGGCACCGATACCTCGTTTTGCGGTTATAAAGGTTATGGCATGAACGTCTTCAGAAACCTATCCATAGGGACAAAATTTTTATGCGGTTCCCTGCTTATCGCGGGCATTTTTACGGTGATTAGCTGGACAAGCATCAGCACCATCGAAAACTGCCATAAGGCTTGCAGTATGCTCTTTGGCGGGGCGGTTAACACTAAATCCCAGGTACAGAGGGTGCAGACGGCCTTTCATGGGCTTGCGGAAACCGCAAACCGGTACGTGTTTTATAGGTATCTCGGGGATTCCGCCAAGGGCAGCGAACTCAGGGGGCACTTTGACGCCGGCGTGCAGGAGCTTTCCGCATCCCTTGACCAGGTGATCCAGGCCCTGAACGACGACGGGCTGGTGGATACATCGATCCTTCAGGGGCTTGCGGTACAAGCGGGCAAAGCAAAGACCGCGCTGCATACGGACTATGCGCCCCTTATCCGCAGCATGGGGGACGCGGAAAACTCCGAGTCCCTATCCGCGGATTTTTCCCGTTCTGCAGCCCTGGCAAGGCAGATTGCCGCGGATCTGGAGGCCCTGTTTCAGGGTATTGCCACGGCAGGGGATGAGGTGTACCACGGGTACGTGTCCTTCCTTATGGGTATGATCCTGAAGCTGAAAATATACGACCTGATAGCCGTCGTGTTTTCGGTGCTCCTGACGATTTTCATTGCCCGTACCATCCGAAAGCCCTTCCGCCAGATGATGCATACCCTCAGGGAAATCGCCAGGGATTGGGATTTAACCAAGCCCCTTGCCATGCATAGCCAGGATGAACTCGGCAGGCTGGCGGAATTTCTCAATCTTACCTTTGCAAAGATGGGGGATCTCCTCAGGATTATTAAAACCATGACCCTATCCCTATCCGGTACCGGCATGGACCTTACCGCCAACACCTGCCAGACCGTTTCTTCTATCAACGAAATCACCGCGGCTATGCAGAGCATGAAGGGACAGGTGAACATACAGGTCCGGGAAGTCCATAAGGCCAACAGGGCCCTTGAAGGGATCCTCTCCCATGTAGACCGGCTCAATGAGCACATCGCCTCCCAGTCCGTAAGCGTGTCCCAGTCGTCGGTATCCATCGAAGCCATGCTTTCCCGCATCCAGGCCGTAGCAGACACCCTAAGCAAAAACGAAGGCAATGTGCTGACCCTCGCCAAGGCATCGGAAGCGGGAAGGCTCGGACTTGAGCAGGTGGCGGCGGATATTCAGGCAATCACCCGGGAATCCGAGGGGCTTCTGGAGATCAACGGGGTGATGCAGAACATCGCGAGCCAGACCAGCCTCCTTTCCATGAACGCCGCCATAGAAGCCGCCCATGCCGGGGAAGCAGGCAGGGGCTTTGCGGTGGTGGCCGATGAAATCAGAAAGCTCGCGGAACATTCCGGCGAACAATCCAAGACCATCGGGGAGATGCTTCAGAAAATCAAGACCGCTATCGATACGATTACCCAATCCGCCGCGGTGATGGTTACGGAGTTCGAGACCATTGCCGGAGGGGTAGCGATCGTATCCAATCAGGAAGGGGCTGTCCGGGGTTCCATGGAAGAGCAGGAAGCGGGAAGCCGCGTCATCCTGGAGGCGATAGGGAACCTCAAGACCATCACCGAACTGGTAAAGACCTCATCCGCAGCAATCGCCCTTAAGGGAAAGGAGGTGAAACAGCAGAGCGGCATCCTGGAACAGATAAGCGGCGAAATAAACAGGGGCATGGATGAGATGTCCAAAGGCGCCGAACTGATCGTGGCTGCGGCAAATCACGTCAACGACATAAGCGGTACCACCCAGGAGTCCATCACCACCCTCAACAGGGAAATCGGGAAGTTCAAGGTTTGATGAAAGAAGGGGCACCCTTCCGCTCAAGTCCGGTGTACTCGGCGGGCCTTTTCGGCTTAGCCGTCCCGGGGTCAAGCCATGGCCCGGCGGACTAAAGGCCTGCCGGTCGGCCAGACCAGAGGTCCGCCGGACCAGAAGTCCGAAATTACCCGGATGGGGAAGAACGGTTCGGCGCGGATTTAAGCGCGCCGAACCGTCAGCCTCATCCGGCTAATCCTGGACCCGGGGAGCCCCGGACTCCGGCTTTTATGAATACCGGGACTTTTCTACCAGGGCAAGCCGCTCCGCTTCGGACAGCTCCCCTTTCTTGGTACCCAGGGATACGACTACCGCGAAGACCAGGGTTACTATCGTCGCGGGAATAGCGGGGCCGGTGAAAAGGTCTTTGATATAGGTCTGGAAGGGCATGAATCCCAAATAGAGGACCCCGAAGATGGTCCCTGAGAACAGAGAGGCCAGTCCTCCCTGCCAGGTTACCCGTTTCCAGCAGGCCCCCAGGAACATGGCCACGGATACCCCAGGAATAATCGAGCCGATGACATTGCTGATATAACTCATGATGTCTTTGGCAAAGAGGGTGGCAAAAAAAGCGCCCCCCAAGGTGAGCACCACCCCGATGCGGGACCAGGGTTTGATGGCCGCTTCAGGCATGGCTTTCTTGGCAAAGACCGGATAAATATCCTGGATCAGGATAGTTACCCCCGCAATGGCATCGGAATCCCCTGAGGACATGGTCGCGGAAAGCCCGGCGATCATAAAGAGCAGGCCCAGAACCGGCCCGAGGACGATAGTCGCCACATAGGCAAAGGCAAAGTCCGGCTGTTGCAGCACCGCGGCGGCGCCGTTTTTCGTTGCAATGGTAAAGGCCGCCATCCCTATAAGGGCCGGAAGCAGGGAAAATACCAAAAGGAGCAGGGCCGAACGGATAAAGGCGGTACCGGCGGCCTTATCGCTCTTGGCGGTATAAATACGCATCCGATAGGTGGGAGTGCCGAGGCCGGGAATAATAATGGAAAAGATGAGGGAAATAAGCGCCATAGCCCCCATGGATTCCACCCCATAGAAGCTCAAGTTACCCGCTTTTCCCGTGGCCTGCAAGGTGGCGGTAATCTCGCCCCAGCCTCCGGCAGTGGGAATGGCGATGCAGGTAATGGCGATAAAGCCTATCACAATAATGATAAGCTGCACCAAATCGGTCCACACCACCGCGAGGTAGCCCCCGATGATGACGTAGACCCCAAAGGCGCATACGGTAATGATCCGGGCAAGAATGGGATCAATGCCGGTAATGTAGCCCAGGTAGGTGGCCCCGCCGTTAATGTGATTGCCCAGCCACACAATTTCTACGAGGTACATCATAAAGCTCATGACGATCTTTATGTGCCGGTCTCCGTTGTAGTGAAACTGGGCTTCTTCCGCCATGGTGAGGAAGTTCTTTGCCCGGAGTTTGCTGTGATTGGCCACCAGGACCAAAGACAAAAGCCCCAGGGCCGCTCCCAGTCCATAGGCCGAACCGTACCAGCCGAAGCGGAACCCATTGGAGGTGGCCCCCAAGGCGGAACCGGTACCGATAAAGGTAGCCCCCATGGTGGCAAAAATGAGAAATACCGGTAATTGGCCTCCTCCGGTGAGATAGTTCTTTCCATCTGATTTGCCTTTGGAAGAAAAATAACCCACCAGGATCATGATGAAGACATACACAATAAATCCAATGATAAAAAACGGTGCATTCATATTGGCAACCATACAAATCTCTCCTCTCGGGATCGTATATAGAGGGGATCTGATACAAGACCCCCGTGGAACCACAGGGCTATTTTTTTGCCGCCCACATCTCGATTTCGACGAGGATCCCGGGAAGCAGCTTGGTCTGTACGGCGGTGCGTACCGGCCGGGGCGCGGGGATAAGCTCGGTATAGACTTCGTTCATGGCGTCCCATTCGTCCAGGTTGACCATAAAGATATTCACCTTGAACACATCTTCCAAGGTACAGTGGGCGCTGGCAAGCTGGCGCCGGCAGTTTTCAAGGGTATACCGGGTTTGGGTCCTGATATCCGTACCCACCAGGGTTCCCTCGGGGTCAAGCGCCACTTGGCCTGAAATAACCACCAGCTTGGAAGCGGTGATTTCCAATACCGGTGAGTAGGGCCCGGCGGTACGGTGCTGGGATGCACCTTCGGGAAGGCGCTTGGCCCGTTCCATTTCTTTTTCCATACAATATTCCTTTGTTACTTGAGCGCCTGAAGCCGCTTAATGATGATTTCCGTTTCCCCTGCTTTGAGGGACATGGGATTGATGAAAATGCCCTGCATCTTCTCGCCGTAGACATAGATGGGGGGAGTCCCCTGGAGTAAAAAATCCTGTATATATTCCGGGGTGTACCGGGGATCGGTGATTTCCAGAAACGCCCGGGCAATGGGCTGGCCTGCTTCGTTGGGGAAACTGCGCCGGACCGTGAAGATCCCTTTTCCGTCCAGGGCTTCTTGGAGGGCCGCAATCTGGGCCTCGCACCAGGCATACCGGGCCTTATGATCCATAGACACGTATTGTTTGATCGCCGCATACAGACCGGCCAGCTCTTCCCGGCCCACTTTCAGCATCCGCCCGATGCCGTAATTGGGAAAGCCGATGGCCGTAACCCGGTCAATAAGCTCTTGGCAGCCCACCATAAGCCCGCTGGCCTGGGGGCCCCGCAGGTCTTTGCCGCCGCTGAACAGGGTAAGGGCGGCACCCTGTTCAGAAAAACACCAGAGGTTCTCTACCGGCGGAAGCTGCGCCGCAGCATCCACAATCACCGGCACCCCTTTTGCTTTGGCCTTCTTCGCCAGTACGTCCAAGGGTAAAAAGCCGGGAGCCACCCAGGCGCTGGAGGCAAAATAAATCGCTGCCGTATGTTCGTCGATGGAATACTCCAGGTCCGCTTCGGTAGGGGGAAAGATCCGGTTCGGGAAGGACAATTCCCGATATGCGGCCCCCAGTTGGCCAATCACCAGATCATAGGGGTTGCGGTGGGCCTTGAACATCACAATGTTACAGGATGCGATCTGGTCTTTGGTAAGATAATAAAAGGGCTTACCCAGTTTCCGTTCAATACAGGCGGCAAGGGCGAGGTATAGCCCCGCGGCTGCCCCGGTACTCACGTAGGCCGCTTCGTTTTTGGTCAGCTTCGCAATTGCCCTATGAGCGGCCTTTTGAAAATCCCGAAGAGACACAAAATTGCGAGCCGCGCTGTTCATGGCTTCCAGGGTTTCTTCGCTCATCCGGGAACCCCCTAAAACGGTGTAGGTTCCTGCGGCGTTAATAATCGGGCTTACCCCTAATTCGTCGTAAATATCCATCTTTCATCTCTCTTTACTGTTTTACTTTGGGTCGCATACCCCGTGGTTGACCTGATTTTCGCGCACCGGTTTCCCAAAACAGTACGGTTTTAAGTATAGCGGACTTCAATGGCTTGTCAAGAGACCTAAAAAACCATGAAATACCTCGTTTCTTATGCATATTTTGGTAGAAAACCGTGAATTTTTATGATTAAAAGCGAAAAAAAGCGTAATCCCTTGTTTTTATTGCTTTATGCTTTGGTTTTTTTCTATCTTTGTATTGAGAATAGACCCATGATGTCTGGAAATACCCTCGGTTTGAGGGAGATATGAACTTTTTTACATCCGATAGAGGAGGAATATATGCTGGATTGTATCATTACCCATGGCCGTATTGTAGACGGCAGCGGGGAGGCCCCGTACCTTGGAGACATCGGTATTCATGAGGGGAAGATTACCGGTATCAAGCCCTGGGGCAGCGGCCTTGCAGCAGCGAAAACCATTGATGCGGCAAACCAATACGTGAGCCCGGGGTTTATTGATATGCACCGCCATGAGGATGCGGCGGTGTTTAGTCCCGGATACGGCGAGGTGCAGCTTCGTCAGGGCATCACCAGCGCAATCAGCGGGAACTGCGGCTTAAGCATTGCGCCCTTTCCCTCGGAGCAGCGGGCCCTGATTGCCGCCTACTTAAAACCCATCATCGGGATCCTCCCTGAGGATAAGGAATTTGAGACCCTGGGAGACTACCTGGGACTGCTTGAAAAGCAGCCCCTGCCCCTCAATGTGGGGATGCTTATCGGCAACGGCACGATCCGTATGGCGGTGCAGGGCTTTGCCAAAGGCAGGCTTTCAAAAGAAGGGGCAGCCAAGGCCCGATTCTATCTTGAAGAGGCCCTGCACAACGGCGCCTTCGGCGTATCTATGGGCCTCGCCTATATGCCTGAAAACTGCTATGACCAGGCAGGTTTCAT
The DNA here is from genome assembly GCA_031288495.1 of Treponema sp. Lineage (GTDB taxonomy): Bacteria > Spirochaetota > Spirochaetia > Treponematales > Breznakiellaceae > JAIRLU01. Next base: position 3,262 of record JAITRH010000050.1, on the reverse strand, counting down.
CGAAGTCCTGGAACCGATCCGGGGTTCCTCGGTTCCCCTGGTAACCCATATCCGGGGAGAGGGCAATCTGCTGGTGGAATCCCTGGAGGAACTGGTTGCCCTCGCGGAAGCCCTGCAGGTCCCGCTGCATATCAGCCATTATAAATGCGTGGGGTCTAAGAACTGGGGGCATGTGCTCCATAAGGCCACGGGTATCCTGGATCGTGCCCGGGACCGGGGCTTACGGATCACCCTGGACGTCTACCCCTGGACCGCGGGGGCAAGCCAGCTTGCCCAGGTGCTGCCTCCGGAATACCTGGAAGGGGGCTTGGCAAAAGCCGCGGCCCGGCTTAAAGACCCGGCATTACGCCGGGAGTGCGCGCGGATCCTCTCGGAGCCCAATGAGCGCTTTGAAAATCAAATCGACCTTATCGGCTGGGAGAACATCATGGTAAGCGCGGTCCATACGGAGCAGAACCAGCCCTATGTAGGCAAACGGATCACCGACATTGCCCGGGAACGGGGCTGTGAGCCTGTGGACGCGGCCTTTGATTTGCTTATCGAGGAAACCGGGGATGTGGCTATGGTGAATTTTATCGCCTGCGAAGCGGATATTAAGGCCATCTTACAGTACCCCTACAGTTCGGTGATTTCTGATGCGGTCTATCCTGCCGGGGGAATCCCCCATCCGCGGCAGTACGGCACATTCCCCAAGCTCCTCTCGGAATACGTGCGGGATCAGCAGGTCCTCACCCTTCCACAGGCTATCCACAAAATAACCCAAGGCCCCGCGTCGGTATTTACCATCCCCCGCAAGGGACGCATTGCCGAAGGGTACGACGCGGACCTGGTGATCTTTGATCTGGAACGGATCGAAAACCACGCAAGCTATGTGGAGCCTCGCGGGCTGGGCACGGGCTTTAGTTATGTACTGGTAAACGGCGTCGTAGCCAATGACCACGATACCTACTGCGGTACCGCTTCGGGGAAGGTACTCAGGCGGGGAGCTTGAGCGATCAGGGCGTCCCATAGAACAGGCCCTGGTTTAGGCTCTTCTTTTTAGGGAGGGATCTGCCACGTATGATGCAAGAGGCATGACCCTATAGGGGCGTAGCCGTATGGCATGAGGCCCCTCATAGGTTGTGGAACCCCTCCCTATGCTTGCCTTTCGGCGATGCTTGTATCCTGCGCTTGGGGGCTATATTAAAGGGGCCTTTTTTTATACTCTATGTACGGAGGCTGTTTCAAAAGAGGCTATTTTGAAATCCCCTCCCTTATAGAGGATTTTTTAGTATAGCCCAATCCTCTATAGGCATGTACGTTTACATCTAAGGTAGTGCCGATGCTTTTTACGCCTTTTGAGATCACCGAAACGGTGGATATGTTCCTCCGATATAAACTGGACATCCGGGCCATTACCCTGGGGGTGTCCCTCCTGGACTGCGCCGCTGCATCCGGGGTAGAAACCCGGCGGAGAATCCGGGAAAAGCTCCTGCGAATCGCGGGGCCCCTGGTAGAAACCGCCCGGGCCTTGGAAACCGAATACGGTATCCCCATCATCAATAAACGCCTTTCCGTAACTCCCCTGGCGTTGGTGGCTGCCGCATCGGATGACCAGGACTATACCCCCTATGCCCAGGTGCTGGATGGGGTTGTCGGGGAATTGGGCATTGATTTTGTAGGGGGCTTTTCCGCCCTGGTCCAGAAGGGCATCACTCAAGGAGACCGGCGGCTGATTGATTCCATCCCCACGGCCCTGTCCCATACCGAACGGGTCTGCGCCTCGGTGAACGTGGCCAGTACCAAGAGCGGTATCAATATGGATGCCGTCCGCCGGATGGGGGAAGTGGTGAAGGAAACCGCGGAAATGACCGCCTCCCAGGACGGGTTAGGCTGCGCCAAGCTGGTGGTGTTCTGTAACGCCCCCGAGGATAACCCTTTTATGGCCGGGGCCTTTCACGGGCCCGGGGAAGGGGAGAGCTGCCTTAACGTCGGCGTTTCAGGGCCGGGGGTGATCAACGCCGCGTTGGAAGCCCATAAGGAGGCCCCCTTCGATGAACTAGCCGACCTCATCAAGAAGGCCGCCTTCAAGATCACCCGCATGGGGCAATTAGTGGGTCTGGAAGCTGCCCGGCGACTGGAGGTCCCCTTTGGTATTCTGGATCTCTCCCTGGCCCCTACTCCGGCGGTGGGTGATTCTGTGGCCCGGATCCTCGAAACCATGGGCCTTGCATCCACGGGAACCCACGGTACTACCGCTGCTCTGGCCCTCCTCACGGATATGATCAAAAAGGGGGGGATCATGGCCTCCACCCATGTGGGCGGTCTTTCCGGCGCCTTTATCCCGGTATCGGAAGATGAGGGCATGATAGCCGCGGTCCGTTCCGGTTCCCTGGGCCTGGATAAACTTGAAGCCATGACCAGCGTCTGTTCCGTGGGCCTTGACATGATCCCCCTCCCCGGAGATACCTCCCCGGCAACCCTGGCGGCCATCATCGCCGACGAAATGGCTATCGGCATGATGAACCATAAAACCACCGCCGTGCGGGTCATCCCCGTACCGGGTAAACAGGCCGGTGAGTGGGTTCACTTCGGCGGTCTCCTGGGAGGGGCCCCTATCTTGCCCGTACACCCCGCACAAAGTGATTCCTTCATTGCCCGGGGGGGCAGGATTCCCCCGCCCATCCACAGTTTCAGAAATTAACCTGACCCCCGGCTTGGACAGGTGGATAGGATTTTCTCGTTGTGTATAAGCGGCAGATGAAAAGTCGTAAACCCTTCCCGATACAACAGCGAAAGTTTAGAATACTCTGACCTGTGCGGGAGAAACAGAAGGGGACAGCTCTTTCCTTCCTGCCTTCCACAAGGGCCGCATATATTTATTTCTTGCTGAGTATTAAAGATGAGCAATGTAGGGATGATCGTTAAATCAGGCCTACACAGGGTTGCAAAAATGTAATGAAGTTTTGGCCTGGGAATTGAACGTAGCAGAATGATCTAGTTAAAATATAGTCCGTAGAGGGTAAGCACGGACATTTGTTATACGGCGTTTTTGTGCTTTCACAATTGCTTTGTAAATCATCCAAAAAACCAAATATATGCTTCCCCGGTTTCTTTAACTTGTTTGAATAGATTACAATAATATTTGGTTTTCTCATAAAAATCTTTCTTACTCTTATTATCAATGTAATATGATGACCAACGTTCATAGTTACAAAAATCAGGCCGCTTTGCATATATGGAACACAAATCGCCTTCCAAAAAATTACAAAGGCCATTTGTT
>JAITRH010000251.1 GCA_031288495.1 Treponema sp. | reverse complement strand
AGTGCGTATACGGCATCGTTTACCTCCGATAGTTTGGTATTGCAGCTTTATACTACCGTGTTTACGATGCCGTTTCTATGCCTTCCTGCTTTCGCACTTCAAAAAAAAATCGGCCATTCCAAATGGGAAGTAGGAGACAAGGTTTCCTTTGAACGACGTTTGTATGTTTCCAGTCTTCCTTTCGACCGTCAGGTGTTTGCGGTCACGGGGCGGAGTCACCGGGGGATAGAGAACTCGCTTCATTATGTGCTTGATGTGGCATACCGGGAGGATGGGGCGCGGATAAAGACGGGGGAAGCGCCAGAGAACTGGGCGTATTTCCGGAAGATAGCGAAGACGGTGGCGAGAGCGGATAAGGAGTCGACGGATAGTGTGAAGAGCCGGGTGAAACAGATGGCGTGGTCTGATGATTATTTGGAGCGTTTACTGTTTCATTCTTCCTTTGCTTCTGGAGTTCCGCCTGCTACGCCTTCGGCATAATTTATATGCGCTCGCCCTGGAAGATAAACAGGATAAACCCATAGCAACGTATAAAACGGCAAAGCCCCGGCTTGTTCCCCAGGAAGGGCCCTCCAAGCCGGAGCTTAGACCGGCTCTAAAGCATGGCTAAAACCACTTCCCCGGGGGCTTGGGCGCCGGATCCGGCAGAAAAACCCCGCCGGCGGGCCGCTACAAAAGGGAGAGCTTTTCACGGATGAATTCGCTCTTCTCTTTAAGGCCAATGCTTCCCGTGGCCAGGAGCAGCACATGGGGGCTCTTGGGATCGAGCTTCACCCTTCCGTTGCTCTCCCTCATGAGCCGGATGAGCCGGTCCACATTCACCCTGGAGACCTTCCCAAAGGCTATCCGCACCATGCCGGAGCGCTCTTTGAGGGAAACCACCCCAATCTTACGGCAGATAATGCGGATCTCCGCCAGGGCAAGCAGGGACGCCGCTTCCTCAGGCAGGGGGCCAAAACGATCCAGCAGCTCCGCATAGACCTGTTCCAGTTCATCCTTTTCCCGGACCGCGGCGATCTTCTTGTAGACCTCCATCTTTTCCTGGGGGGAATCAATATAGGCATCAGGGATAAACCCGGAATATTCCAGTTCCAAAAGGGTTTCGGTCTCCGCCTCGTACCGGTCATCCTCGAGGCGTTTCACCGCATCATCCAAGAGCCTGAGGTACAGGTCAAAACCCACGGAGTAGATGTCCCCGGACTGTTCCCGGCCAAGGAGGTTCCCGGCGCCCCGGATCTCCATGTCTTTCAAGGCGATTTTAAACCCTGAACCCAGATCGGTAAAATCAGAAATCACCTGAAGCCGTTTCATCGCCACCTCCGACAGGGAACGGTTCTGGGGATAAAAGAGATACGCATAGGCCACCCGGTCGGAACGGCCCACCCGTCCCCGGAGTTGGTACAACTGGGAAACCCCGTACATGTCCGCCCGGTCAATGATGATGGTGTTTACATTGGGAATATCAATACCGTTTTCAATGATCGTGGTGGATACCAGCACATGAAACCCGCCGTGGATAAACCGGTGCATCACGTCCTCCAGGTCTTGGGGGTCCATCTGGCCGTGGGCAATGTCCACCAGCATCTCCGGCAGGAGGCGCTCAATCCTGCGCCGGGTATCGGCAAGGCTTTCAACTCGGTTATGCAGAAAAAAGACCTGCCCTCCCCGGGCCGCTTCCCGCCGGATGGCTGCGGTAAGCCGCTCCTCACAGTACTCTTCGATGACCGTTTCAATGGGATGCCGGTTTTGGGGCGGTGTGGCGAGGAGACTCATGTCCCGGATCTTGAGCAGGCTCATGTGCAGGGTCCGGGGGATGGGGGTGGCGCTGAGGCTGAGGCAGTCCACATTGGTTTTCAATTCCTTGAGGCGTTCCTTATCTTTCACCCCAAAACGCTGCTCCTCATCAATGACCAAGAGGCCGAGGTTCTTGAAGACCACATCCTTCTGGATGAGCCGGTGGGTTCCCACGATGAGGTCCACGGTTCCTGCTTTGATCTCCTGGAGGGCCTTTTGCACCGCACCCCGTTCCACCAGGCGGGAGAGCATGGCAAGCCGTACCGGAAACTGGGAGAAACGTTCCTGGAAATTCTCAAAGTGCTGTTCCGCCAGGATCGTGGTGGGCGCCAAAAATGCCACCTGCTTCCCCCCCATGATGGCTTTGAAACAAGCCCGAACCGCCACTTCGGTTTTGCCGTACCCCACATCCCCGCAAACCAGCCTATCCATAGGGTGCGGGCTTTCCATGTCCGCCTTAATCTCCTCCACGCAGCGGAGCTGATCCTCGGTTTCCTCAAAGGGAAAGGCCGCCTCGAACATGGGCTGCCATTCCGAATCCTCAGGAAAGGAGAAGCCCTGCACAGCCTTGCGCTTGGAATACAGGGTAATGAGCTTCCGGGCAAGGTCTTCCACCGATTGTTTGACCCTGCCCTTCCGGTTTTCCCAGGATTTGGAACCCAGCTTGTCCAGCCGCGGGGGGCTTCCCTCGTTCCCAACATACCGCTGCACCAGGTTCACCTGTTCAATGGGAACAAAGACGAACTCCTCCCCCGCATATTCCAGCTTGATATAATCTCGCTCGTGTCCCAGGGCCTGGATCCGCTCGATCCCCTTAAAGAGGCCGATACCGTAGTTGACATGCACCACGAAGTCTCCAGGATTGAGTTCCACAAAGGTGTCGATGACCGTACTGCGGACGGTTTTCAATGACCGGGGAAGCCGCCGCCGTCTCCCGAAGATCTCGTTTTCATGGACCACCATGAGCTTGCTGTCTGGCAGGGTAAAACCCGCGGAAAGGGGAAGGAATACCACGGAAACCGCGGCCTCATCCTTCAATAGTTCCCGAATGCGGCTGGCCTGCACCTCCGATTCCGCGGCCACCAGGATCTTCCAGCCCTCCTTGGTCAGGGCTGCACATTCCTCCTTTAAATAAGTGACATTGCCGAAAAAGCTCCGGGGCGGTTCCCCCGCAAGGGAGAACCGGTGCGCCTCCGGTTCTCCCCCTCCTTTCATGCCCATAAAAGAGCAGCGCCGGGGGATGCCCTGGAAGAGTTCCTTAAAATTAAGGAGGACCTCTTCCGGCCGTGGCACTTCCCGTTCCCGGCAAGCCTTGGCATACAAGCTCCTGCATTCCCGTTCCAGGGACTCCTGGGCATTTTCTAAGCGTTCCTTATCCACAAAACAAACCGTTCCCCCCTTAACATACAGGGTTATATTCCCCGGGGCAGCCCTTGGGGTTTCTCGCGGAGGCTTTCTCGGTTCCGGTACAGGATAGGGTGCTTGCCCTTCCCGGGAAGCATCCATCAGGGCTTTCCCTTCAGTCCTATCCCCGGTCGATCTAACCTGAAAATAAGGAGCAGAACCTATATCCAGGGAGGAGGGATAGGTAAAAACCCGGAGCAGCAGCTGGGGAAGACGGGCTTGGCTCGTTTGGGTGAGGGGATCGAAGCGTTTTATGGATTCTATCCTGGTAAAGTTACAGAGGATCCGGCAGGCGGTCTCATCTCCTCCCATGAGGATGTCCAGGACCTCCCCGCGAAGGGCGAATTCACCCTGAACCTGGACTTTGGGGACCCGGGTATAGCCGTACCTCACCAAGGTTGCCGCCAAGGCAGTGAGGTCCACCGGATCTCCGGGTTTCAGGGGGATGAGGAAACGCTTCAGGGTCTCAGGAGGGGGAACCGGGCTGAGGAAGGCCCGTTGGGAGGCAATCACCATACGGCAGGGTTCCAGGGCATCTTTCCCCGCAGCCAAGAGACTGAGAACCTTGGTTCGCTCACCAAACACCCCGGAATGGGGGGATAGGTCCTGATAGGGCAAGGCGCCCCACCAGGGAAACACCAAGGCGGGGATATGAAGGGCTTGCAGATCCCCGGCCAGATGAGCCGCGTCGGTTTCAGTGGGAACCACTACCAGGAAAGGAAGCGCGCCGGTTTCAGAGAGCAGGGAAAGGAGGATAGCCGCCAGCGAACCTTCGACAGCCTCAATTTCCAAGGGGAATTCCCCCTGCTGAAACGCGGAAACCACCTGCTGTATCCGGGGGGAAGCCCGCACTTGACTCAGCAATGAAGGAAAGGATAAGGTATTCATAACAATATACCGATTACTATAGTATATAGTGACCCTGCATGGGCAGTATATCTTATGAATCACGGAGTCTCACGGTGAAACACCACTATACGCGCATCCTTATCGCCGCCTTCTTTTTTGGGGTCCTCTCGGCGGCTTCCGCCGACATTGGGTTGAGCATACGGTATTTTGATAAGCGGATCTATTACATATACGGACCGGCAGATCTTTCTGGCAGGATCGATCCCATCTATGTCCAGGTAACCATCACCAATAATAGCCCAGCGCCATTCCGGTTTAAATTGGCGGATGAACGGGTTTTCTCTATCGATTTTGACGTACGGACCATGACGAACCGGCCGGTAGATCCGGCGCCTCTTTTACTGCGTAAACGGAGCCAAAGTCAACAGGTGTATTTCCGGGAAGTATCTATAGCAAGCGGGGAGTCCTTCTCATTTGTCGAAAATCTGAGAGACTATGTGGATCTGCAGCAGAGCGGTTCCTTCATCGTGCAAGTATGGATGTACCCTGAATTGTACCGGACCATATCGGCAGCAAGCTCGGTCCGTCCCCTGGAATCAAACCGGCTTTCTTTGAGCCTCAGGCCCCCTTCGCTCATAGGTCCCGATGGGATACCCCTGGAAATGGATGTGGAGACCAATGCGGTCCTGGTGCGGGAAAAACTGCCCCCCGATGAGGTGGTCAAATACCTGTTAAGCGCCCGGCAAAAGTCCCAATGGGAAAAGTTCTTTCTGTACCTTGACCTGGAAGCCATGCTTACGCGAGATGGGGTACGGCAACGGCAATGGCTTACGGAGTCCGAAGAGGGCCGCCGGCAGATGATCGCCCGGTACCGGCAGGACCTGCAGCGTTCGGTAGTGGACGGGGATATTGGGATGATCCCCATAGAATTTCAGATTGAGCGTACCAACTACAATGAAATGGAGGGGACCGTAGTGGCCTTAGAGAAATTTAAGACTGGGCCCACGGTTACGGAAAGGAAACGGTACACCTATTATGTACGCCGTAAATACGATATATGGACCATCGTGGATTATTCGGTTATTAATCTAGGAACGGAATAAGCCGGAGAGTAGATGAAGTTACTGCTGGTCATTGGTTCTGATGATACCTTTGATCGGGTTTCTTACTATACTACATCAATGGGATTCGATCTTATCCGGTATCGGTATGTTTTGAAAAGTATGGACAACCTGGATGAAGTGGATCCCCAGGGGATCATCATCAGCGCCCAAGACTTTCCCTGGCATTGGAAGGCCTTGTTGCAATTTGTAAGAAGCGAACGGACCAAAGAGGCCTGCCCCATTATCCTCCTTAAAGGTATTCAGTTCCCCTTGGAAGCGGCCTCCCGAGCCTTTTATTTGGGGGTGAACGGCCTGGTTATGGAAGCCCTGGATGACCCCAGAGAAATCAAGCGGCTCCAAGACCTTTTACGGGGGGGCATTCCGGCCCAGGAACAATACCGGGTCCGCCGGTACTTTGAGGACGCATGGAACCGTTTTGGGTTTGTCCTTTCCAATCCGGTGAATAAGCTGCTCATCACCGGCAGGGTTACCGGCATTTCAGCCCGGGGCATTTCCTTTTATCCTGACGGCATGGTGCCTATGAAAGACATCCCGGTGAATATGGCATTACCCGGCTGTTCCCTGCGAGCGGGAGAGGCCATACTTTCCCCGGTTTGTAAGCTCATCCATCCTGGCCGGGTGGTTATTCTGGAATTCCTGTCTTTCCCTGCTGCTGAACAGGCTGTGCTGGAAGCATACCTCCAGGGACGTCCGCAGTGATACTTCCCCGCTCAAGGAGGGTCCCGTGGAGGTATTAGGGTTCAGCTTTAAAGCAATCGCTCCCTTGTTATTTGCCGTAGCCTTGGGGCGGTTCATTGCCTGGCGTAAGGATATTACCGAACCGGATATTGGGGTCCTGAACAAACTCTGTTTTCGGTACCTCCTCTCGCTGCATATATTCAACAGCACCCTCTCTATTAATTATTATGAGGAATTTAACCTCAAGCTCTTGATCTTCACCATCCTGAGTATTTCCCTTATGGCGTTCCTCGCCTGGCTCATCTTCACCGCCGGGATCCCCGAGCCTTCCCGGCGCTGTATCTTTATTGTGAGCGCATTCCGTTCAAACAACGTCATTTATGCCTTACCCCTAGCGGCCAATCTTTTCGGGGAATCGGGCATCAAGGTTGCGGCCATGCTGGTACCGGTTACGATTATCCTGTTCAATCTCTTTACGGTGATCGCCATGGTCTATCATGCCCGGCTGCTCCATAGTCCCAAGGAGGCAGTCCCCCTGGAGGGGGCCTTTAAACGTACGCTTCTTGATATTGGGAAAAACCCCCTCATTATCGGCTCAGTGCTGGGGATATGCTTTTCCGTATGCCATATAGACCTCCCGGTTTTCCTGACCAATGGGATCCGATCCGTAGCGCTCACGGGTACGCCCATTTCGCTCCTCCTCCTTGGGGCGCAGATTGATCTCAAAAAACTCTCCCATAATATCGGCCCGGCGCTGGGGGCCTGTATGATGCGCTTAGTGATTATTCCAGGGATCTTGCTACCCATAATCATTGGGATGGGCTTCCGGGGGCAAGAACTGGGGGCCTTGATGGTGGTTTTTGGGGCTCCCTGTGCGGTTGCTAACCTGGTGATGGCGCGAAACTACCAGATGGATCCGGCCTTCGCGGCTCAAACGGTGTATCTTTCCACGGTGTTGTCCATGTTTACCATGTTTGGTATGATATCCGTCCTGCGCGCCTTGAGTCTGCTTTAATAGGCCTCCATTATATAGAACAATCGTTGTCATGGTAGGGTGAGTTCGACCAAGAGGGAAGCCTCCGCCGGCAAGACCGCCGCATATACCTTAGTAATTCCTTATGCTATATAGTAAGGATGATTTTATATGCGTTGACCCTGGCTGATTGCTGGTCTCTATTAAAATGCCGCTCAAAATGCTACACTACCGTAATGGACGCAGCTTTCTATGATCACCCCATACTGAACTCCCCGTATACCTGCCCCGGCCGCCATTGGGAACTGGACAAGGACGGCCAGCCCACTCAAAAGATACTCGAAAGCCGCCGCCGGTCGGAGTTCAT
>JAITRH010000246.1 GCA_031288495.1 Treponema sp. | reverse complement strand
GGGGGCGCCCTTCATCCCCGGTCGTTACAACCAGAGGTATACCCGATGCAAGTAGGTACAGATAACCCAGGTTCCTATACAAAGGATCCCCAAACCGGGGAAGGGGCTTATCCAGGTATCCGCCCCTAAGAGCATGTTCCTTCCCGCCATAACCAGGAGGGAACCGATACCGATAAAAATATACTCCTTAGCCCCCCTGGAATAGGCTGAAATAAAGAAGCTCACCACGGTTATTAAGGCCATGCCCCCTTCAAGGATTCTGAACATGGCAGGATACCCGCTTATCATACAGAAACTGCTGTCCCAGGAAAGCCCGTCAATGGGAACGCCCCGGGTAATCATCAGGGTACTAAAGATGATGATCCCGATCATGATATGTTGTTTCTGGACTTCCAGCCCTGCGGCGCACACACTGGCTACAAACAATGAAAGAATACCCAGATACCGGCCAAAGAGGAGGACCCTTGAGGCCATGATGAGGTACACACCGGGAAGTTCGTATTTGAGCTTTAAGGGCACCATGATACGGCTGCCCTCCAGTGCAAAAGAAAGCACAAACAGGGCAATGTAGAGAATCTCCGGGGAATAGGTTTTTTCAAAGTACCGGTAAATAATCACCATGGTGATGCACCCGTAGAGCATGGCGCAAAGCATGGACACAAAGGGCACATAAGGGTTGGGCTCTAAGAAATACGCCCCCAGGGACTGGAACATTCCCGAAGACCGCCGGGCTATTGCTGCCAGTACCGCAGGATAAACCGGCATTATGGAGCACGCGGCGATACCCACCCCAATCAGGATCAGGAAAGCGATACCTATTTCCCCTTTGAATAGGGTGTTCCGTTCTGGCAAAGTCATACCCTAAGCATAAGCCGCCACGGCGGGGTAACTCAAGCCCTCAGACCGCTTAAGGGGTATCGGTTTCTTCCGATAATAAGTAAGGAATAGAGGCTGTTTCAAAGGGTCAAATGGTGAAACTGTTTCAAAAGGAGGCTTTTATGGCTGAACGTACCTGTCCCCGGTGGAGAAAGCACATACCCGCAGCTAAAACGTACCCTGCCGGTACCTATCCGGAGGGTAAAAAGCCCATACCCTATAGCAGAGGATGTGCTCACCCCATCATCCTGGGGGTGCTTTTTTGTTTGGGCGGCTCCTGTTTATGGGCAGGAGATATTGCATCCTATGTGGATCTGGGGTTTTCGCCGGATGGAAAAACCTATATGTTTGCCCAGTATGGGGTCCAAGAGAAAACCTTACGGCCCTGGGCGGATTTATTTGCGGTGGATGTATCTAAGAATGCCTTTGTAAGCGGCGGCAGGGTTTCCTTTGTGCATGATAGCCCGGTACATGCAGGCCAGGATGGTTCCGGGGCCTTGTACCGTATCCTTTCCCGGAATACCGCGCTGGCGGATCGCTACGGGATCGATTACCTGCTGTTGGGGCATGCCCTGTACGTTTCTCTGAATGGGGTGGATGGGGGGATTTCAGGAGAAACCATAGAATTCCGTGATTTTGAACCTGCAATTTCCTACAAGGCGCAACTGGTACCTGCTATTGAAGGCAGCGGCCCTGATTTAAAATCCTCTTTTTTTATTGCCCTTGAGCGGGTCCAGAAGGACCGTTCGAGGATTCTCTATACCGTAGGGACTCCCCAGGTGAAACGGCCGCTGATTAGCTCCTATCGGGTTAAGAAGGTAATCGCCGCTCCCCAGTACACGTCCCTCATATTTGTGATTGAAATGAGAAAACAAGGGGACCAGGGGATCGATATCCGGTATATGGTGGAAGCGGTGGTCCTGTAGGCTATGCCCTATAGGGCCGGAAAACCTGGGTGATGGTTTTTCCCTCTTCCACAAGATACCGGAGATACAGCCGTCTTTCCAGGGTCAGGCGCTGCCAAAGCCCTTCCTTTTGTACCTCCGTGGCCAGCCATATAAACCCTTCCCGGCCAAGCAGTTCCCGGACTTGGGCAAACATATAGGTTCCCTGGGGAAGCTCAATGAGCGGGGGTCCTGCCAGGGTATCAGGATCAAGGGGCAGGGTACCTGCAAACAGGACTGGGCCCAGGTAGTGATCTTCCGCAGGTTCAATGCTCAGGTGCTGATCCGGGGAGAGGTCAAAACAGAAGAGGCTGTCTTCCGGTAAGCCGGTATGGGTAAAGGGGCTAAGGTCCTCAGCTTTGCGATACACCAGCGGGGCGCGAAGATCCAGTTGTACTATCCTGAGGGGATTCATGGTCTTTTAAGGATACTTAAATCCCTAAACTTAGAAAAGGTACGCAAAGGATGAGCCCGGATACCGGCGGAACCATACACAGCCATACCGGTCTTGTAAGGGTCTGCCCTGGGCCGCACCGTTTAAACATACCCTTATTTGAATATAATTGATGATTTTTTCACCATCTGCCATGGTACAAAAGCCCTTTGAAGCAATCCCCATACTGAGCCCTTATACATATCTAGAGGTAGGTGATGAACAAATACGGGTATATACTCAGCGGTATAGGGGCTTTAGTCCTCTGTACCGGTTGGTCCTGTTCCTCTGAATCGGCCATTCAGCAGGTTCTGGGAGTCAGGGCAGAAGCGCCGGTCTTCCTTGGGTGTAAGGCGGTTTCCACCCAGGAAATATCCTTTCAATTCTCTCTTCCGGTAAGGGTGGTATCCCTGCACTTTGATCCTCCCCTGGAAGTTACCTCCATCACGGAGGGTACCCAGGTGGATGTCATGGTGAATCAGGAGCTTCAGGGGGGAGCAGCGGTAACCGTGAATATGCTGGTAGAAGATAGTCAGCGGAATACCCTGAACCTGCTTGTTCCGTTTAGAACCAAGAACGACCGGCTTCCCTCGGTTATAATTACCGAGCTTCGTACCGAGTATGCCAAGCCAAAAGCGGAATTTGTAGAACTGAAAACCCTGAGCCCCGGGAACCTCGGAGCCTTGCGGCTCTTCATTGCCAGCAATGGGGATAAACCGGTATTTGAATTTCCTCCCGTAGAGGTAGGCGCCGGGGAGTACCTCGTCATCCATTTACGCAGCCTGGAAGAAGGAATCCGCAACGAGACCGGTACGGATCGGGGTGCTTCCCAGGGTACCGAAGCCTTCCCGGACTCCCGGGATTTTTGGGTCCCTGATACAAAGGAAAGGCTCAGAAAAACCGATGTGGTCTTTTTCCTGGATCAAGATGATCGCATACTGGATGGAGTGGTACTCAGCGAAAACTCCGATACCTCCTGGGCCAAGGCGGAATTGGCTGAGGCTGCCAACCGGGTAAACAGCCAAGGGGGCTGGTTCCCTTCCCCAGATCCTCACGATGCGGTACCCACCAAGGGTACCACGGTTACGAGGAGTATTTCCCGGAATGAAACCGCCCCTGACCGTAACAAGGCCGAGGATTGGTATATCACCGCCACCAGTGGAGTTACTCCAGGTAAGGCCAATACCCTTAAACGCTATGTACCCTAAACATAGAGAAAACTTCCGGGGCTTAGGGGCATATGCGTTTACGTACCAGGGCGTTAAAAACAAGATAAGTTCCCACCTATGGATGAGGAAACATAAGGTTTGAGCACTGAGTATCGGTCATGCCTTCCGGGTGGGAAGAGAAGGCATGAAAGCTCGGGGCATTAGAGCGGGGACGGAAAACAGACCAGCAGGTAGGGACATTGATGAGGCTTAAGGTGAAGGCATAATCCCCTTGGGCGAAGCCGCCATCGGGGGAAATGGTGTCGATTTCGCAAAAAGCCTGCCTTTTTATCCTCCCCATACCAGAAGGTTCTGACCGAGATAGGCTGTTTGAAGAGTTTACTGGAGCCCTTTCCCTTGGCTTTATGCCCTTTCCATTCCCGACCGCTTCACGGTGGAAGAACTGACCCGTGCCGGTTTCGCTTGTACCTCCGGGGGTATCTTGAACGCTGCGGCTAGGGCTTTCAGGTTCGCCCGGATCAGGGGAACCAGGCGCTTACCGCAGAGACGGTGGAAGCAGTCCCAGATGGCAAGGACGGCCTTTTACCGCTTCATCGTAAATCCTCTTGGAGACCCGTTTCCTGCGTCCTTGGGTGGCGATAGCGACCTTCACCATCTGTTTACCTATGCTCCGCAGTTAGGTTTTTCCTGCATGGTGGAGCAGGGTACTTGCGTACTTGCGGTTATACCCGGTTTTCCAGAATGGCGCTTTTCCTTGCCTTTCCCCCTTTACGATAGCGCGGACCGGGTATATCCGCCCATGTCTTTTTTGAGTCATAGTGAGAGCCTCATGGGTACCCCCGGCTCGTTATCGGGGGAAAGTATTGATCTCCTATGGGCAGATTGTTACCATGAGATTCCCCAGCCCCTTGGGTTGGATTTTACATGAGGCAACAGGATAAACCCATAGAATTTATTAATTCTATACTGTATAAGGAACTAGTAAATAGAGTCGGCTTTTTATCGTTTCACCTAAGGGTTTATTTTATAAGGAAATACGAATTTCTATGGGTTTATCCTGATGAGGCAATGCTACCACTAGACATACGAATCGCTTATTCGTTATAATACTATTTGAGCGATCGGTGCATACCCCGTTGCACTGGGAACTTCAGTTCCTGAAGGAACTGTACGAGGAGGTCAGTTGTCGGATAAGGATTTACGGATTAATGAACAGATTCGGGTGCGGGAAGTTCGCCTCATTCGGGATGAGGGTGAGCAACAGGGAATTATTCCTACCCTGGAAGCACTGGCGATTGCGAGATTACAAGGTCTTGATCTCGTGGAAGTTGCTCCCCAGGCGGTTCCACCGGTGGTTAAGATCATGGATTATGGTAAGTTCAAATTCGAGAATGAAAAGAAGATCCGGGATTCAAAAAAGAAGCAGAAGCTGCTGAAACTCAAAGAAATCCGTATGCAGCCGAAGATCGATGAACATGATATTGAGTTCAAGTCGAAGCATGTACGGGAATTTCTTGCGGAAGGTAATAAGGTCAAGGTTACCATCCGCTTCAGAGGCAGGGAACTTGCCCATACCGAACTGGGATTAGAGGTCCTCAAAGATGTGCTGAAACGTATTGAAGGGGAATATGTGATGGATAAGGCGCCGACTATGGAAGGCCGGTTCATGTCTATGGTCGTGAGTCCCAAGTCTAAAAAATAAGGATGTACGTCTATACCATAAGAGCGGGCAGGTTTGAAAGCTGCCGTTTTACGGTTTAAGGGAGAAGCCTGCCGGGTCTATATACCAGAAGGGCCGGCTTTTCCTGGTTTACCGCAGTATCCATAACCCCATTGTTGATTTTTTCACGAGGATGATGAAGAATGAAGTTTTGAGGTATACGATGGGGCTTTTCTTAATTTCAGTTTTTGGGAAAGCTCCCGTGGATTTATGGGAAAAAGCGGGGTTCCAACCGCTTTTTCAAGCGCCTCTCCCCAAATCAAGCGAGTGTGGGGAAAGGGGTGGATTTTTACATTTTTTACATTGAGGGTAACAAGATGCCAAAAATGAAAACCAAGAAAAGCGCCGCCAAGCGTTATTCTTTTACAGGGACGGGGAAGGTAAAATATAAAAAACAGAACCTTCGTCATATTCTTACCAAGAAGTCCCGTAAACGGAAGCGGAATCTCCGCCATGCAGGTATATTGTCCAGCGACAATGTGCAGACAATCAAAAAACGATTATTACCCTACGGATAGGAGCGGTATGTTATGTCAAGAGCAGTAGACGGTTCAAGAAGAAAGGACCATAGGAAGAAGATCCTTAAACAAGCCAAGGGCTATTGGGGACGCCGCCATTCAAACTACAAAACCGCCAAGGATGCGGTGGCTAAGGGCTTGTCCTATGCCTACCGGGACCGGAGAGACCGGAAAGGCGACTTTAGGCAGTTGTGGATCACCCGCATTAACGCGGCCTGCCGGGGAGAGGGACTCTCCTATTCCCGGTTTATTGCGGGCCTCTATAAGGCCGGTATAACCATCAACCGGAAAGCCCTCGCCTTCCTCGCAGTGGAGGATACCACGGCCTTTAAGGCGGTGGTATCTCAGGCTAAAGCGGCATTGGGAGCTTAAGATGGGCACACTGGATCACGTCAAATTACTGGAAGCCAAGGTGATAAGCGCCCTGGATTTTGTGAAGCAGGTAAGCGAGGAAAACCGTCAGTTAAAAGAGCAGGCCAAAACCCAGCAGAAACAGATTGAAGAACTGAAACAGCTGATTCAAGCCTATAAAGACGAATATGCTCAGATTGAGGAGGGGATCCTTTCTGCCCTCAATCAGCTTAATCACTTTGAAGATGCCATAGCAGATCGCCTTTCCCACGTACTGACCCCTGCTGAGCCGGCAACCGGAGGAGCCCCTCCCGCTCATGATGATACACCACACCCGGATCAGGCTCAGTCGTAAGAGGTGTTCATGTCAAAAAGTGGTCAAACTGCAAAAAACGTTCGATCGATGAAAAGTGATTTACGGATTGAACTATTGGGGACCTCTTTTTCTATTGCTGCCGAAGAAAATCCCGTGTATCTTGAACGTATCCTGAACAACTACCGTTTAGCCCTCGAAAGTACTCAAAATTCAACGGGTTTACGGGATCCCCTTAAAATTGCCATTCTCACGGGATTTTTACTTTGTGATGAAATACAGCGCATATTCAGTCGAGAAGTTGCGGAACACGAGGCCGAAGCCCGTGAAACCGAACAGATTGCGTTGAATTTGATCGCCCGTATTGATGAAGTCTTATCCTATGACCCTTAGGGTAAGGATCCCTATGGTATGCTATGAATCGTATTTTTAGACTCAAAAACCCGGTTAAGCATTATGACTGGGGATCTCCTCAGTGGATTCCCCGCATTTTGAGGGTGGCAAATCCTGAAGGGCTTCCCTGGGCGGAATTATGGATGGGGGTTCATCCCGATGGGCCGTCCCTCACCGAATATGAGGGGACCCTGTTGCCCCTCTCCTTGTTGATAGCCCAAGATCCTGCTTTGTATGTAGGAACCGCGGTACAGCGGGCCTTTGGGACCCTGCCGTTTTTGTTTAAACTCTTAGCGGTGGACAAGCCCCTTTCCATCCAAGCCCACCCAAACCGGGACCAGGCTCAAAAGGGCTGGGAACGGGAAAATCAACTCGGTATACCCCTTGAGGCGCCTTACCGGAATTACAAAGATCCCCAGCATAAACCGGAAATTATCTGTGCCCTGAGTCCCTTCACGGCCCTTTGCGGATTCCAAGAACCAGACCAGATTGTCCAAGGTTTGACGAAGTTTGCTCAATCCGCACCGGAACCTCTGGGGAGGGCCCTGAATAGGCTCTCCCAAACCCTGCAAACCGGCGCTGCGGACCAACGCCTCCGGGCATTTCTCCAGGGGCTTTTCGCGCTTCCCCCAGCCCTAGGGCTGGCATTGAGCGCCTATGGGAAAGATCACCAGCAGAGGCTTATCCGCGAGTATCCTGCATATACGGAAGCATGGAAACTCATTGCCTATTTTGCGGAACTACACCCCGGGGATCCGGCGGTGATGGCTCCGCTGTACCTTCACCGGATTGCCCTCGAACCCGGTGAAGGGATCTATCTTCCTGCAGGGGTCCTCCACGGGTATATACGCGGTTTTGGGGTGGAGCTTATGGCCAACTCGGACAACGTACTGAGGGGAGGATTAAGTTCCAAGCATGTGGATGTCCAGGAACTCCTGCATATATTGGATTTCTCCGTGTTTCATCCCCAGATCCTCCAGGCTCAGGACTCAGGGTTCAGGACTCAGGCTCAAGAATTCTCCCTGTGGGTCAGGGAAGGCTTTGGGGACGAGGTACAATACCCGGAGAGCCTTCCGGGGATCCTTATCGTAACCCAGGGAACGCTCCACATCACCCTTGCCAGCGGGGAAGGCGAATGGACCCTCACCCAAGGGGAATCGGTGTTCATCCCGCAAGGGACGCCTGAAGATATCCGTTTCAGCGGAACCTACACCCTCTATGGGGCAGGCCCTGGTTCCTTATAGATTCTTTATATTTTTATATTATAGAAGAAACATGAAAATACTGGTGGATGCTGATTCCTGTCCCCGCCCGGCTCGGGAAGCGGTGTTACGGGCTGCCCGGAGAACCGGGATAAGGGCGTTTTTTGTGGCAAACCGCGGTATCCCCGGTATACTCGGGGACACCGCGGTGATGGAACTGTGTCCTAAAGGGGAAGGGGCCGCGGACGACCGTATGGTCGAGTTGGCCCGTCCCGGAGACTTGGCGGTAACCCGGGACATCCCCCTGGCCTGCCGTTTGGTGGAAGGGTCGATTCGGGTTATGGACGACCGGGGGCGGGTGTATACCCAGGAAAACCTGAGGGAATACCGTTCCCTCAGGGATTTTATGCTTAACCTGGCAGAAAACGGCCTTATCGGAACCCGGGTCCGCACCTACGGCAGGCGGGAGATCAAAGCCTTTGCAGACAGTTTTGACAGGCTCTTGTCTCAGCTTATCCGGGAAAATACCCTAAGCGCCCCTTCACCTAGTCCCCCTTTACGGTAAGCCCCGGGGTTTCAAGATCCTATAAAATTGCATATCGATCTCATTTTTAATCTTCTGCTGTAAGGTGAGTAAGATTTCTGTTGACGAAGGGGCGGGAAGCCCTTTTTCGGCTTCAGAGACCGGGAGGAGAAGCTGGTACGCCTCCACCTTGAGGGCCTTGGCGAGGTTCACGATGGTCTTGTCGCTCACCCAGATACGACAAGCCTCGATATCGTTCACGGTCTGAGCCGAAAGCTCCGCGGTTTTGGCGAGTTTTTCCTGGGATATCCCCAGGACTTTTCGCCGGTATTTGATGTTCAGGGCTAACAGGGTCCGCAATGATTCCGGTCCTCCACTCATGTTGTTCATTTTTTCTCGTAAACTCCTTGATGATAGTACTGTGCTCATTACGGTACTCGGCAATCCTAAGGACTGACAACTTGTTAAAACCAATATACGGATTGTTACCGGCAAGGCGTCTTTTGGTATGAGCAAGGGCTTACCCCGGTCTTACCGGATTCATACATGGAGACTTACCGCCATAGGCCGGATCTGAGGACTTCATCAAATTGCCGGTCGATTTGTTTTTTGAGATTATGCTGAAGGGTGAGTAAGGTTTCTGCCGGGGAATGGGCGGCTTCCGGAGTTTCTCCGGTTGTTTTTTCTTCAATAGTGGGGAGTAAAAGCTGGTATGCCTCCACGTCCAGGGCCTTGGCGAGTTTCACGAGGGTCTTATCGCTCACCCACATACGGCAACCCTCGATATCGTTCACGGTCTGGGCGGAAAGGTCCGCGGTTTCCGCCAGTTTCTCCTGGGATATGCCTAAGAATCTCCTGCGGCTCTTGATATTCAAGGAGAGCAATTTTCGCAATCTTTCTGGTCCTATGTTCATAGTGTATTTACATTCTTCAATTGGTATGATAGGTCTTTACCGGGTATTGACAACTAGGTAATAACAAGTGCATACTAAGGTGGTACCGGATTTTTTTCATATTTACTTGGTATAAACAAGTAAATATACGGTATTACCAATACCTTTAAAGGCGGTGATGAGATGCATAAAAGAACCTTCTCTTATTATGGTATGCCCAACGCAGCCGTAGGTTTGGCAGTTTATTTAGAAGCCATGCAGTATCTAAGGGGAAACCTCTGCCATTCTTTGTCCCCGCAGAGCTGTACCGGTCCTGAAGCTGCCGGGTTTGTTCAAGGTTCCTGGATAGGCCAAGCCGTAGCCGGGACCTTGGAACTTCATGACCGGTATGGCGCTCCGGTGGAACCGGGGGACTTCTTCCTGCAATTACCCTCAGAAACCTTGCCCATAAGGGCATTATATATGGGAGCCGCGGGAAAAGACCCTTCTTGGCCTATTCCGGTGGGGTTTCTGCAAAAAGGAGGTACTTCATGAAAAAGTATCAGACAATTATGACGGGAATATGCAGCCTTGTGCTGGTATTCGGGTTAGTCCTGAGCGCATGCGACAGTGACGGCGGAGACGGCGGCGGCTTTGGGGGTGCCCTAGAGGAAGCCGTGGGCAGGGGTGGCGAAGCCGCGGCTGCTCCTACTCTTGCTCCTACAGGCGTAACTGTATCAGCAAGAACTTCCGGCACTATTACCCTAACGTGGTCTAAAGTCGAAAGCGCTACTAATTATAGGGTATCCCGTGCGGATAGTGCCGACGGCCCCTATAGTGTGCGGAAAGAGGAGATAAAAGGTACATCCTATACCGATACCGGATTATCCCCGAATACCTTCTATTATTATAAAGTAGGGGCGTATAATGGTAAGGGATATGGTCCCGACTCATCAATCGTTCCAGGAAACACAACCGCGGGTGGAGGTAATGGTGTTCAGCCGCCAGTTGCGCCAACCGGTGTAACCGCAACCCGTATATCCGAAGATGAAGTATCTGTTACATGGAATCCGGTGGATGGGGCTTTGCTCTATTTTGTTTATTGGGCATTTGAAGACAAAGAAGAGGAATATGAGCGCGAAGAGTCGATTGAGGCACCTCCATATATCAGTGTGGACTGGACGAAGTATAACCATGGATATTTCAAAGTCAGCGCATTCAATGCCGCCGGTGAAGGCCCTAAGTCTGCTACTGCCTCGTTTGGAACATATTCAGGGGAAGGAAGCAGTGGGTCCCCGCCTTCCACTCCTTCTAACATCAGTACATCGGCAAGTTCTTCAACCAGTATTACCCTAAGCTGGTCTTCGGTTCAAGGCGCTTCCGGTTATAATATCTACCGTAAGATGCAGGACGATGATATCGAGTCATTCCTGAGAACCACTAGTTCCACTTTCTATACTGATGAGGGATTGTACCAGGGTACGACGTATTATTATAGGATATCTGCGTATAATGCCTATGGAGAAAGCCCAAAATCAACAGCGGTTTCTGCAAAAACCCAAGAGGCCATCCCTTCTGCTCCTCAATCAGTATATGCGTCGGCAAGCTCTTCAAGCAGCATTACCGTATATTGGTCTGAGGTTCCTGGCGCTACCAGTTATAAGATTTACCGTAGTTCTGCAGATATCTACTATTCTTTCCATAAGGAGGTAACGGTATCTTCCTCATCATCTGCTTTATCCTATTCTGATACGGGTTTATCTCCAGGCTCTACCTATTATTACAAGGTAAGCGCGGTGAATAGCGCTGGGGAAAGCACCCAATCATCAAAGGGTTCTGCAACAACCTGGTCTTCAAGTGGAAACAGCGGATCTGCTCTTTCTCCGCCGGGTACTATATGGGCATACCGATCATCATCAGATAAGGTATATGTTTCGTGGAATTCGGTAAGTGGCGCGGTGAAGTATGTCATTTATTGGTCACGGAATGCAAATGGGCCCTATAACTATGATGGTGAGGTAACTGCTCCTCAAACTTACTTTTACAGTGAGGATTGGAGTGGTACGGGTACCGCCTATTTCAAAGTAGCCGTGGTCAATGCTGCGGGTGTGGAAAGCGAGAAATCAACCTATGAGTCTGTTGATTTGAGCGGGTACTATTCGATAGGGACCGTACCCTCGCAGAAACGGGCTATACAGAAAATACCGTAACGCCCCGGCTTGATCGGATCTGCGGTTGAGGCCCCCGGGGTTCCGCCGCAGTCGTACAGTTGCCAGTTTTTAAGGAGAATTACATGAAACGAACACTCTTTTCCATGGCGGCGATGCTGGTCCTGGCCGGGGGTTTCGGATTTTCTCAAGAGGACCCCACGGTAAGCCGGGACATGGAAAAGAAGGGCCTCCTCCAGGGCCTTACCGGTTCCGGGGCTTCCTCCTCCGGTACAACAGAAGAGAAGATGACCGTGGCGGTCCTGGATTTTCTTAATGTGGACGGACACCAAAGCGTGCTGGGCCGCTATTTTGCGGAACAGACCGGCCATTATCTTACGAAGCGCCCCAATATCACCCTGGTTGAACGTTCCCAGATCGACCGTCTCGCGGCAGAGTTTGATTTCAGCGCCTCCGGTTATGTGAGCGACAACTCCGCCGTAGCCTTGGGGGGAATGCTCGGGGCCTCTGCGGTGGTCTTGGGCACCTTGATCAAGGTGGGCCGGAAGATCGAGGTTCACATGAAAACCATCGATACCCGGACCGGGGAGATCTTGACCAGCGGGAGCACGGAGCTTTCCGGGGGCAAGTACCTCACCATGTATAATCAGCTTTTGTCCCCCTAAGGAGGTGGCAGATGGGTAAGAACATGATGCTGATCCTGGGCCTCGTTACGGGCCTCAGGGTCTTTGCGGTTGGACCCGAACCCCGGTGGGTCCGGTTTCGGGAACAGGAATATCCGGACTCCCGGTTCATAAGCGCCATGGGTATGGGGACAGGGGATGAGGAAGCGAAGAATGCCGCGATGAAGGGACTTTCCCTCTATTTTAAGAGCACCGTTTCCGTACAGCAGGAACTGCTTGACCGGTATAACGAAGTGGTTTCCGGCAGCCAGAAACAGGCGGTAAAGCAAACCGCTATGAGCAACCAGGTACGGATCGCAAGTCAGGCGGAATTCCTGGGCGCCCATTTTACCTCTCCCTGGTATAACGACCAGAACCGGAACTGGTATGTCCTGGCCTACATCAACAAACAGGAAGCCGCGGAACTCTATCAAAACCGGATCGCCACGAACCTGACCATGCTGGAAACCATGCTGAAGGAAACCGGAGACCCCTTGCAGCAATACCAGACCTTTAAGCGGGCCGCTTCCATTGCCCAATGCATTGAAGCGGATATCCTCGGCTTGGGAGAACTGTCCGATGCCGGAACCGAGTATCGGGAAACCCTGGAGTATACCCGGAACATCATGGCCGACAGCAGAACCTTTCGTTCCAAACTGCGGTTTAGTGCGGCGATTGAAGCGGATCCGCAGGGCCGGATCCAGCGTAAACTCTTGGATGTGCTGGAAAAAAGCGGCTATGTGGCGGTGCGGAACCAGGGAGACTACGCCATTACCGGAGAGATCTCTTGTAATGAAGAGCACTTCCCCGCGGGGGTTTTCATCCATTCAGGGATCACCTTGCAGCTCAGTAGCAAGGCCGGGGACCTCCTCTTTTCCTACACCAAGAATTATGAGCGCCAAGGGGCCCGGAACCGGGATATGGCCTATACCATCGCCTTCCGGGAAATAGAAAAGGACCTGGAAGCGAACTTTATCCATGAATTTAACGCCTTTTTAGGTGATTAAATTATTTTCTCTATTTCGTATCAATCTTAAGGAGGATTGAAGATGAAAAAGCGAATCGTATCAGTCGTATGGGCGGCCGTAGCAGCAGGGGCTTTGCTTATAAGCTGTGTCAGCGCTCCGCCCTCAGAGCCCGCAGCGAGCCAGCCGCAACAACCTCAAGGGGGGCCGCCGAATGAAGTCGCCCAGTGGATACAGGGGCATCAGACCACGGATGACGTGTACTACGGCATGGGGATCTCGGAATTCCAGAACGAGTCGGATGCCTTACAGCAGGCTACCCTCCTCGCCCGGGAGAACCTGGCGGGGAGTTTGGAGACCGAGGTGGCGGCTATCGGCGAGAACGCGGTTCGGCGGGCCGAGGCCAATGGGGAAACCGACCGGGTGGCCCGTTTTCAGGATTCCACCAAGCAGATCGTTACCCAAACCCTGCGGAAGGTAAAGACCTTTGGACCCTATATGAACGGCCGGGGCAACACCTACGTGGTGGTCTACTTGGATAAGAACAGTTTCAAAAAAGACATCAACGAGTACGTGGACACGGTGTTTGAGAAGACCGACCAAGAACTGAATCAACTGCTTGGCTTATAGCCAAGTTGCAGGGTACAGATGGCGGGGTTCCCCTGCCCTCTGTACCCCCATCCGAGCCATAGGTTTGTAATGGAGTAACGGAGAAACATGAAAGGAAAAATACTAGGGTTAGTATGGGGACTGGCCCTCACCGGGGCACTGTACCCTCAGGCAAGACTGGCGCCGCCGAATGCTCCAAACGCCGTGGCACGGCAGGGAGAGTCGGAAATTGTCATTAACGGGACGAATGTGGAGAAAGATATTGCCGTATGGGTTAATGACGCTATTGTGGCCCATGTGTTTCAAAAAACCACGGAAAAAATAATCGTCCGGGATGGGAGAAACATTGTTCATCTCGCGGAAACCACCCCCAAAGGAGGGGTATGGAATATCGGGGATAAAAAACAGGTAGTGGTGGATTCCGTTTCAAACCGGGTAACCATCAGGCCCCTCATGCGGTACGGCAGGCTTATCAATACGGAGATCCAGCAAACTATCGCCATAAGCCCCCGGCCGAGGAGTTCCGAGCAGGGCTCCTTGGCGGCGGCTAGGGCCTTGCCGGCTCCTGAGCCGGTACAGACCTTTCAGCCGGCGCGGAACCCCGAACCGGTAGCGGTACGGAATCCCGAACCGGTGCAGACTCCCCGTCCCCAGATTGCCGCGGATACTACCATAGAAGGAGCGGTGTACCGGGCCGCAGAAGAATTAATCCAGGTCCTGCCGAGGAACTCGACCCTGGCAATCATAAGCATTGCTTCACGGGACCGGGATATGTCGGACTTTGTCATCGAAGAACTGGCCTATCTGCTGGTGGAAACCAGAAAATTCAAAATCGTGGATAGAAAGAGCCTTGACGCTATCCGGGCGGAACAGGATTTCCAATTCTCCGGCGAGGTGGATGATAATTCCGCGGTGTCCATAGGAAAGATGCTGGGGGCGTCTATCGTCATAACCGGCAGCATCAGCGGCAGCGGGGCAACCCGGCGGCTGCGGGCAAAGGCCCTGGATGTGAAGACCGCGGAAATCATGGCTATGGCGTCGGAACGGTTTTAAGCCGGTTTTAGGGAATGAAACCGATCCCGCCACGGGATCGATTCAGGCATGGAAGTTTTCCATGGATATAGGAATTTGCGCGTAACGAGGTGTTCTGTGAAAAAG
The DNA here is from genome assembly GCA_031288495.1 of Treponema sp. Classification (GTDB taxonomy): domain Bacteria; phylum Spirochaetota; class Spirochaetia; order Treponematales; family Breznakiellaceae; genus JAIRLU01. The sequence continues at coordinate 38,064 of JAITRH010000246.1, read as the reverse complement.
GGTATTATTGTAGGGTTTTGCCTGGTGCTCCTGGGGAGCGGGGCATTTGCATTAGAGAAGGCCGCAGGCGGCGGGCTCCTGGGAGGGTATACCTTCCAGGGAGGAACAGAGAGCCTCTATGGGTACAATTATGAGTGGACCTTTAACCGGGGATCCTTCGGGGCCTGTGCCTTTTTCGGTCTCAGCCAATGGGTGGAGTTCAATCTTGCCTTCATGTATAAATCAGGTGAGGCAGAGGTAACTGTTGAGGGTACCACGACCTCAGTTCCTGATGAGGGGGTTCCTCAACCTACCTCGGCTCTCGGCTTTGGGGTGTATGGGAAATACCCCATCCCCATTTCAGACGCCTTTGTGTTCTTCCCTACCGGAGGGGTGGATGTGGAACTTAATTTTGAGAAAGACTGGTGGAGCGATATTTGGATCCGAGGCGGCCTGGGGATTGACTTTTTCTTCACCGACACCCTCTTCCTGAGAAGCCACCTTATCTATGGCGTGGTTCTTCCTTTCGGCGACACTGAATTAAGTCCGCAAGTAGGCCACGGCCTCCTTGCAAAAGCCGCTGTAGGCTTTATGTTCTAAATCTAAAGGAGGCTTGATGTCCCAGGGCTTGCGGTCCCTTCATGTCTAGGGTCAACAAGCTCAAAGATTGTCCGCGAATTACCCGGACTGTGATCCGGGCAATCCCCATCTTTAAGACGAGCATAGGTGGCCCAATCCAGGAAAGCGACCCGGAGGAAAAGGCCCTCCCCTTTGGGTGAATAACATGAGCTCGACAAAGAAGAAAAGAGTCCGCCGTAACCTGCGGACTCTTACATCGAGCTCCCGTTAAGCCCGGATACTGCCGGCCCGGAATGACAGGCGATACCGGGCCGGAATGGGGATGGGGTGGATTCGGATTGTAACCAATAGGATGAGATAAAGAAGAAAAAGCCCGATGGCTAGCGCCCGTCGAACTTCCGGGAAAGAGCGGCTTTACCGGAAACTGTTTGGAGTTTCGGTTTCCGAACAGGGCTCATAAAAAACGAAAAGAACCTTTGCGGCGCCGGGCATTCGGGATATACCTCCGTATCCCCTCCTAATAGGGCTACTCTTTCTTTACTAAGCCCTGCATCTTTTTTACTCCTTACACCCACCCATAGGGTAAAACCCTCAAGACGGCAAGGAACCTGCTTAGGGCGGTAAGGAACAGCCGGGGTTCCCATCAACGAAGCCAAGCGTTCCGGCTAGGTCCCCAATCTCAGAAAGGCGTCGTGGTATCCAATACCCCTGAAACGCTGCAAAAGGGTGCCGCTCTCCCCTAGATTCAGGGGGCCCAGTAAAATCCGATACAGGGGCAGCTCAGGCATCCCGGCATGTTGAATGGCTAAGGGATAGACGGTTCCTATCTTAGCTAATTCGGGCTCTACCAGCTCGGCTTTATGGTACGCCCCTAATTGGAGGTAATACTTACCCTTTTCCAAACGGCGGATCAGGGGAACCGAAAACTTCGGCGGAAACCCGGCGCTTCTCGAGGCCTCCGGGATAGGAGGTATGACGGGCGCTAAAGGTCCCTGGAAATCCGCCGCAGGATAGGTGATTGCATCAATGATCAAACTGGGGTCGATGGTTTGGTCATCCTCCGCCGGATGGGCAATAGGGGCTATTTCCGCTTCCTCAGGAAGGCCGGTACCCTTCCGTTCCGCAGGAGGCCGCTCTTCTGCAGGAGTCAGCCTCAGGCTGTAGGCATCCCCCGGATATCGGGGCCCTTCGGAACTTTCTGGACTTATTGCGGCTATCGCCTCGGTGCTCGGCTTCTCCTGTATCTGAAGGCCCGGATCCCCCTTGGCAAGGGAGGGAATGTGGAGGGGCAAATGGGTTTCCGGCCTTATGAGGCTGTCTTCCAAAATAGGTTTTTCCTGTATCGCCAGGGACTCCCTATCGGAACTGCCCGAGGGGAGGGCTTCCGGAGGATTGACGTCAGGTATGTCCGGTCCTTTGCCGGAAGTTCCGGGCCTCTCGGCCAGATCACCCCGTACTTGAGGGGGAAAGTGTACCGGCATTGCCGGTTCTTTACCCCTACCCGGCGCTTCTTCCATACCGGTCCGTTCAGGCTCGTTGGCGCTTAGGGTTCCCGTCCAATAGATTTCAGGCTGTTCCAGCCGTTCTTCCGGCTTTTCATTGATGACGACCCTGGACTCTCCGGTGATGTCAGGAAAGATGCTCACCTCGGGATGATTCGTGCCGGGGGCTTCCGGGTCTGCCGCATGGAGCACCAGCAACTCCGGATCCGCTTTAGGTTTCTCCCCTACCCTTACCTCTGAAAGGGTACCGGGTTTATAGGCTTCAGGGATCTCTATCGCCTCCTTGCGGGGGGCGTTTTCTTGCGGTACCGAATCCGGACGGCCGGATCCGGCGGCAGATGGACTTAGGGCAGGCTTTTCAGGAAGCGCGGACTCCGCATCCCCGGCTCCCCGCTCGTTCCTTTGAGCGGCTTCATCAAAAGATGGACCCCCTCTATTTTGAGCCACCTGAGCAAGATATTTGGAAAAGGCTTCCGGGTCTGCAGGCTGTATCATCTTGATTCGGCCAAGGGCTCCTATGGGCATCCCTATTGCCTCGGCAGCCTCCCTCGTCAGGGTAATCAAGAGCCCCGGATTGTCTAAGCTGGCGGCAACGATAACGGGAATGGTTTTTTCTGTTTCAAGATTGGTAATATACACCACCGTATTCCGGGGAAATACATTGGTAGCCACGTAGTGCCCTTCTGCAGGAAGGTCCCCCGGAGCAGCGACCACCGCATTTCCTTCCCAGATGCTTCCTTCCCATTCGGATGCGTTCACTAATAGGATACACGCGGTTACGATAGAGCCCACCAACCGCTTTTTTTTCATATATTTCATAGGCATACCCATCCTCCAAGGTATTTTTTACTGAATCGGCACAGAGAGCATGATCCGGCCTTCAAAAGATACCCTCACGATACGCTTTGGTCATCTTCCCAGGTGCGCCAGGAGGGTCCGGGCCGCTTTTTTGACCTCCAGGAGTTCTTCAGCAGGAGAGAGGTCTGTGGCCCTTGGGTAGTGTTGTTCTGCCAAAGAGCGATAAGGCTTAGTGCTAAAAAGCCTGAGGGAAATTGACTGGGGTCTTTGGAGAGCGCCCTCGGGCATACCGGGGTACTCAAGCAGGACGAGGATAAAAAAATCAGAGCCCCCGGCAATGGCCTCTTGGAACTCTTTTTGGGCTTCATCGGGAAACACTCCTGTGGATGCAGCCTTAAGCCGCATAATAGGAGCATTGCTTACGATATGGCCTGCCTCAAAAAACACATCCATCAAACTGTTTTCCCAGAGTCTTGAAAATTCATACACCGGCCTTTCCTTGGGGGGCCCTGCCTCCATAATCAGAAAGCTTATGGTTGCACCGGAAAGCGGAAAAACAATATAACTATGCAACAATAAAATCACCCTCCATGATTTTACAAAGCCCATTTTTTCTTAACCCTTCTCCTCTATGTTATCGGTACAATGATGGAGCTTCTGTAGGGGGTGTTGAAACGGCAGGGTCCCTGTAACCATGAAGCTCTGCGGAGATAGAAATTGCTCTGGAGAACAGCAAGCCCGGGTTAGGGTGGCGGAAGGGACGGGGGCTTGTATGTTTTCTTTACCGGAATGCGGCGACGATCCCGGCTATCCTGCCTCCAAGGGTGAGCGCCGCAATCAGCCATGATATAAGCGGCCTTATAGGCTCGCCTTACCCTGAAAATAGCACGGACGGTTTCGCCGTACCTGCAATACCCCGCAAGAGGGCCTGTTCCCATGAAACGCCGCCCCCGGGGTATCCGTCTCCGTTATTCCTTCATGCATAGATAAAAAAATCCGCCCCTGCAACCGGTTCCTAGAGCAGGTATTCCTGGGCGTACTGCCGTAGCCGGGAATTATCCGGAGCAAAGCTCAGGGCCTGTTTCAGGTAGTATACCAGCCGGCGCTGGTCCTGGCGGCGATGGTACAGTTCAACCATGCCTATGAGGGCGTGGAGGTTCCGGGGATCTTCCAAGAGACTGGATCGGAGATCCTGCAATGCATCCCCTTCGGTCCCTTGGATACGGCTTCGCAGGTAATAATACTCCCCCTTTACCTGCCTTTCCGCGGTGGTAAGCCGGCTTTCTATGATCCTCCGGGCCTCATCCTGCGCTCCTGTATCAATCAACACGGACACATAGATCATGGTCCCCGCTTCATCCGCAGGATTTTGTGCATGCAATTCCTGGGCATAGGAAAAAGCCTCCTCCGTGTTTCCCATGCCCTGCGCAACTTTGGACACGTCCAAGAGATACTGAGCGCGGTCCGCTTCAAGAAGCGGGGCCGTATAGCTTTTAGCCTCTTCCCAGGCTTCCCGCCTGACTGCATCCCGAAAGGCCAGGTCCACTACCGCCAAGGCGGGCTTTTCTTCCTTTAATAAATTCTGCAGCAGTTCCCGCCCCTCTGCTTGCTCCTCCTCTTGGGGGGATTCCAAAAGCAAGGCCGCCGTATATGCCGATACCTCCGCATCCCCGGGAAAGCTCTTGAGGATCGAGCGCAGGTAGTTGAGGGCTGCGCCCCGGTTATGGTAGCCCTCGTACTGAATCCTGGCCCGGAGAAACAGGTACAGCCGCCGATTCCCATGGCTAAGCTCGTAGCGGTCCAGAGGATCCAGAGCTTTAAAAAAGCGCCCCTCTTCTACCAGGATATGGGCGTACAAAAGGAGCAATTCCGGGTTCTGGCTATCCTGCTGCAGGATCTCTGCAATGGCTGATTCTGCTCGAGGCCAGTCCCGGTCAGCGTAATAAAGCCGGGCAAGCTGCTGTTTGATAGAGCTATTATCCGGGAACTGAATAAGCAGCTCCTGCAGCAGATGCATGGATTCCTGTTTCCGCCCGGTTTTATCCAGAACCCGGACCTGACCCAATGCCGCGGGGTAACATTCTGCAGACAGCCGGTAAGCCCGCATATAGGCGCCGAGGGCCTGATTGGGGCGGTTTAAGCGTTCCAAGACAAGTCCCCTGAAATAGGGAGCCAGGACCGAATCGGGATTGAGGGCTTCCCCCCGGCGTAAATCCTGGAGAACCTCCAATAAGCGTTCCTCCGAATAGGGGGAAAGATCAGAAACAAAGGCTAAGAAAGGCAGGACCAGTTCAAGATAGTCTTGGGTGCTTTGCCGGGGGGGCGTATACACCCGCTCCCGGGCATTTCTGAGGATTCGGCTGTAAATATGGGTCTGGGATTGGTACAGGGTAGAAACAGAGATCGATAGATGGGGGTAGAGGTTCTGGATCAAGCTCTGGATCACCCCGTTCATTACCCGGCCAAATTCACTGCCCCCCAGTTCCCTGATGCGGATCAAGTCCAAAGCCCGAAGGAGGGACGAAGGGGTTCCCTCCTCGGTTAAAGACCGGATCTCGTCCCCCGTACCCCTATCGGCGGACCGTACCGGAGCCTCAGGCTGAAGCTCCGGCACCGTCTCGATTCTGATGGGCCTTTCATGGACTGGAACCTGGGTACCGCAGGAAATACTTAGGCATACCCCTAACAGGCTCCCCAAGAAAACAAGGCCCCTCTCCCGACGTATAGGCGGGGTTATAGGGAAAAAAAAAGCAACTCTTTTAGCATCCGCTCACCCACCCTCCTTAGTGTTTAGTACCTAGGGAAATGAGGACCAACATGAGGCCGGTGAGTACCACCAAGAGAGGCCACCACCGTATCATGAAATGGGAAAAGGAAAAGGGGACTATATTAAAAGAAAAAATAAGCAACACCGACCCTAAAATGACAAAGGCCAGGGAAGGGACCACATACCAGCTCCGCAGCGCCCCATACCGATGCCAGCCTGCAGGAAAGAGGGCGAGTCCTGAAAAAACCGATATGAGGGGCCAGGCTTCCGAGAACGCCACGGGGATGAGCTTCAAGGCAGCGAGGAACAGGAAAAAACCTACTAACATAAAAAAAGCAGCAAAGAAAAGATAGAGAGAACGTTTATTGAGTTTTATCGCTAAAACCGCGCAGCCTGAACCCAGGATAACAAAAAAAAAGGCGAGTAAAACCGATATCCGGGAAGTTCCCGCCAGATTTCCCAAGAGAAAGGCACTCCCCAGGAACATGAATAAAAGGCCTATGATAAAAATAAGCCGCGCAACCCGTCGGCGGACCGATAAAGAAACCATGATATTACTATACCCACAAGGAGAAGCAAAGGGCAAGTAAAAGTTGAAACAAAAAGGCCCTTCCTTTTTTCGTTCCTCCCTACCCTTCACCCGAGGTAATGTATATAATTAGAGCAGTTTGAACCGGCTTCACCAGGGGCTATTTTGAACCCCCGAGGGCGGTTAAAACGAATAGCGCCAACAGGAAAAGGAACATGAGGAAACCATGGATAAAAAAATCAGGGTAGGTATTTTATTCGGGGGAAAATCCGCGGAACATGAGGTATCCCTCCAGTCTGCGAAACATGTGTTTGATGCCATGGACCGGGAGAAATACACCCCCGTCCTTATCGGTATCGACAAATCCGGCAGGTGGCTGCTGAAGGATGCGGCGCAGTTTCTCCTTAATCCAGAGGATCCTCAAGGGATTAGGCTTAATCCCGCAGGGGATTCGGTGGCCCTTATCCCCCAGAGCAGCGGGGCCATTTCCAATATCCAAACCGGGAAACCGGAGCAGTTCATTGATGTGATGTTCCCCCTGCTGCATGGTCCTTTTGGAGAGGATGGGACGGTCCAGGGGCTTTTGAAGCTGGCGGATATCCCCTTTGTAGGTGCCGGGGTACTGGGTTCTGCCATCGGGATGGATAAGGATGTGATGAAACGCCTCCTCCGAGAGGCAGGGATCCCCATTGCTGATTTCAGAGTCCTCAAGGCCCATGAGGGGATGCCGGATTTTGCCGGGCTTCGGGAGGCCTTGGGGCTGCCCTTCTTTGTTAAACCCGCCAATATGGGCTCTTCCGTGGGGGTGAGTAAGATCCACGATGAAACCGAATTTAAACGCAGTATTGAAGAAGCCTTCACCTATGACCGCAAGATCATTATTGAAGCATATATTCAAGGCCGGGAACTGGAATGTTCGGTCCTGGGTAACGAGGACCCTTGGGCATCGGTTCCCGGGGAGGTGATTGCTTCCCATGAGTTTTATTCGTATGAGGCCAAATATATTGATGAACAGGGGGCGGTTCTGGAAATTCCCGCCCCAATCCAGGAACATACGGCGAAGGCGGTACAGGCATTGGCGGTGAAAACCTTTAAGACCCTGGGCGCAGAAGGACTTGCCCGGGTTGATTGCTTTCTTAAACCCGAGGGGACCCTCTTGGTTAATGAGATCAATACCATGCCGGGCTTTACTAAGATCAGCATGTACCCCAAACTATGGGAAGCCAGCGGCCTTTCCTATACCGCGCTGATTGATAGGCTTATTGAACTGGCCCTCCGGCGTTTTGCTCAAGAGAAAACCCTTAAAACCACCTATGACGCATTGAGCTGAGAAGCATCACGGTCCACACGGTAAGCGGCCGTGTCCGCCGGAGCTTAGTCCACCAGACCTTGGTCCGAAATTACGCCCATGGATCCGAATACTTCCCGGACCCTTACGGTCCCATTGAACTCACGTCGATTACGAGAGGATTGGGAACGAGAAATCAGCGGTGCCTGAGCTCACTCAAGCGTAAATACCCGGCGTTTGGGCTTACGCTGTTCATAGAGCTGAATCCCCGCATTGAAACGCCGTTCCGCCTCCAAGGAAGAAGGGGGGCCGTGACCAGGCAGCACGGTAAAATCCCCGGGCAAGGAGAAGAGCTTACTCTGCAGGGCATGTATCTGGGTTGTAGCGCCATAACTGCTGACGGTTCGGCCTACAAGCCCTGCGCTCAAGACGTCTCCGGTAAAAAGCAGGTTATCAATCTTAAACACCGCAGCATCAGGGGAATGACCGGGGACGGAAATGATCTCAAACCGGAAGGGTCCTATCCGGCACATATCCCGGTCCCGTACCAGGATGGTCTTATACTCTAAAACGATCTGGTTCACCGCATAAATATCCGCATCGTATATCCGCATGAGGGTCTGTAAGCCCCGTACATGATTTCTATGATCATGGGTAATAAGCACTGCCCGCAAGTGATATTCGTTATTTTCTATAAAATTGACTATGGCTTCATCCATATACCCAGGATCGATGAGGACCGCCTCTTTCTTGTGGAACGTCCCCTTAACGGGAAATTCGTCGCCTAACACATAACAGTTACTAAAACTCACGGGACAATAATGAAAAAATAACTTCATAGTACTATCCTGAGCATAGGCTTATGCTGCTTAGTAGGGGTCCGGTTCAAATATCGCCTCCGCCGTATTGGACGCCTTAAAGGTAAGACCTTCTTTCCGGGCCTTAATGAAATTGACTCGTTTGGTATTACAGTTAATAAAATCGGAATATTCTACCTGGGCATTGATAAACCGGCTGTTATAGAGATTGGAGTTATTGAAGATACAGTGGGCCGTATGAGTACCGCCGTAATTAATATGTACCAGTTCAGAGCCTTCAAAGGTACAATAATGTATTCTAGACCCGGCAAAAGATAAAAATTGCAGGTCGCTTTTCGTAAAATCACAGTCCAGGAAGTAGGAAAAATCGAAAAAGACCATCCGCATCACCGTCCTGGTAAAGAGGCAGTTAGAAAAGGAGGAACCCTTGAAATTACATCCGCAAAAATAGCGGCCCGAGAAGTCGGCGTTCTTAAAGTGTAAGCCGGGAGCATTGAGGTCGGTAACCTTTTTTTGCTTTTGAATATGGTCTACAATTCGAGCGGCCTCTGTTTCTGGATTCGCTGCATGAACCGCGCAAATCTGAGAGCCGGTAATGGCAGTACGACCGCACCCTGCGGCACAGGTAATTATCGTAAACATAGGGTATTATATATATTCCATAGCGGTTTGTCATGTACATCCGACGTCTTCAGGGAAAACTTCTGGGAAATGGCCCCCAAAATAGGCCGGCGGCCTTTCACAGGGCTGCTTCAGCGCCTTTCAGTCCGACTAGGCCATTGCTCCTCTATAGGGAAGGTATGTCCGTACACTAGTTGCAATTATGTTGGTATGGAAATACTATTTTAGTATAGTTATGATTTCTAATGAACTTACCAGCCTTCTAGTCCAGACTCTTACTTCTAGGGAAGTAATTGGGGTAAGCCTGGGATTGATTGTATATTTTTCTCTTGTGTCCTATGTAGTCCGATTCCGCCGTAAGATCGCGTCGGAGGTTTCTAAACCAAAGCTCAAACTCAAGAAAGAAAAGAAAGCCTCCGCTAAATCCGAGGATACATCCGAGGATGAACCGAAGGATGCAAGAAAGCCCAGGGCCTGAATCAGTAGGGACCAGCCTCGGGCTCTGGGTCTTTCTATGGGTGCTAGGTCTTGCAGGCTGCGGTAGAAAATCCACGGTCCACCAAGGGGAAACGGGTCCATTGATGAGGCTGATTTTTCGCTCGAGAACGAACCCCGGCACAGGCCGGACCTTTCAGCGTTCAATGCCCAGGCGCGCAGGTATACCCCGGTCGTAGGGATGTTTAATCTTCTTGATTTCCGAAACATAATCCGCCGCATCAAGGAGCCATAGAGGAGGGTTCCGTCCGGTGAGGACGAGTTCCAGCGCCGGGGCTTTGGTTTCCACGAGGGACCGTAAGTCCCCTTCATCAAGCATCCCCGTATTAACCGCATCCAGCGCTTCATCCAAGACCACGAGATCCGGTTCGCCGATTCCAGGTTCCCTGGTTTCACCGTATAGGGCCGCTCGAATTTTTTCTAGGATCTGCCTTTGTTCAGCTTTGCACCGGGCCCTGGTCTCCTCATTCATCTGGTGGGTGAAGCCCAAGGCTAGGGTGGAACGGATGACCCTGACGCCGAGCTTTTCCAGAGAACCGAGTTCCCCCGTAAAGCTGCTCTTTAAAAACTGGGCAAAGAGGACCTGCTTATCCCTTCCCGCCGCCCGGACCGATAAACCCACCGCTGCGGTGGTCTTACCTTTCCCATCACCTATATACAGATGGATCAACCCACTCATCATGCTCTCCTACCCTTACTATATGCTTATACCGCCTCAAGTATATACCGGCCTCCCCATAAAAGCCCGCCTGTAACCTGACTTTTAAACCGGAATTGTACTTGGGTTTTTATCACGCACACCCGGAATTGTAGTGGGGATGCGGGCCGCTATAGGGGTTATTAAGGTACGGTACGTGGCCCTGGGGGTTGGGACTAAGGGCCACCTGGGAGGTAACAGGAACTTAACCGGCATGTTTCTTTGAGGATTTGCAGGGGTTCCGGTAATTATGCGTTTGCGGTATAATAAAAAGATGACTGGAAAAGATTGGTGGTATGAACTATTGCCAATAAGGGCGGTATAGGTTGGTTGATCCTATTCCCCTCCAATCTGCTTTTATCGATAGCTCCTTTCTTCTGCTTTACCCCTTTTTATATGCGCTGACCCTGTTTCCATGGTTTCCTTCCATGGATGGCTTCGTCAGATTTCCCCTAAATTGAGCGTTATCGTCTCCTTTCCGCTCCTGCTATACTGAAAAGTACATACTGTTGCCCTGTACCTGATCACCCCGGATTGACAGCCTCCAGGGGTTTAACCTATAGTTAAGAACTACGGAGGGTAGGTTAGTGGCTATACCGCCAGCTTTGGGAGCTGGATGTCGGGGGTTCAAATCCCCCTCCTCCGAATAGAAAAGACCCGAGGAGCCGCCGGGACTCAATAGCCATATCGGGTGGAGAACAATGGACCCCTAGGCCTGTACGGGAGGGGTTTCTTCTTCAGGAGGAAACATATAAATATCCGGTAATCTGAAGATTCGCTTCATAGAAAAGGGGTTGCTCGCAAGTATTTCACTCATTACCGGAATTTCAAAGCTGGAGGGCAATTCTTCAAATCCCGGAGCCTTAATGATGAGAGAAAATCCCAGGTTTTTATGGATCCCTATGGATGCGGCCGGTATAGGACAGGGCAAAAAGGTAAAAATCCCCGCAATGTAGCTCACCAGATTATAGGGATTCTGCCAATTACTGTTCATCATAGGCACCAAACTCTGTTCGTGTCTGAGTTCTATCTGAGCCTCTTCCAGGGGTGCAAAATTGATACCATTGAAGATCTGTCCGAGTATCACGGGGACGATGAATACCGGTTTCTGGTTGTTCCAGAAATTATCCTCCCGGCCTTTATGTTCCGTAAAAGGCCGCCGGTGATGACGTATCTGGTTTATCCCCTCATATATCAAGCTGACTATATCTGCCTTTTTTTGCTGGTATTTAATTGATTTCCCTATAGCTCTGGCAAGTCCCCGGTTTGAAGCCACATAATGGGGTTCCATACGGTTAAGCACATAACAGATGATATCGGTACGGCATTGGCTGCAAGTACAGATTTTTTGCGGATTACCTCTTCTTTTAATAAGCTCAAAGATTGCATTCACTTCGGTTGTAACCCTATCCTCATTGATATTATAAAATCCCATAGTTTTACTCCCCAATGTCTTGAGGGTTTCCCCCTTTTGTTTCGTACAGATACCTATACTATCCAAACCGAGAATCCGGTTATTACGTAACCGTATGCGTCGTTTTTTATTTTGAGAGTAAAATCGGTAAAAGTGCACCTTTGCAAGCCTCTCTTCTCTATAAACTATATCCATTTTCTCTTTACATGCAATATCTCGTTGAGTACAGAGGCATATCTATGACCGGCATAACCGCTTACCGGGTCCGGATCTATAAAGATGCGTATGACCTGTAAGGATCTGATAAAAGCCTTTACGGTTTCAGCCTTAAAAATACCGGAACTCTGCTCAAAATAGCACCCTTCATCCCGTACATACAGACCGGTTTCAAAGGTAATTTGTTCAGGTATATCGATGATCACCGCTTCCGGCCCGAGCGTAAACCCAAGAGCATCCGAAAGATCCGCGGCTACTGCTTCCTCATGCCGGGAACGACTGGTAATATCGAGGAGTTCCTTATGGCATACCGGATCATAGGGGAATTCAGCGGCCGCCGCAAAAAGGCGGCCATTCCGGACCCTCTCGCCCAGGGCAAAGAGGGGATCCGCTGCCAAGAGGGCGAAAAGGCCCTGATCATCCAGATCGTAGAGTTTCTCCTTGGGGAGGGCCCCACGCTGAAGCCCTCGGAGAATCACCTTTTTAATCATCGCCGTAGCGGATCGGACCGAGGGATGCCAATAAACGGTTTTATACATCAGGTATTTTGAAAAAAGGACCGATTCTACACTGGGAATACCCCGGGAATCAATATCCGCCCCCCGTTCAGGATGAGGATGTAAGCGGGAAAGGATGAAATCCACATCCTGGGCGCCGTAAGGAACCCCGCAATACCGGGCGTCCCGGTTTAGGTAATCCAGTTTATCCGGATCCAAGACCCCGGAGAGCAATTTCCGGTAGAACCGCAGTTCCTGTTCCTTGGCCCCGGGAAGCGCGGTATTAATAATCGCCGCGGTTATATACGGATCCGCCCCGGCGGCTCCTATGAGGCTTTTAAGGGGCTCGGTTAACAGCCGGGTACCGGTCAGCGCCTCATGGTCCTCAAGGGGCAGTTCCTTGAGGGAGTGGGCATAGGGAAAATGGCCCAGGTCATGCAGGAGGGCGGCACAGAGAAAAGAGCGGATCCCTCCGGGGCTGGTCCAGACATCGGCGCCTCGTTCCAGGAAGTTCCGTAGCAGCCTGCGGGCCAGATGATAGACTCCCAGGGAATGCGCTGCCCGGGTATGGGTTGCGCCGGGATATACGCAATACGCCGGCCCCAATTGGAAAATTCTATGCAGCCGCATAAAAGGCGCGGATTTCGTCAAAGCCTCAAGGGCGGGGGTAAGGTATATATGCCCCCATAAGACATCCCGAATAGGGGCGGTAAAACCTTTTTCTAGTGCCGCATACGTATCATGCATACCTGTGAGCGCTCATACATAAAGAGCCTATACGGTATACCTTACGCATGTCTAGGGAGCAGGATAAATCCATAGCAATGGGTAGGACGGCTACCGTCCATAAGGTAAGGGCTTGGAAAACAAAAGCGGTCCCCTCGGACCTCTGGTCCGCCGGACCGGAGGTCCGGGGTTCCACCGATTACCTGGATTACACCGCTGGTTCGTCCAAACAACCCGCTTCGCCGGTGCCGGGCTTTAACCCGCAACCGGTGGACCACATTCCTTGCGGTGTTGACCGTGGGGTGGGCCCTCCTCTAAGCCGGGAATGGATGCGTTCCGGACTGAGGGAGGATTGAGGGGCACGGGCTTAAGACCGACGAGCATGGAGGACCGCCGCAAGGCTCAGCGGGCAGTAGAGCAGGGGGAAAATCTTTCCGTACGCTGAATAGAGAGGGAATAGCTGGAAGCCTCCCACCGTCAATACGGTAAGCGGCTGGAAACAAAAGAGGTCCACAGACGACCATGAACAGGGCGATGGGGCGGGAAGACCGTGAAGCGGTAGGCTCAGGCGGCGGGAGCACGGCGGCGATAGGATGGTACCGCCGGCCCGGCGGTTGCTGAGGCGGCGTGCATGGTACCGTGGCATGGATGAGGCAACAGGGGAAAAGAAGCTGCCTCATCCCAAGCGTACAAGATTGGGAGAACCAGGGGGTTCCGTTTGACCAAATAGCATCGGATTACCTGGATTACATCCCTGGTTCGTCCAAAAAACCCGCCTCATCGGTGCTGGGTTTTAGCCCACAACCGGTGGATACCATTCCTTGCCGTGTTGACGGTGCCTTCCCTCATGCCGGGCAGGACCCTGCCTTACCGGGCGCGGCCGTCCCTGATCAGGGGTTTGGTCCTGCGGAACGAGCCGGACCTGTGCAGGCTCTATGCCGCTATGGGGTACCGAGAGGCCCCTCGTTTGAGAGCGCCGGGGCTTTCCACCCCTTCGGCTTTGGGAAAGCCCCGGCCTTTATACTGAAGGGGACCCGCAGCATCCCGGGATCCCGGCAATCCGGTTCAGAACCCCGGTACTGTTGTGGGTCACCTGTAGCCTGTATACCGGAGCTTTGACCAAGAGAAAAAGGTCCACCCCGCGACCAAAGGTACGCTTACGGTCATCCCCATGATTCGTGAACCTGAACGGTAAGAGCCCGTATTCCATAGAAGGGACTTATAGGGCTGTTCCTGCCTGCCGCGGCATGATCCCCGCCGTAGGGCACACCTTGGTACACTCGCCGCAGCCGTCACAGGCCGTATCTACCAAAGAACGGCCAAAGGGTACGTGGATACGGGTTGTAAAACCCCGATTGATATAGGTAAGCACCGTAAGGCCTTTAATCTCCGCGCAGGCCCGCACGCAGGCCCCACAGTTGATGCACTTATGTACCGCTATCTTTATCTTTTCGTGGCTTTCGTCGAGGCTGTAGGCCCGCCTCTTCCCGGAAACCGGCGGCCCGAACCGGCCCTGATCCCCCTGGTAGCGGGTGGCGTAGCGCCGGAGCTTGCAATCCTTCCGGGCATCGCAGCCGCAGCTCAGACAGCGGGCCGCTTCTTTCACCGCCAGGGCAGGTTCAACACCGGTCTCCACCTCTTTATCCGTGGTTCGGCGCTCCTCATCGCGGATGACCGGAATCCGCACCCGTTCTGCCTGCGTATACCCGGCGAAAAGTTCGGCATCCAGGTCTTCCAAGGGGCCCATTGAGGAGTTAAACAGGACCGGTTCTCCGGTAAGGGGAAGCCCCGAGAGATACTGATGAACGGAATATGCGGTTTTCCGGCCATTGCCCACGGCCCGTACCACGGTATCCGCGCCGCTCTGACAATCCCCGCAGGCAAATATCCCCGGCCGTCCGGTCTGAAACGTCCGGGGGTCCGTCTTAACCGCCCCGCTTCGGGTGGTTTCAAGCCCCAGGTCCCGGGCAAGGTCCGGTAAGACCTGCTGCCCCAGGGCGGCTAAAACCGCGCTTACCCGTACCCGGTACTCCGACCCGGGAACCGGTACAGGGCTGCACCTGCCCGAAGCATCCTGAGCGGTGAGTTCCATACGGCTTAGGGTAAGGATAAGCCTGTCCCCTTCCCGAAGGATCTCCTGCGGCGCGGTGAGGTATTCAATCCTAACCCCTTCGTGCAGGGCCTCGGCAATCTCTGCATCCTCCGCAGGCATCTCATGACGGCTCCGGCGATACAGGATGCTCACCTGGGTTCTTCCTTTTCCTTCCCTCAGGGCGGTCCGGGCGCAGTCAATCGCGGTATTGCCGCCGCCTATTACCGCGACCCGGTCTCCCAGTTCAGGAGGGTTTCTTTGGGCAACGGCCTCAAGATAGGCTATCCCCGGCCAAACCCCGGGAAGTTCCGCTCCCGGAATCCCCAGAGGCACGGCCCCTTGCGCGCCGATTCCCAAAATCAGGGCGTCAAAGTCCTGCTCCAGGGCCTTGACCGCTAGGTCGGTTCCCACCCGTACCCCGAAACGGAGTTCCACCCCAAGATCCGCTACTGCGTCAAACTCGGCCTTGAGTACTTCCTCAGGGAGCCGGTAGTAGGGAATACCGTAGCGGAGCATTCCCCCGCCGGCAGGGTGCTGCTCAAAGACCTGTACCCCATGACCCTGGAGGCGTAAGTAGTAGGCTGCGCTCATCCCTGCAGGGCCGGCGCCGACAATGGCCACCCGTTTCCCCGTGAGGGATCCGGGAGGAGGAAGCTTTGGACTTCCAAACTGCTGCAACTCCGCATCCGCGATGTGCCGTTTCATGCTGCAAATGGCAATCGGCTCATCCACCCGCCGTCTGCGGCAGACCTCTTCACAGGGCCGGGGACAGATCCGGCCCAGAATACCGGGGAAAGGGGCCTGTTCCCGGATACGTTGCGCCGCTTCAGCGGTCTTTCCCTCCTGTATCAGGGCTAGAAAGCCCTCGATGTCAATGTTTGCAGGACAGGCGCTTTGGCAGGGGGACTGGCAGTCTCCGCAGTGATCCGAGAGGAGCAGATCAATACACATGCGACGAGAAGCGTCTAACTCCGGGTCTTCTACGGTAACGATCATACCCTCCCGTACCGTGGTGGAACAGGCAGGGACCAGCATGTCCCTGCCGCCGTGCACCTTAACCACACAGATAAAGCAGCTCGTAAAGGGTTTAAGATGGTCTGCATGGCAGAACGTAGGAATATCGAATCCTCCCTGCCGGGCAGCTTGCAGGATGCTCGAACCTGCTTCGACGCGCAGGGTTTGGTTATTGATGCTTATGGTAACTAAGGACATGGGGTACCTCTACTCGACCTCAATGGCATGGAACATACAGGTTTCCTGGCACAGACCGCAACGGGTACAGCTCAGGGAATCCAGATGATGGGGGCGTTTCTTCTCTCCTGAAATCGCCTTAACCGGACAAGTACGGGCACAAGCCCCGCACCCGGTACAGGCCTCCTCCTGAATGCTAAATCGGATCAGGGGCTTACAGACCTTGGCGGGACAGCGTTTCTCCTTACTATGGGCCTCGTATTCCTCCCGGAAATACCGGAGGGTGGTAAGCACCGGATTCGGGGCCAGTTGCCCGAGGCCGCAGAGGGAGGTCTTCTTCACATGGTTTGCCAGGTCCTCCAATAGCACCAGGTCCTCTTCGCTCCCTTCCCCCCGGGTAAACATGGTGAGGATGTCCAGCATCCGTTTCGTCCCGATTCTGCAGAAGGTACACTTCCCGCAACTCTCGTTTTGGATGAAGGTGAGGAAATACCGGGCCACATCCACCATGCAGGTCTTTTCGTCCATAACCACAAGGCCCCCGGAACCCATGATCGCCCCCGTAGCGGTGATGGATTCCACGTCGATAGGAATGTCAAAAAGCCGCTCAGGAATACAGCCCCCGGAAGGCCCTCCCATTTGAACCGCCTTGAGGGGTCTGCCGGTGGAACTGCCGCCGCCGATACCTTCTACCAGTTCCCGGATCGTCATGCCCACAGGGATTTCCACCAAGCCCACCCGTTTGACCTTGCCTGCAAGGGCAAAGACCTTAGTCCCTACGGTTTTGCCGCTTCGGTACCGGTTGAATGCCCCGGGGCCCCGGCTGATGATGAAGGGCACGTTCTCATAGGTCTCTACGTTGTTGATGTTGGTAGGGCTTCCCCGGATCCCTGATTCCGCGGGAAAGGGAGGCCGCAGACTAGGCATCCCCCGGCGTCCCTCGATAGATGCAATGAGGGCGGTTTCTTCCCCGCAGACAAAGGCCCCGGCTCCTTCCTTGATGCCGAGGTCGAAGGAAAACTCCGTACCCAGGATATGTTCTCCCAGGAACCGGTACGCCCGCGCTTCATCCAGGGCGATGCGGAGCCGTTTAATGGCCAGGGGATACTCTGCCCGGCAGTAGATGTAGCCATACCGCGCGCCGGTGGCATACGCGGCAATGAGCATGCCCTCCAAGAGGCCGTGGGGATCTCCTTCAATCATGGCCCGGTCCATAAAGGCCCCCGGGTCTCCTTCATCGGCATTACAAACCAGGTATTTATCCTCCCCCTTTTTTACCGGGGCGCCGGCGAGAAAGGACCACTTGCGGCCGGTGGGGAAGAAGCCCCCGCCTCGGCCCGCTAGCGCCGATTCGGTGATCTGGGCAATGACCTCTTCCGGGGTGTAACGGGTAAGGCAGGTTTTAAGGGCCTCATAGCCCCCGGCATCCAGGTAGTCCTGGATCTTTTCAGGATTGATACGCCCGCAGTTCCGCAGGGCCACCTTGACCTGTGGGGAAAGGTAGGCCCGGCCTTCTCCGGTTTCCCGGACCCGGTGCGCGGCGGGGAGGGTTCCCTGCTGGAGGTCCCGGCAGAGCTCCGCTGCAAAGGCCTGATCCACCGGGCCAAAGAGGACCCGCTCTTTTCCGTGGACGAACTCTACCAAAGGCTCTGCATAGCACATACCCACACAGGAGGTAAGGTCCACCGTGGCTACCTGAGGGGACAGGGTATCCTGCAAATAGGTGTATACCCTTTGGGCCCCTGCCGCGATACCGCAGGAACCAAGGCCCACAAGGAGTTTAGGAACCGCCATGAGAAGCCTCCTTCGGGGCAGCAGATTCTTGATATTCCTTAAGGACCGCCTTGATCTTGGCGACGCTGAGCTTGGCATAGATGGTCTCCCCGATCATGAGGACCGGTGCAAGGGAGCAGCATCCGAGACAGGCCACGGATTCCAAGGAAAAACAGCGGTCCCCGGTGGTTTCTCCTTCTTGGATGCCCAGTTCCTGGCGTATCACCGCAGCGGCCAATGCCGCGCCCCCTACATGGCAGGCGGTTCCCTGACAGACCCGGATAAGATAGGTTCCCTGGGGTTTAAAACGGAACTGAGCATAGAAGGTCGCCACCCCGTAAAGGGTGGAAAGGGGAATTTGGGATTCCCGGGATACCGCTTCCACCAGGTCTTGGGGAAGGTAGCGGTGGCGGCGCTGGATTTCCTGTAAAAGAGGAATGGCGTATTCCGGCGCGGAACCGACAAGGCTCACAATCTCCCGGGCTTCTATAAGCACGGGTATGGTTTCGGAGGGTTCTCCGAGAGAAACGGCATGTTGTTTGTCTGTACTCCTACAGAGCATACATCGCTCCTTATGACCGGGTCCGCCGGACTGTAAACCGGCTGCATCCGGCCTTATGGTGTCCACAGAAAACCGATACTGTGGACGAAACAAATAAGTCCCTTATGGGCTTGAGTTCAGCCGCCACCCGGATTCGCTTAGGCAGGCCTGAACGACCCTGAGGGAATCGTAAGATGCCCCAGGTACATCATAATATTGAGTGGTTTACCGGTAAAAAATCCTAGAAATCAAGACCACGGACCAGCGCAGGGGGATGATAAGACCCTTCAGAAGCAAAAGATGCGGACTGCCTGTCGTAAAACCGGGTTGTATATAAACTGGGCATACCTTTATCATACTGCTCCTTCCTAAGCGGGTCAATGATCCGCGCGGCAGGTCATGGCATAGGAAGCCCCAGGCATTCCGCTAATTCCCGGAGCCGGTCCGGTACGGGATTGGCCAACAAAAGACCCGGCCATACCCGGCGGCGCCGCGCTATTTCCGGGGTGTTGGTCTTGCTGTACATCCCCGCCCGGGGCGGGGTGGAACAGGGCCCCGGGACCCTTCCTTAGCGAGGGGCTTTGCGGAGGCGGACCCGAGGGCTAGGGAGGGGGAGCGCCTGCCCACGGTCAACACGGTAAGGGGCCGGAAACCAAAAGAGGTCTCCACGGACCTCTGGTCCGCCGGACCGGAGGTCCGTGATTACACCGATTACCTGGATTACCCAGCTTTTTCGTCCAAACAATCCGCTTAACCGGTGTCGAACCTTAGTTCACAATCGGTGGACACCATTCCTTACCTTGTTGATCGTGGGAAACCTCGTACCTTCCATCTGGGCAGCTTCAGGCCTTAAAGCTAAGCAGCTTCAGGCCTTAAAGCTGGGCAGCTTCAGGCCTTCCATCTAGGAAATCTCATTCCTTGTTTTACAAGAAATTACAAAAGTAAACGCCCATACCCTGGCTTCTCACGGTCAACACGGTAAGGGGCCGGAAACCAAAAGAGGTCTTCACGGACCTCTGGTCCGCCGGACCGGAGGTCCGCGATTACACCGATTACCTGGATTACCCAGCTTTTTCGTCCAAACAATCCGCTTAACCGGTGCCGGACTTTAGCCCGCAATCTGGGTCATCGGTGAACACCATTCTTTACCTTGTTGACCGTGGGAGCCTTCCCTCCAGTGCATGAAGCAGGAGGTACCTTAATGGGCGGGTTCTGGATTGGCCCGATACAGGCAAGGAGATAGGATGAAGCTAAAACCTGAGCGGACTTTTGCTTCTTTGTCTCACCGCACAGTCGCTTATCATTCCGGTACCGGTATCGCCCGTCGACCCCGCGGAATTCACGTTTCGTAGTAGCTTATCCGGTAATCCTCCACAACCTTAAACCCGATACGCCGGTACACCTCTCGGGCCCCGGGGTTTTGCTTCTTCACGAAAAGGCTCAGCCCCCTTCCGGCAGTATGCAGGTCCCGGGCAAAGGCGGCGCTCATGTAAGAGGCGATACCTAAGCCCCGGTAATCAGGACAGACATACACCCCGCCTATCTGGTACCGGGAAAAAGACGCGGCGTTGGTGTTGATCTTCCCCAGGATTTTTGATTTCCCCTGGGCCAGCAGCAGGTATTCATGGCGCAGGGTATGTTCCAGAGACAGGCGGCACAGGGCAGGATTAAATACCTCTCCCCGGGGGATCACTTCTTCCTGTTCATAGGCTGCCTGCAGGCGCAACACCTCCTCCATATCCCGGGGTTCGGCGTATCGGAGGATGAGTCCTGGGACCGGGGAGAGAAGCCAAGGCGGTTCCTGATCCAGGGTCATCAAATCATAGTCAAGACGCTTTGCGGAGCATAGCCCACGCAAAGCAAAGACCTGCTCCAGTAATGCCACATCCCCACGGATACCCTGGATAGCATAAAAGCCCGGGCTTTGCAGCGCACGAACCGGGAAATCCTTAAGGAACCCCGGGCTCATGCGGTTAAAGACGGGAAACAGGGTGCCTTTGCTGTGGATGATAAGCCCTGCAATCCTTCTTGGCCGGGTACAGCGGTTTTCCTGTACCCAGATCTGATCCTGGCGGTTCCGCTGAAGAAACCGGGCGGACGCAGCCACGCAATAGGGTTCCCGGGTTTGCAGGAATGCCGCTACCTGTAAGCGGAGCGCCTCCGGGGGATTGGTTTCGAGCATATACCAAGCAGAGGGAGCATGAAACGGAATCATACCAAGCTCAAGCAGGGGGTCTCATGGAGTTTCGTTCAATGAAAAAGGCAGGGTTCCTCCCGGAGGAATCCTGCCGAGGAGCACTGAAAACCCGGCAATAAAGGATTCCCGGGCATAACTGTACACCGCGACGGCCCCGTCCACCCAGGGAACCGTATCAAGATGGACCGGGCTCAGCACCGACAGGACGATCACCCGTTTGCGCAGCCCTTGCAGGCTTTGCAGGAAAGGCAAACCATCGGCGTTGGCGATGCAAAAGATAATCGTATCCGCCTTTTGGGCGTACTGCACCAAGTCGGTGCCTTCCTCAGGATCGTACCAATACCCGGAAGCTTCGGGATAGGCCTTTTTTCCAACCGTGAAAAAATCCTCGTACTGGCCTGCCAGCAGCACCTTCCCTGCTTTCTCAGGGCTCAGGGGAAAAACCGCGGTCCCTCTCCTCCCCTTATCCGGCTCTTGGGGTTTTCCCGGGCTGAGTTCCTGAACTACAGGGGTTTCCATCGCCCCCTTCACCACGGTAGCACTCCGGGCCGCGAGATTCAAAAAAAAAGCCGTCCCTTCGGGATCCGGCAGATTGGATGCAACCTTTTTGAGATCCGGTATCCACGGGACCGCCTGCTCGCCCCGGAGGTAGGTAAGTTTAATCCCCAGTACCCGCCGGGCCGCATCTCTGACCCGCTCGCGAAACCGGGGTTCTTGGTCCATAGCATCCACCAGGCGGGTCCAAATAGGGTCATACAAGCGGGGGGTCTTGGAAAGCATGATGATATCGTTTCCCGCAAGAAGGGCTTCCTTCGCAGCCTGGGAAAGACTCCCCGCGCTCATGGTGGCGCTGTTCATCATAAGGTCATCGGTAATGATGATTCCCTTAAACCCCAGGGTACCCCGCAGCAGGTCCTGCAAAAACCAGGATGAAAGGGAGGCCGGGGTCAACCCTGCCCGGGTGTTGGGAAACGCGAGATGGCCGCTCATAACCGCGGTGAGCCCCTCCTTGGTAAGGAGCCGATAGGGGATGAGTTCCCGCTCCCACAACTGCTCAAAAGAGGCGTCGATCCGGGGAAGCACCCCATGAGAATCCAGGTTCGTATCGCCGTGTCCCGGATAATGCTTTGCCGTAGCGATGATCCCTGCGGCATGCTGGCCCTTCATAAAGGCGGTTCCCAGAATGCCTACCCGGGCCGGATCCGCGCCAAAAGCACGGGGACCGATGATTACCGAATCTCGATTGGTATAGACATCCACCGTTGGGGCAAAATTCATATTAATTCCCAGCACCGCCAGTTCCCGGCCTATATAATAGCCCGACCAATAGGCGTCCATGGGACGTCCTGAGGCGCCGATGGCCATGTTGCCCGGGGTTTCACTGGTGGCGCCTTTCACATGCCGAATCCAGCCTCCTTCCTGGTCCGTGGCAACCAGAAGGGGTATATGAAAGGGCCCTCGTAAGGCTTCAGCCTGGAGGGCCCCTACGGTTTCTGCCAGTTTGGTGGTATCTTCGGTGTTCCAGCCGAAGATTTTAATGCCCCCGATATGGCGATCCCGAATCCAGTCGAGAATCAGGGGCGACGGGGTGGCCCCCACCCAGCCCAGCATGAAGGTTTGGGCAAGGGCCTGTGCATCAGACATGTGTTCCACCAAGGCAGCGGCATGGGAATCTATATCCCCAAGCCTCCCCGGATCCGTAAAGTCCAGAGAGAAACCCTGGAGGGACAGCCCAAAGAGCACAACGAGCATCGCCGATAGAGGAGGTTTTGGTCTAAAGCGCCGCACCCCAATCCCCTTGCTCTTTAATCCGGTCGATATAGGCTACCGCGCTATGGGCTGCAACCGCCCCTTCCCCTGCGGCAACCACCACTTGGCGGAAGGGACAGGCCCGGACATCTCCGGCACAGAAGATCCCAGGAATGGAAGCGGCCATTTCCTGATCGGTGATGATATAGCCATTCTCATCTTTCTCGACAGAGGGAACCAGGGACGTCTGGGGAATGGTCCCTACAAAGATAAAAACCCCGTCCCCTGCTTCCTCATAGGATTCCCCGGTTAGGATGTTTTCCAAAAGTACGGAGCTTACTGTATTTGCCCCCCGGATCTCGAGCAGCCGGGTATTGAAACGCACCGTAATATGGGGATTGCGCAATACCCGTTCAGCCAGGGCTTTCTGGGAACGGAAGCGATCCCGGCGGTGAACCAGCACCACCTGGGACGCCAGACGGGAAAGGAACTGGGCTTCATCACAGGCCGCATCGCCGCCGCCCATTACAAAGACCTTTTTCCCTTTGAAGAAGGGGCCGTCACAGTTGGCGCAATAGGAGACCCCGCGGCCGGTGAATTCAATCTCCCCAGGAACATCCAGGATCCGGTGTTTAGCCCCGGTAGCCACAATCACCGCAAAGCCCCGAAGGGTGTCGCCCGTTTCCAAACATACCGTAAAAATATCCCCCTCTTTGTGCAGGGACCGGGCGGTTTGGGTGATAAAGGCGGCTCCAAAACTTGCAGCCTGGCGGTGCATATCCTGGGCAAGCTCAAACCCGGATCTACATGTTCCAGGAACCGATGCTATATAGCCGGGATAATTTTCCAAAGCATCAATGAGGAGGGCTTGTCCGCCGGGAGCCAGTTCTTCAATCACCAGGACCCGCATATTAGCCCGGGCTCCATATTGGGCTGCGGTAAGCCCTGCGGGACCGGCCCCCAGAATAAGCAGATCCGCGTCAGTTGTAACCATAATGGTTCTCCTTTCTTTGTTACTACTGTTATATACCGGCGGGGTAATTTATGCTAGGACGCTGGGGCTGGGGTAATATGAACCGGTTTCAAAACCACGATGCGGGCGGACCTATGAGGCGGTGGCGGCTACCGCTAGGAAGGGAAGAGGGTGTGTTATGGCGGTAGAGAGCGGCCATCCGTATAGCGGCGGTATCTCCCGGAACGGGATAGATTAAGGAAGAAATAGTCGAGAAGGCTAAAGAAGGGGTTTGAGCGGCCTAAGTCAAGAGCGGCACAGAGGATCGCAGTCGTTTCCTTACCTCGGTCCACCATGTCCGTAGACCCATAAGGAGCACCCTGAGGGGTTGGGGATCCCGGAAACCAGCGCAAACCAAAAAACCCGGTCATACGAACCGGGTTTTTTGTTGATGCCCCGCTATATAAGGGTTGCAGACAAAACGCTACTCAATAACCGCGATAATATCCGCCATCTTAAGAATCAGGTGCTCTACCCCGTCGATTTTTATCTGGGTCCCGGCGTACTTATCGTACAGCACCTTTTGGCCCGGTTTTACTTTGATCACTTCACTGTCGTCGCCAATTTCCACCACCACGCCAGTCTGGGTTTTTTCTTGAGCCGTATCGGGAATAATAATCCCCCCCGCAGTTTTAGCTTCGTTTTTCTCAAGTTTGACTATGACCCGATCTGCTAAGGGCTTTACTTTCATAAGTTTCCTCCATTATCTTAATAATAATTGTTGAATATTTGGATAAATAGAATATACGAAAAATTCTTCCAAAGGTCAAGAATTATTGAGGTGCTGCCTATGGTATGCATCGAATCGAATCAAAGAGAGAGTCAATTTGATACATTTTTCAAACAATTTAGCGAAAATGGGTCATTATGGAACGATTGCCCCAGGGAAGACAGCACAAAGCCTTCCTGCTCCTGGAAAAACCAGGCTGAGGTCTTCCTCTATGCCTGCTTTTATGAGATATTATATCCAACCTTATCAGATAATACTCGATTTTATTGCCTATAATCGGTATTCTTTACAAGTTGGTATGGTTTTTGCATATATTTTATATATAAACTCACGCTACGAGGAGGTACAACAATGACGAGCGTAAAAAACAAAAAAAAGAATACCTCTGCGGGAACTAGTAATTCCGATGAAAATATTCTTTCCCTGTATTTAAAAGAAATTAACCGGATTCCTTTGCTGACCAAAGAAGAAGAAGATCAGATCGCCCGGGCCGCAGCCCAGGGCAGTAAGCTTGCTCAGGATAAGCTGGCTAGTGCGAACCTTCGATTTGTAGTCAATGTGGCCAAGAAATATCAAGGTCAGGGACTCCCCTTGTCGGATCTTATCAGTGAAGGCAATATAGGACTCTTAAATGCTATCGAACGGTATGATGTAAATAAAGGGTATCATTTCATTTCCTATGCAGTCTGGTGGATCCGCCAGGCCATTCTTAAGGCGATTTGTGAAAAATCCCGGATGATCCGGCTTCCGCTTAATCGGGCCAATGAATTGGTCCAGATTGAAAAGGCGCGGAAGCTCGTCCAGGACGGCCATGGTGCAGAGGCAGAGATCACCGAAATAGCCCGGTTGCTGGATATGGATGTCGCTCATGTAGAGGACCTGGTCAACATTAGTCGGGATCTTATATCCCTGGAAAACCCGGTCTATGCGGATAAAGATTCTTCCCTTTTGGGTGATTTTATTGAAGATGAGCATTATCGCTCCCCAGACGAGCATGCGGTAACCAGTGCGCTCCATGATGACATTGAAACCGTACTGCGTACGCTCAACCCTAAAGAAGCGGAAATTATCCGGTTTCGCTTTGGTTTAGGAAATAAGGCGCCTATGTCTTTAAAAGAAATAGGGGATTACTTTAATTTGACCAAAGAACGGATCCGTCAGATTGAAAAGAAAGCCCTCAAACGCTTACAGCATCCTTCTTGTCAGCGGCTCCTGGAAAGTTATGTAGCATGATAGGTCGGTGAACATCGAAGGCATTACCCTTTAGCAGCGTTAAGGAGGTGTTCTGCCAGGAGGAGCTTCTTATCTTCAGGAAGGGGCGTGCTTTGTTTTTTGATAAAATCATAATGAACCACTACCGCCTTCCCTGTGACGCAGAGTCTGCCCTGTTGCCAGGCTTCATGGTACAGCGTAAAAGACGTGGTACCGATATGGCTGATGAAAGTACGAATCTCCACATCATAGGGTAAAAAAAGCTCACCCACAAAATCATACTCCGTGTGGGCCATGATGAGGGGCCAATGTTGGAAAGACAGATCCAGGGTGGGATTAAAAATTCTAAAGAGGGGATTCCGTGCCAGTTCAAACCAGACGGCTAAAACCGTATTATTGATATGCCCCAAGCCGTCTGCATCGCCGAATCGGGGACTTACTGTAGTAGTAAACATACAGATACTCCTTTATAAATATAGAAAAACTAGAGAGGAAAACCAATTTTTTTTCTCTCTAGTTTACCATAGAGGCGGTTCCGCAATAGCCCCTGTTGGAACCGGGTTAATACATAAAGAAGCTTTTTCAAACTTGACCTTTGAAAAGCCTCAAGATGCTAAGCTTTTAGGGGTAATAGCCCTCGACCTAAGCCCTTCCAAGGCTGGTATGGCAGCTAAAATCGCATCGTCGATTTTTATATTTCCTGCGGTGATGCCCAATTTCCTTTCAGGCCGGGTTTCGCCGTGGAAATCACTTCCTGCGGTGATACAGAGTCCGAGGGATTTTCCCAGTTCCTCAAGTCGCTTGCAGGATCGAACCTTGGCAGTGGGGTGCCAGGCTTCAATACCGTTAAGTCCCTGCTCCTTGAGCGCCTTTACCAGAGCCGGGAGATGACCCCAGGCAACATACAGAGACATGGGATGAGCTAATACGGCAATGCCTCCTGCATCCTGGATAACCTGTACCGCTCGACGGAATTCCATCCCTTCCTTGGGAACATAGAAAGGCCTTCCCCTTCCGAGATACTGGGAAAAGGCCTGTTCTTGATTTTTAACCACTCCCAGTTTTATCAGGAGAGAGGCAAAATGCGGCCGCCCTATGGACTTGCCGCTGGATCTAAAGAGGGAAAGGATATCCTCATAGGTAACCGGGATACTCCATTCCTGCATCCGTTGGATAATCTTTCGGTTCCGCATTTCCCGCAGATGGGCTAATTCAGCAAGGGCTTCCAAAAAAGCCGCCCTGGGCTGATAGATTCCCAGGCCCAATAGGTGAAATTCCCCTGGTTCCCAGGTTATCTCAATTTCAATTCCCGGAATAAACCGGAGGGCGCTTTTCTCCGCTTCCTGTTTTGCCTCGTCAAGGCCGGCAATAGTATCATGATCCGTCAAGGCTAAAGCCGATAAACCCTGCTGCAGGGCATTTTCAACGAGCTGTGCAGGGCTTAAAGTGCCGTCAGAAGCGCTTGAATGGGTATGTAAATCTATCATAGCTAATCTAACGTTTTGGCTCCTACAGCTCCTCTCTGATATACGCTATACCATACAGCTTCTTATATACACCCTAATAGAAAACAAGCTTTCCTACAAGCCAAGCAGTACTCTGAACAGGAGGATATTAAGATAAAGTCTAAGATGCTCGGGCAAAAAATAAAAAATATGCTAAAGTTTTTATGGACATTACCGATATTATAAGTATAAAATGACAGTGAGAGAAGGACATCCGCGGTGTTGTTTCTCTTGGTTCGAGTGACTGGTATTAATAATAAATATCGGTTTAAGAGCAAAAACACTTAAGTAAAAGTCAAGGCAAGGATGCCTTATTAATTATCAAGGAGGATGACATGATCATCAATCATAACCTGAGTGCTCAGTTTGCCGACAGGTCTCTTAATGTTACCCAGGGTAATCTTACCAAGAATATGGAGAAGCTCACTTCGGGGCTTCGGATTAACCGGGCGGGAGATGACGCTTCTGGGCTTGCAGTTTCCGAAAAATTTCGGAGTCAGATTAAGGGCTTAAATCGGGCGTCTGCCAATGCTGCGGATGGGATTTCTTTTATCCAAACCACCGAGGGGTATCTCCAGGAAACCCAGGATATTCTTCAGCGGGTTCGGGAATTGGCGGTTCAATCGGCCAACGGCATTTATACTGAAGAAGATCGTATGCAGATTCAGATTGAGGTTTCCCAGTTGGTGGACGAAATCGATCGTATTGCCAGCCACGCCCAGTTCAATGGATTGAACATGCTTACCGGTCGGTATGCTCGCCAGGATGGGGAGAATACCCTTACCGCTTCGATGTGGCTTCATATTGGGGCCAATATTGATCAGCGGGAGCAGGTATTTGTGGGTACCATGACTTCGACGGGACTGGGATTGCGGAATGTGGAGGATCAGAGCTTTGTGAGCCTTGAAAGCGCGGAAGATTCCAACCGGGCTATTGGGGTTTTGGATGAAGCCCTCAAGATAGTTAGTAAGCAGCGGGCAGACCTCGGAGCTTACCAGAATCGGCTTGAACATGCCATTGGTGGCATTGACATTGGTGCTGAAAATTTCCAGGCCTCGGAATCTCGGATTAGGGATACTGACATGGCAAAGCAGATGGTTTCCTTTACCCGGGATCAGATTCTTTCCCAAGCCGGTACGGCTATGTTGGCTCAGGCAAATCAGCGGACCCAGTCGGTACTGCAGCTTCTTCAATAGGTCGTATTTTGACAATGTAGGGGGCCCTTGGTTGTTTGACCGAGGGACTCTCTAGTAAAGAGCAGAACGACTTAATTTTCAGGATAAAAATTTAAAAAAAACGGTAATTTTTAACCTTACGATTTTGACAAAAAATCCCTTTTGGTGTATATTATAGAGCAAGTGTACGATAGCAGGGATTGTTTATTAGGTGATGGGTTACTTTTAATCATCTGATGATCGATTCGTGCCGTTTTTGGAAATGTCAGGATATGTGGCGTGAACAGGTTCTGGAGTTTCCGATCGTGCGGTTCGACCCTAACTATGGATAGTAGGGGTTATTAACCCAAGGAGGGTTATATGATAATTAATCATAACCTGAGTGCTCAATATGCTAATCGTAATCTGGGTATCACTCAGGCTGAAATTTCGCAGAACATTGAGCGTTTAAGCTCAGGGCAACGGATCAATAAAGCGGCGGATGATGCTTCTGGGCTTGCGGTTTCTGAAAAATTTCGGAGTCAGATTCGGGGTCTAAATCAGGCTGAACGAAATGTTCAAAATGGCGTGTCTTTTATTCAGACCGCTGAAGGGTATCTTCAGGAAACCCAGGATATTCTGCATCGTATTCGGGAATTGTCGGTCCAATCTGCCAACGGTATTTATACCGATGAAGATCGTATCCAGATTCAGGTAGAAGTTTCCCAGTTGGTGGATGAAATCAATCGGGTTGCAAGTCATGCCCAATTTAACACGTTGAATATTCTAACGGGGCGTTTTGGGCGGGAGACCGAGGGTAATCAGGGCGCGGTATTCCAGGTTGGGGCTAATATGGATCAGAATGAACGGGTCTATATTGAGGCCATGACTGCTAGTGCTTTGGGTATAGAGGGTCTTGATATAACCGACGCTGAAAAGGCAAATGGGGGAATCGGAACGCTGGATAATGCTTTAAGGCAACTTTCTAAGCAGCGAGCTGACCTTGGGGCTTATCAAAACCGCTTTGAAGAGGCAGCTAAGGGTTTGGCAATTGCAGCGGAAAATTTTCAGGCTTCAGAATCGCAGGTTCGGGATACGAATATGGCATCGGAAATGGTTAGTTATACCAAAAATCAGATCCTGTCCCAAGCGGGGAATGCCATGTTGGCTCAGGCTAATACGCGGACCCAGTCGGTGTTGCAACTTCTTGGTTAATGGGGTTTTCAGTTTTTAAAATTGGATATGGTTGAGAGGCACCTGGACGTCGCCTTTTGAAATCCAAGACAGGGAATATCGCGCCTTTCCCTGTCTTTTTCTTTTTTCTTAAATCTTTTCATAAGCATAGGTTTTATAGTATATTTTAATTATCAAGAGGTCCCTATGGTAGTATAGGGAGGAATGCGTTTAGCGTGCCCTGCTCTCTCGAAAGGGATACGAGGCGTATACATTTTGAGGGCCGGTTCCGTGGGCAAGAGAGGAAAAATAGCATAATCGAACAATCTAAACTTTGTTATTCATACAGTAAGGGAAGCGGGAGGCAAGGTAGGTTCTAGATATCACCTATTGAGGAGATAGGACTTGCCTGTACCATGAAATTGCTGTCAAGGCACTAGATTTGAGGACCGATAAATAAAGGTGGCCTTTTGAAGCATTGCCGAGGTTTTATGCTCGAATTAAGGAAGGGTGTGTTTTTTGTAATGAATCAATACCGAGGGATAATGGTACTGTTTTGGAAGTGAGGGTTTCTTTTGAAAGGTTAAATGGAATAAAAGAGCGGGAGATCCTTGTGATACCAGGGCTTGTTTCACCGTGTTAGATGAAAAGAGCCTCACTTTAATTGTTTTCAAGGTTCCCAGGGCAGAGGCTGTAGGGGAAGACTATAAGAGAGTATGTCCGATATTTATGTACCGGGGTTAAAAAGCCGGTTTGATACAGAAAAACTCGTTGAAGGTCTTATGAAGGTTGAACGTATCCCCAAGGAGCGTTCTGAGAAGCAGGTAGAACATTTACAGGCTGAAAAGACCTATTGGCAAGATCTGAGTCGTCGTATGAGTACCCTCAGGGATAGCGCCCGGTTTCTGTATTCTTTTCAAAATCCTTTCAATGAGCGGATTGTCAACTCTTCAGATCCATCGGTTCTTTCCGGGATTTCCACAAGGGAAGCGGTAGACCAGGAATTGAGCTTTACCGTTAAACAAGTTGCTCAGTCGGACCGTTTCTTATCGGATCCTCTAGAAGATGCTTTTACGGTGGATGAAGGAACCTATACTTTTTCCATCGGACAGGAAAGCATATCCTTTTCCTTTCGGGGTGGATCGGTACGGGAATTTACCGAAATCTTAAACCGGCGGGGACGGGATAAGATAGGAGGGAGTCTTATCGCGGTCCAGCCAGGGAAAAAATCGCTTTTTATTGAATCTCGGATAACCGGCGCAGAGAATTCCCTGATCTTTTCAGAAACCGCTGAAACCTTGGGCTTACGTTCCGGTATGTTGGAATCAGCAGAGGGGGTAGCCAAATCCTTGCGGGAAGAGGTTCTTACCGTAGAGCCTGGAGGGACCGCGTTCATACCCTTTAATCTAGGGCAATTTTCTGCTCAGACTGCGGTTTTGCAATTTGAAATTGCCACAAAGGTACTTGAAAACAGGGTCTCCTCAGAGGAACCGGCGGAGTTTTCTCCTGAAGCGGTTGCTGAGGAAGGTTCTGATGAGACCTCTTCTGCCGGTGCTATTCCTTCTTGGACACCCCTAGAACCGGTAGCCCAGGTAGATGCTATGCAGGTTTTATATTTGACCTATTCGGATGGTACGAACAGTGCATTGCCTCCTATTGTGGATTCCAGCGATTTCAATACCTATCACTACCGATTTAGCGATGTACTAGGGGATAAAATCGATAAAACCATCGTTTCCCTTGAAATTGTCAACCAAAATACCCATCGGGAGGTTTCTATTAGGAACCTGCAGTTCATAGACTCCGAAGGGGAAGGAGGGAGTAAACCCCGTAATCCGGTGTCTTTGGCCCAAGATGCGGTGATTACCATGGAAGGGATCGAGATTACCCGTCCTACCAATAAGATCGATGATCTTATCCCCGGGCTTACCATCACCGCCAGAAACCCATCGGATAAACCTATCCAACTGAAGGTCGAACCTGACCGGGCAGCGGTCAAAGACGCCATCATAGCTTTGGTAGGAAACTATAATCGCCTTATGGCGGATCTTAATGTGCTCACCCGCAATGACGAGCGGGTTATTCAAGAGCTTTCCTACCTCTCAGAGGAGGAACAAGCGGATCTGCGCAAACGCTTAGGGGTTTTTAGCGGGGATTCTATCTTGACTCAGTTTAAAGCCAGTCTTCAAAGGGCTGCGGCAGCAACCTATCCTACGTTAGCAAACCGGGATCTTGCCTTATTAGCCCAGATCGGGATCGGTACGGATATCCGGCGAGGGGGAAGCAGTGGGTATGATCCTGCACGGCTGCGGGGATACCTGGAAATCAATGAGAAGGTCTTGGATGAGGCATTACAAACTAATTTACCTGCCATTGCCCAGCTCTTTGGTTCCGATACCAATGAGGATTTCATTGTGGATGCAGGGCTTGCCTATACCCTTGAAACCCTGGCTAAACCATTCGTGGAAATCGGAGGCATCATCGCCCTCAAAAGCGGAACTATAGATTCCCAGATAAATCAGGAACAGCGGCGGGTAGAGACTTTAGAGCGGCAGCTTGCCCTCAAAGAAGCGAGTCTCAAAAACCAATACGGCCAAATGGAAGGAGCCTATAATCGCATGGAACGGATGTCATCATCCCTGGATCAGTTTAGTCAGCAGGGTAACAGTAAGTAATGGATATATTCATTAACGAGCAGCCCGCAGGCATTACCCTGGAATCGGAAAAGACCCTCGGAGATGTTTTAGCGGGTATTGAAACGTGGCTTGGAGGATCCGAAAACCGCATCAGTGGTTTACGTATAAACGGCTCCATCATTACCGGTGAATTCCTTGCAGAAGTCTTTGTACAGGATCTAAAAGACATAGAGCGCCTTGATATTACCATCAGCACGGTGCCCCAGCTTGCCCTTGAAGCCTTGTGCCATAGCCAAGAGCTTCTTAGGGCTTATGAAAACCGTTCCTTTGAAGATCGGCACGGTATCCAGAATGAATGGGAAGCAAGCCCGGCGGCTCACTTTTTATCCGAACAAATTCCCGATATCTATGCATTACTTCAGAAAGCTTTTTCCGGGGAAATGCTTCTTCCAGAGATGTATACCCTTTTGGATGAACGGATTCGGGAATTGGTAGATCCCAGAACGGAATTCCACCATGCCAGTACCTTGATTTCAGGCATTGCAGCCCGGCTTGAGGATCTCCCCCTGGATATTCAAACCGGCAAAGACCGCAGGGCTGCAGAAACGGTACGCCTCTTTTCCCATACCGCGGAGAAGTTGTTTCGGCTTTTAAAGCTCTTGAAGGTACAGGGGCTTGCCTTAGAGACCCTATCCATAGATACGCTTCCGTTTTATGAGTTTATTGGTGAATTCAGCGCTACCCTCAAAGAGCTCTTAGCCGCCTACACTGCCCAGGATGTCGTCTTGATAGGCGATTTAGCGGAATATGAGCTTTCTCCCCGCTTGTTGAAACTGTACACCACGGTCAAAGACGAATTGACCTAAAGGTATGAAAACAGTAAAATAACTCCATGAAAGTACTTGAAATTAAAGACATTATCAGAAAAGATGTTCCTATATATTACCGTATGTTTTTTTCAGGTATTGCGGTTTTACAGGTAATGAATAAACTAATAGAGCGGTCTATTGATTTTTCTATTGAA
Source organism: Treponema sp. (assembly GCA_031288495.1). Classification (GTDB taxonomy): domain Bacteria; phylum Spirochaetota; class Spirochaetia; order Treponematales; family Breznakiellaceae; genus JAIRLU01. The sequence goes on along the minus strand of JAITRH010000246.1, from coordinate 5,149 downwards.
ATCAAACCTACGGGCCAAAAGGACATTTTAGTTACTATTGCGGCGCCGGTTGATTATCCTCTCGTTCCCCTCATTAGGGAATTAAAACAACATATTGATAAGCTTGATAGTCATGGAGAATTGCCTCTGTAATATTACTACCGCTTCTCCCGAAGAAACCATTGCGGCAGGAGAACGGCTTGCCCTCCGGCTGCGTCCGGGCAGTGTGGTTGCCCTCCGAGGAGGTTTAGGAGTCGGGAAGACGTATTTTACCAAGGGTATTGCCCGAGGGCTTGGAGTACGGGAAGAAGTTACCAGTCCTACCTATACGATAATTGCCGAATATCAAGGGAACCTTCCCTTTTACCATATAGATGCCTATCGCCTTGAAGGGGATGAGGATTTCAGCAGCCTCGGCGCGGAAGAGCTGCTCTATGGATCAGGGGTTTCGGTGATTGAATGGAGCGAACGGATCCCTCAATCCATACCAAAAGATGCCCTCATCGTGGAGATTACCCTGCAAGAACAAAATCAACGCCTGATTACCCTAAGGAATATGCCTCAGTGACTATCATCGCTTTGGATACGGCTACCTCTATTCTATCGGTTGCCCTCGTTTCGGGAGCTTTTACTGCCCAAAAGGAAGAGTGGTATTTTGAAATCAATGCAGGTCAGCGGCATGGGGAACTGCTCATGGAGGTAAGCGACCGGCTCGTCAAAACCGCAGGAATCAAACCGGGTGCTGTGGATCTGGTGGTTTGCATGAAAGGTCCTGGTTCGTTTACCGGCCTTCGTATTGGTTTTGCCGCAGCCAAGGGGATGGCCCTGGCCCTGAAGATACCGCTGCTTACGGTCCCTACCCTAGACTGTATGGCTATTGCTTGTTCCCTATGGCCCGGTATGGTCATTCCGGTGATAGATGCGAAAAAACAGGGTTATTTTACCGCCTTTTATCGAAAGGAACAACGGATCACCGAGTACCTGAACGTGGCTCCTGCCCGAATCGCGGAGCTTATCCTCCAGGATAGCAAAAACACCTCCCCCAATGCCTCCGGGATAAGGGAGATCCTCCTTACCGGCCCTGATGGAGAGCGGGTATTACCGGTATTACAGGCATTACTCTCCACCGTCCCTGACATGCAGGACCAGATCCGGCTGGATCCCCGGGGCAACAAGGGCTGGGGCAAGGAACTGGTGGAACTTGCCCAAAGAAGGCTCCAAGCAAGGAACGGGGAGCTTATAAAAGAACTCCCGGTGAGAAGCGAAGTTTTTTCAGGCCCCCTGTACCTGCGGAAAAGCGATGCTGAATTAGGGCGGCCGGATCATGAAGCGCCTATAGAGGGTTTGGGAGGACTGATCCCTCCACAGGTTCTCTATTGAGGGGGATACGACGGCCCGCTGGTTGCGAACTAAGGTTCGGCGAACTCACCCTGGAACCTACCGGTGAAAGCAAGCGCTGCGGTTCAGAATCCTATTCAGGATGTCAAATATCCAGCGGCGGATGCTGGTATAGGGATACACAAGACCCGGGGCTTTGCCGTCCCCTTGCCTTGGTGTGGTTTCACCGGTAGGCGCATTGACGATTTCCCGGTGATAAGGTATGGTGATTACATTCTTAGGTATGGAGCGGATTTTTCAAAAAGCCGGATCGTGAGAAAACCGAATGGTGAAAAAGGCTCTGTATCAAGTCCATTATTTGTAGAGGTATGAAACTTCATGGCTTCAAAAGACAAAAAAACGCTCAGACCTTCAGATGATTCTGCGGTAGCCGACCTCATGCGCCGCTTTAAGACCCATCCCTTCCTTTTTATCGGAACCATCATCGTGTTGGTTATCGTTATTGTGGCCTTTGTGTTTGTTCCTGCTATCGTACCAAGTGCCGGGGCTTCGGTGGATCTCAGCTTTGGTTCCTATAATAAGATTCCCCTGACCTATGTACCGGGGAATTACTTCTCCCAGATCCGGGAGATGATAGCCCGATACCGGCAGTCTTCGATGAGGGATACTAATTATCAAATTACCAATTACCAGATTTGGCGGGAGGCTTTTGAGGAAACGGTCATCCATACCGCGATACTGGATGAGATGAACCAGACAGGGTATAAGGTCCCTCCTGAGGTAGTGGACCGGGAAGTGGCCCAGCTCCCCCAATTCCAGGAAAACGGCCGGTTTTCCACCTCCAAATACCGTGCCCTGGATACCACCTCCCGGATGGCCCTATGGCGGCAGGTGCAAGACAGCATCACCAAAACCTATTACCAGCAGGATATAGAGGAACTCCGAATCTCCTCCCAGGAAAAGGCCTTTATCCGGGCTATGGCGTCTCCCAAGCGGAGTTTTTCTATGGCGGTCCTTCCTTTACGGGCTTATCCTGATACGGAACTCATCGCCTATGCCGCGGCTCAGGATGCCCTTTTCCGGGTTATCCATCTCTCCTGTATTACCATCACCTCCAGCGAGCGGGAAGCTCAGCAGATCCGCAGTACGATTAGCGACGGCACCAGTACTTTTGAGGAGGCTGCCCAGACCTATTCCCAGGATACCTATGCTGAACGAAGTGGAGATATGGGGATTAAAATGGCCTATGAGCTTACCCCAGAGGTGCCGGACGAACAGGCCCGGGAATCCCTTATCCACCTGGCCAAGGGAGACCTAAGCCCCCTCGTGAAGGTTTCCAGAGGCTGGGCCTTTTTCAGGGCCGAAGAGGCCTCGTATCCTGCGGATACCGGGGACGCGGCGTTATTGGACAAAATCCGTACTTATATCATGGAGTATGAACGGGGCCGGGTGGAGGACTACTTTATTACCGAGGCGGAATCCTTTAGAGCCGCGGTTAGGGAGAGTAGTTTTCCTGATGCCCTCATCCAAAAAGGGCTTTTGGAACGCACCTTTGGGCCCCTGCCTCTCAATTATGGAGAGGTGCCGATCTTTACGGGCCTTTCTTCTTTCTCCGTCCCTGAACTGAGCGGAGCCGGATCAAATGAACTTTTTTGGCAGACCGCCTTCTCTACCCCTTTAAACACCCCTTCTCAGCCCCTGGTACTCGGCAATACCGTAGTCGTTCTCTACCCCTCAGAAGAGATCGCTGAAGATGAAACCAACGGGGAGTATATAGAAACCGCCTATGCCTCCTATTGGATGAGTTCCTTTATTAATCAGAACCTGCGGGACTATTTTCTCTCTAACAAAAAACTGGAGGATCGCTTCTTTGACATCTATCTTAAGTATATCCAGCCCTTAGATTGAGACCCCCATGCCCGATGAACCGCCTCGGCAGTGTAAAGCTCGCCGGGGATTTTCCGTTGCTTATAAAGGTAAGACCCTCCTCTCTCTTATAGACCCCATTGCCCAGGGGGAACGGCTTGCCAGGGCAGCTCCTTTGGGAGCAGGGATCCTCTACTTTTGCCCTTCCCCCTTGTACGGCTACGGTATTGAGTGGCTGTTGAGCCATATAGGCCCTGATTCGGCAATCCTCTGCGTGGAGCTTGATGAAAAGCTCCTCCCCTTATCCAGCAAAGCCCTGGGAGAGGTACTGAAAAAAAATCCCGCCTTGGCTCTGGTCAGCGGTTCCGGCGATCCGGCAAGGCTCTGCGGGTGGGTCAAAAACACCTGGGGGAGCCGCCGGTTCCGGCGCATAGAAATCCTTCGTTTGTCTGGAGGCTGGCAACTATACGGGGATCGGTATGCAACCCTCGCAGAGGCGCTGCGCCGGGATACGGCCCTTGACTGGGGTAACGCCATGACCCTCATGAAGATGGGCCGGCGGTATGTTCGGAATGCCATCCGCAACCTGGCCCTCATTCCCCACGCCCCTGCTCTCCGGGTCGGTACCCTGGGGGCTTCCCCGGTGTTGGTGTTAGGGGCAGGTCCTTCCCTGGATGGGGTATTGGAGGGGCTGCACCGCTTTTGGGGCGCGGCCCTCTCTGAAGGTTCTCGACCCTTCAAGATAATCGGGGTGGATACCTGTTTGCAATCCTTAAAAGACTGGAACATCAAACCGGATCTCGTGGTTGCCCTGGAAAGTCAGCATTGGAACCTCCGGGACTTCATCGGCATGGGTTCCTGGGAAATTCCTCTGGCTATGGATCTTTCCGCGCTTCCTGCCACCCGGGAAGTCCTTGGCGGCCACCCGTGGCTCTTTGCCACTCCGTGGACCAGGCTTCGCCTGTTCAAGCGGCTTGCATCGGCAGGGCTGCTCCCGGAAACCTTCCCGCCCCTGGGTTCGGTGGGCCTTACCGCAGTAGCCCTAGCCCGGCGTCTTTCCACCGGGCCTATCATCATCGGGGGCCTGGATTTTGCTTTTACCCTGGATAGATTTCATGCCCGATCCACCCCGGGGCACCGGGAAGGATTGTACCGGCAAACCCGTTTGAGGAGCATCCTCATGGCCGATGCGGCGTTTCGGCCCGGTACGGGGGGGGTCCGTTCAAAAGCAGGGCTATCCCAGCGGAGCGATCCTGGAATGAAAACCTATCGGGACCTCTTTGAACAGGAATTTGCCCAAGACTCCCGGATCCAGGATATTACCGGGCTTGGCCTGCCTTTAGGACTACGAAGCCTATCCTTGGAAGGGGCCCTTAAGGTGTTGGGGAAAGGCGTCCCCGGCGTAGCCGGCACAATTCCTAAACCCTGGTATACGGGGGCCGCCATAACCGCGGCAGTAGCGGCCTTTATCTGCCGGGAACGAGATGCCCTGATGCGGCTTCGGGATATACTCACGGGAAACGGATCCCAGGATCCTGAAACCCTCGAAGCCCTGCTCGACGAGGGCGATTACCTTTGGGCGCATTTTCCTGAATGTGCCGGAGCAGAGGGCCGCCGTCCTTCAGGAAAGGACCTTTCCTTTTTGAAACGGGTACGTATAGAAATCGACCCCCTGCTCACACTCTTTGAGATGACCCTGAAAGAGCTACGCCGTTACCCCTCTACCGGCAGTACCTAATCATAGCCCCGGAAGGGTAAGATAGCCGAAGGCTATCCATGAGCAAAAAGAAACACGCCGAATCTGCGCCGGCCTTGAGCCTTTGGCCACCCTGGGGTACAAGCCGGATCAGGTCAAATCCATCAGGGAACTTGAGGGGCAGGTTTACATCGGCTCCTGTACCAACGGACGCATAGAGGACCTGTGGGAAGCCGCGGCGCTTCTTAAAGGCCGGAAGATCGAACGATC
>JAITRH010000132.1 GCA_031288495.1 Treponema sp. | reverse complement strand
GTATATACGCCCTAAAACGCCGAATACCCGGTACCTAACAAGAAGTAGGCTATGATAGCCACCACCACGCCATAGAGCAAAAACGGCCAGAAGGTCTTTTTAATAATATCCCCTTCCCGGTTTAAGAGGCCCACCACGGTGCATACCGCCACGACGTTGTGGACGCAGATCATGTTGCCCATAGCCCCGCCTGCGGCCTGGGCCGCGAGGATCACGGTCCGGGGAAGGCCAAGCTGCACGGAGATGTCCCACTGGAAAAGCCCGAAGAGCATATCCGACACGGTATTGGAACCGGTGATGAAGGCCCCGAGGCCCCCCACGTAGGCGGCGAAGATCGGCCACACCGAACCCGCGAGGACCGCCATGGCTTCGGCCATCGCCCGGGGCATGGAGAAGAGGTCCGCGGCGGCTCCTGCGGCGGCGAGCTGCTCCGCCAGGGTCGCGTTGAGGCTGTAGATCCCGGTCCCCGAGCCCTGGAATATCTTTACCAATGCCACCGAGGCGCAGAGGGATATGGTGGGGGCCTTCATCTTTGCCAGGGTTTCCAGCCAGGTCCTGGAGACCTTCTCCTTGGGGATCTTGTGCATCCAGATGGTCACGATAGCGATGAGGATGAAGGGAACGGTCCCCGGCAGATAGAGGAACTTAATGCTGTTATCGTTTACCCCATTATACCCCAGGATATTCGTAAAGTTGAGGACCGCTTCTTTGTTCATCCAGGCCTTCAGGGGCAGTACGTCCACCCGGGTGATGACCAGGATGAGCCCGATGAGGACGTAGGGCATCCAGGCCCTGATCTGGCTCATCTGGGGCCTCAGTTCCCCTTTTTCGTCATAGGCGATTTCCCCGGTCCAGCTCTTGTCCCACTTGGAGACCTCCCCGAAGGTCCACACGTCCTTGGGCAGGCAGAAGCCCCGCTTTGCCCCGAAGGTCACGATCCCGAGGCCCACGAGGGCCCCCACCAGGGAGGGGACTTCCGGCCCGATAGCCCAGGCTACGATGAGGTAGGGGACGATGAAGGAGACTGCCGCGAAGAGGCAGAACTTCCACGCGGCAAAGCCCTCTTTCCATGAACGGGTGGGTCCAAAAAACCGGGTGATAAAGCCCAGCATAAAGATGGGGATGATCACCGCCATGGGGGCGTGCATCAGGGTGACGGTTTGGCCGATGGACTTGAGGAACTGCCCCTGGGACTCGATGGCCCCCGCCTCCACCGAGGCGGCGATGACCGACGACAGGGAGGTGCCGAAACCGCTGATGATGGGGGTCCCCACCGCGCCGAAGGTGACGGGGAAGGAGTTGAAGGCAAGGCACAGGACCGCCGCGGCCATGGGCGGGAAGCCCAGGGAGAGCAGCAGGGGCGCGGCCAGGGCTGCCGGAGTCCCGAAGCCCGCGGCCCCTTCGATGAAGGCGCTGAACATGTAGCCGATGATGATGGCCTGGACCCGCATGTCCTTGCTGATGCTCCGCATCCCGTACTGGATGGTTTCCATGCCCCCGGATGCTTGCAGGGTATAGAGAATGAGCAGGGCGCCGAAAACGATGATCAGGACGCTCACGGCGCTGCTGATCCCTTGGAGACTGAGGGCGAGGACATAGGGTACGGGAAGCTTCCACGCCAGCACCGCCAGAATCACGCAGGTAAGCCACGCGATGGGCATGGCTTGCATGGCGCCCATCCGCAGTCCTACCATCAGTACTAAAGCTACTAAAATGGGAATAAGCGCAATCAGCGCAAGAATCGCTATAGACATATCTTTCCTCCTATTAGGCTTTCGCCCCGGCTGGGGCCGAAGCCGCTTTCACCATAACCGCAATGCCGTCGGGGATCGCGGTAATCGTCGCCTGGGGATTTTTGAGCAGGTCCTCCGCCTTTTTCACCGCCTCTTCCAGGGAATGGGCAGGGGTCATCTGGAATTCCCTGATCATCTCGTCGGGGGCGTCGGATACATAGATCACCCGGGCATGCTGCAAGACCCGGGCTAAGATTTGAGATTCCCATTGATCCACCCGGGTTTTGTTTTTCGGTGTTTTTAAAAAGGTTTCGGTCATCCGCGCCAGGTTCTTCTCTTCCACAAAGGTTTTGTAGAATTCCGCCCCTCCGTGGCCGTCATTGGATTTGGCCAGCATGATGATGACCCCGTCTTTTTTAACGGTGGCCTCCGCCGCGGTCATCCCCTTGACCGCCTGGTAAATGTTCTGGTCCAGGGGATAGCCGCCGTTGGTGGTAATGGCGATATCCGCGGGGACCGCCTCCACCTGACACATACCGGCAAGAAAGTCCCGTCCGGTCCGGTGGGCCAGGTCCACATCCCCGGACACGGCGTAGATCACCTCCTTCTGGGAATTGATCACCACGTTGCAGACAAAGGCCAGCCGGGCGGTCCGGGCGGCGTAGAGCATGTCGATGTGAATCGGATTGCCCTCAACAATGCCCGCCCGGGCATAGGGACTGGCGATGAACTCCGCGTTGTGGTTGTACAGTACCGTCTCCCGGCTTACGATCCCCGGGAGGACGCTCTTCCTCCCCCCGGAATACCCGGCGAAAAAGTGGGGTTCGATGAAGCCCTCGGCCACCAGCAGGTCCGCCTCGACGGCGGCCTTGTTGATGATAAGCTCCCCTCCGGAGGGAAGTTTCCCCAGGTTTACCACCTCCGGGGAATCGCAGTCGTGGATCAGGATCCGTTCCTTTTCCATAATACCGGCGCCGAATTTGTTGACCAGTTCCTCTTTGGTGGTTTCCCGGTGGCAACCCGTGGAGATGAGGATGGAGACCTCCGCCCGGGGATTTCCCTTTCTGATTTCCCTAAGCATCGGGGGGATAATCACCTTGCTGGGTACCGGCCGGGTATGATCGCTTGCGATGATCACCACCCGCTGTTTCCCCTCGGCCATGACGCTGAGCTTGGGGGTTCCGATGGGATTTTCCAGCGCCCCCTGGACCAGGTCCTCCTGGGATGTGGGCGCTTTATAGTGATGCATCCGGGAAACAAGTTCGGCCTTAAAGCGATTGTCGGGAATAGTATACGTCCAGGTTTCTTTCCCATAGGGAAAAGTAACTACCGGCATAGGATAAGCTCCTTCATTCATTGCATATGCCGCCCTTTTCATAAGGGCAGCGCTTATCGATATTTCCCCCTTGGGGCAAAGTCCCTCGGGGCCCTATAAAAAGATCTTGCCCGGGTTCATGATGTTATTCGGATCCCAGGCTGTTTTGATTGACCGCATGAGCTCCAACTCCACCGGATCAATCAAGTCCTTGAGGTATTCCCGGCGTTTTATCCCGATCCCGTGCTCCCCGCTGATTTTCCCCCCGAATTTGCCCGTCACCTGGTAGAGTTCTCTCAGACAGAGGTCTTCGTTCTTCTTCCAGAGATCCATGGGCATTTCCGGGTCCTTCACCAGGGTTGCATGAAGATTGCCGTCGCCGGCGTGGCCGTAGCAGGGGATCTGGACCTGGTATTTCTTCCCCATCCGCTCAAGCTCGGGGATCATTTCGGGGATCCGGGAACAGGGAACCACAATGTCCTCGAGACTCTGGACGGGGCTTGAGACCTTAAATGCCTCGGCAATGTTCCGGCGCACATTCCAAATCCGTTCGATGTTGTTCCGGTCTTCCGCCACATACACCTCTATGGCGCCCTTGGCCTCGCAGAGTTTCCCGATGTCAATCAGGTCCATCTCGATCTGCCCGGCGTTGTTGCCGTCCAGTTCAATGAGAAGCATGGCCCCGGCGTTCTCGTAGGGAAGGCTCTCGTTGAGGTACTTACAGCTCGTGATGATCGAAAGCTGATCCATGAACTCGATGCTGGTCGGGGTGAGTCCCTTGGAAAGGATCACCGGCACGAGATCAATGGCTTCCTTGGGGGTTTTGAACAAGACCAGGAGATCCCCTTTACTTGAGGGATAGCCGATGAGTTTAACAACGGCCTTGGTAACGATCCCCAGGGTTCCTTCGGAACCAATGACCAGCGATTTGAGGTCATACCCGGTTACATCCTTAACCAGTTTTCCCCCGAGCTGGACGATGTCCCCCTGAGGAGTTACCAGCTCGAGGCCGATGATATAGCGGCCGGTAACACCGTACTTGACCGCCTTGCCCCCTCCCGCGTTTTCCGCAATGTTGCCACCGATGACGCAGGTTTGCAGGCTCATGGGGTATCCTGCAAAGAAAAGCCCTTCCGCCTGTACCGCATTGGCCAGGTCGTTGGTTACCATCCCCGCTTCAACCACTGCCACCATATTGGCCCTGTCCAGTTCAAGGAGGCGGTTCATCTTTTCCAGGGAGATCACGATGCCGCCATATTCGGGAATGGCCCCTCCCGAAAGGCCGGAACCTGCGCCCCGAGGGGTAATGGGTATTTTTGCCTTGTTCGCGAGCTTAACCACCTGGGCGACCTGTTCCGCGCTCTGGGGCAGGACCACCACCTCCGGGCTATGACCGTATACGGCCGCATCGGTTTCATCGTGGGAATAGGTTTCGAGCTTTTCCGCATCGGTATACACATTACCCTTACCGGCAATATCCCTCAGCATAGCAACCAGTTCCGGCGTAACCGGATTATACTTATACGTAGGTACCATTGGTCTTCCCCTTTCTCGCATCAAGCTGTTTGTGCAGCTCAGGAATCACCTGAAACGCATCCCCCACAATCCCCAGGTCCGCAATTTTGTGCAACGTTGCGTCTGGATCGGCATTAATGGCCACAATGGTTTCACTGGTTTTAATCCCCGCCAGGTGCTGAATTGCCCCGGATATGCCGATGCCGATATACACCTTAGGGGAGATGGTTTTCCCGCTCAAGCCCACCTGATGGGGATAGGAGATCCACCCGCGATCCACCGCATCCCGGCTTGCCCCGACTGCGGCACCTAAACGGCGGGCCAAATCCCGGATCAAGGTGAAATTCTCCCCTTTTTTAAGGCCCCGTCCGCCGGCTATCACCAGATCCGCCTCTTCAAGTCCTAAGGAACCTGCTTCATCCCGGCGGTAACCCTTGACAAGGGTACCCTGAGGGGGCAGAGAAGGCACGGGGATACGCTTGATTTCCCCGGTCCGGTTCGGATCCGTAGCCAGGGGCCGGGAAGATTTAGGTCTAACCGTGGCCATCTGAGGCCGGTGATTGGGGGTTTTAATGGTGGCCATAATGTTGCCCCCAATGGCAGGCCGGGTTTGCAGAAGATTACCCGTGGCTTCTTCAATATCCAGTTCCGTACAGTCCGCGGTAAGCCCCGTATGGCCCTTGATCGCTACATAGGGCATAAGGGTTCGGCCCGTAGAAGTAGCCGCCGCTAAGAGGATGGCGGGCCGGTATTCCTCAATGAGCCGGGACAACACAAAGGCATAGGATTCGCATACAAAGTAGCGGAACCTTTCGTCCTGTACCGTATACACCGCATCGGCCCCCTGATGGATGAGGGTCATAAGGGCATCCTCTCCCACGGCATCACCGATAAGTACCGAAACCAGGGGAGTTCCCAGTTTATCCGCCAGCTTCCGTCCCCGAGCGAGCAGCTCAAAGGAAACCCCCTTGAGGGTGCCTTCAAAGTGTTCCGCCAGGGTCCATACGCCCTGGGTCTCTTGTGTCTGGTCTGTCATGAAAGGACTCCTTTCTTTTCGAGCAGCGCCACCAGTTCCCCCACAGCGGCTTTAAGGGAAATAGCATCCTGGATGCTGAGGGTCTTCCCGCCCCGGGTAACCCTGGGGGTCGCGATCTTGACCACCTTGGTGGGAGACCCTGCCAGCCCTAGGTATGCAGGATTAACCTGCATGGTTTCAGCGTTCAAAACCGGAATCTGCAGATCCTTGGAACGGATCTTGCCTTTGAGGGTAGGCAAGCGGGGGGTGGCTATGGCCTTTACCACGCTGATGAGGCAGGGCAGGGGAACGGAGAGCAATTGGTAGCCCTCCTCCACCAGCCGCTCCAGATGGATCCGCCCGTTTTCCACGGCTTCAATCGCGGACACATAGGTGGCCAGGGGAATATCAAGCCATGCGGCAATCCCCGGCCCCACTTGCGCGGTATCTCCGTCGGTGGCCCGTTCCCCGGTAATGATGAGATCATACCCTCCCATGCTGCGGATGGCCTGGGACAGGGTATACGAGGTGGCATGGGTATCGGAACCGCCGAACTTCCGGTCTGAAATAAGGGCCCCCTCATCACAGCCCATGGCGGCCGCTTCTTTGAGGGCCTTTATGGCCTGGGGCGGTCCCATAGACACGGCAGTTACGGTTCCGCCGTACTGCTCCTTTAAGCGCAACGCCGCTTCGAGGGCGTATAAATCCAGCGGATTTACCACGGTTTCAATCCCCTTGCGGATAACGGTCCCGGTTTCAGGGTCCATTTTTACGTTACTGCTTTCCGGTACCTGTTTAATAGGTACAATAATCTTCACAATGACCTCCATTTCTGAGCATCCCGCGATGCCGTCTTCGGTTGCCCCCTTTACCGCCTGCTTTACCGGCAGACCATACGATGAAGCGATAAAAAACAGACCATACCCGGTATGTAAGCCTTTCTCAAAAGGTGCGATTTTGAAAAAGGCTCAGGTAACAGGACAATTCAGTATCCCCCTCATTCTGAGACTTGTCAAATTTTTTAATAATCGCGGTGCGGCGGCGGGGATTACGGCGCTGTTTCGGTTATACGAGGAAGGATACAGGCCCTCACCGTACCGGTGAGGGAGGCGAACCCCGGGGCAGCCAAAGCAATTCCCGGAACCTGCGGTACCGGTGGTTCCGGCGAACCCTACCCCTTGCGGGCAGGACCCCGGCGAGGCGGCTTCGTTGCCGGGCTTGCTTCCTCAAGCGCAGGCCCGCCGTATGGTATCGGCCTTGATGGGGCGGCCTTGGCTTGCGGCCGCCAAGAGCCGGATACCCCAGGGCCGCCGATGGATCTCTGGCATTGGCCGGTATGGGGTAATCCCCCTCTATCCGATATACTATTTTTTGGCTGCCTGTAACCGCGCAATCAAGGGCCTATACACCTCGTAAAGGCGATGGTACCTCCCCTGCACACAAATCCTCGGCGGTGGAGGCCCCTTCCGCTCCAAGAGGCTTCCGTGTACCCCAGAGTAAAGCGGACTTCCGGTTGAAATCCGTGGATTCTGACTTGAAATCCATGGATTCCGGCTTATAATCCGTGGATTCTGACTTGGAATCCGTGGATTCTGACTTATAATCCATGGATTCTGACTTAAAATCCATGGACTCTGACTTGGAATCCATGGATTCCGACTTATAATCCACGGATTCCGACTTAAAATCCATGGACTCTGACTTGGAATCCGTGGATTCTGACTTATAATCCATGGATTCTGACTTATAATCCATGGATTCTGACTTATAATCCATGGACTCTGACTTGGAATCCGTGGATTCTGACTTATAATCCGTGGATTCTGACTTATAATCCGTGGATTCCGACTTATAATCCATGGACTCTGACTTATAATCCATGGATTCCGGCTTATAATCCACGGATTCCGGCTTACCATCCGCGGCGTTTGGCCTGAAAGCCGCACCCTATAGTTTTGGAATGCCCAAGGAGCTTGGAAAAAAGGGCAAGGCGTAACGAGGGGACGCCTTCCATGCAGCGGCCTTAATGATACGGGGGGCTGGATTTTTATTTTGGCCCATACCCTCTTTCATGGAGAAACCGTACGGCGGCCTGGGCTGGCTTGCAGAAATCCCCTATCTCCTCTATGCTATAGCTAAGCATAGGGGCTTCCGTGCAAATTCATAGATGTACAGGGTCTTGGATATAGGGAGGCAGGTCCGATTCTGTATGTATAAAGGGTATACTTTGGAATGGCTTCAACGGTTTACCGCGGTTTATGATACCATTCGTCCGGTCTTGGATGTGGTAATCCTCTCGTTTCTGCTCTATAAAGCCTACGATCTTTTGGTCAAAACCCAGGTCATGCAGATGGTCCAGGGAGCGGGTTTTTTGGGCCTCGTCTATGGTCTTGCGGTTTTATTCAAATTAACGACCTTACAGTGGGTCCTCAACATCCTGGCTCCAGGCCTTTTGGTGGCGGTGGCCATTGTCTTTCAACCGGAGTTGCGGAAGATCATCCTGCGTTTGGGCCAGACCGAGCTCTTTCGGCCGGACAGCAAACCCCGGTTGGGTCATCTTGAAGCGGCGGTTACGGCAGCGGAAATTCTCTCCCAAAAGCGCCGGGGGATGCTGGTGGTTTTTCCTCGGCGGGTGAACCTCAAGAACATCATTGATACGGGGACCAAGATGAACGCGGAAATTTCTTCCAGCCTCATGGTAACGGTCTTTGAATTCGACGGGCCCCTGCACGACGGGGCTATGGTTATCCAAAATGGCCGGATCGCCGCGGCAGGGTGTTTTCTTCCCCTGTCCGAACAGCAGGATATCAAGAAGAGCTTCGGTACCCGGCATCGGGCGTCCCTGGGGATGTCCGAGCAGTCCGACGCGGTAATCCTCGTGGTTTCCGAAGAGACCGGGGCTATATCTATCGCCTTTGACGGCAAATTGTACTATGACCTTGCTTCCGCTGAGATTACCGGAACCCTCAAGGAACTACTTGAACATGGGGTACGAAGGGGAGACGCTGAAAAGACCGGCTCCGGTTCCTCTATGCCTTCATCCTTAGACTCAGAACAGGATGGAATCCTTGGATAGCAGAAAGGTACTCGCCCGCATAGCGGAAAACTGGCCCGCTAAGGTGCTTTCCATTGCCCTCGCGCTTATGCTCTTTGTGTTTCACCGGATGAATACCCTGGAGGAACGGTTCTTTTCGGTTCCTCTCCTCGTAGAGACCACAGAAAACCTGATTCCCGCAAGCCCTTATACGAAGATGATCCGTATCAGTATCCGGGGGGATGCCGCCCGGATCCGTTCCCTGTTAGAAGAGGACATCGAGCCTTATATCGACCTTACCGGTAAAGAGAAGGGCATATACAGGGTCCCGGTGCAGGTCCGTACGTATGGCACTGCCCTGGGGCTTGAGCCTCTGGAAATCAAGGTGGATCCCCTGGAAATATCCCTCGTATTGGATCATAAAGTAAGTAAATACCTCCCTTTGAAGGCCAATACCCGGGGGCCCTTACAAAGAGGGTACGAATTGGTTTCGTATACGCTGAAGCCTTCTCAGGTGGCCCTTGAGGGTCCTGCGGATGTTATGAGCGGTATTTCGGAATTATCCACGGATTTTATTGATCTCGATGGCCGAAACGAAGATTTTTCCGTCATGGTCAGTATATTGAACCCGGATCCCCTGGTGGTCATCCAGGGGAACGGGATCACCGAATTTTATGGATTTATCCGGGAAATCATCGGCATTGAAAATTTTACGGATCTGCCGATTCGGGTAGACCGGCTGCATGAACGGTTTATCGCAGACCTAGAAGAAGGTACCGGCAGTATTCGCCTTGAAGGGAGTCAACGGGCGCTAGAACAGTACAGTCCGCCGGCTTCATTCTTGTATGTGGATGGTTCGGCCATAAGCGAACCAGGAACGTATACGCTGCCGGTAGTGGTGCCGCCGATCCCGAAGGTTACCCTTTTACGGAACGATCCTCAAACCGTTACGGTACAGGTCAGGCTGAGGAACCCCGGCAACCGATGATTATCGGTGTTGGAGTGGACGTGGTCCATGTGTATCGGCTGCAACGGTGGCAGAGGATCCCCGGCTTATTGGAACGCTATTTTCATCCTGATGAACTGCGTACCGCCCTCTCCAGAGGAAGCGGGGCTCCCCTGTCTTTAGCGGCCCGGTTTGCTGCCAAGGAAGCCTTTGGTAAAGCCCTGGGTAGGGGGCTTTCGGGTATCGTGCTCAAGGATATTCTGGTGGTCAATCAGTACAACGGCAGGCCGGAGATACAACTCTTCGGTACCGCCCTTCGGGCCCTGGAGCAGTGCGGCGCCCATCGCGTACATCTTTCCCTCACCCACGAGAAGGACAATGCCATTGCCCTGGTGGTATTGGAAGCCTTTCCTGAAAGTTCGCAGGAGATGGCCGGCTTGCTCCTTAGGTAATCTGCAAGGCCCTACCCCATCACGGTCAACACCGTAAGCCGCGGGAAAAGGGTCCGCCCATTGAGCGCTAACCTTCGGCCCGGATGAGGGGATTTTGCATTCCCAATCCGCTTTTAATCGGTAAACCCCAGGGTAATCTCGGATCTGAGTCCGGTGGACAACCTTGCTTACCCTGTCGGCCGTGGATAGCTATCCCCCTAAAGGCTTGGGCAATCCCATAGTACGCGGATTTTTCGTTTCAAAATCCGCGTAACCGGAGACCGCATTGTTTAAGCTCTTGTCAGTGCGGTCTCTCCACGCTCCACAGGGATTCTCTTATGTTAAGAGGGTATTCGGAAGCTAGGGGGTTCCTGTTTATAAGCTTATCGGTTGAATATACCGGGAATCCTAAGCATCATACCGGGGAAGATCAGGTGGGGGTTGTCAGGATTGCGCATACGATCTTTATTTGCTTCATATACGATCCTCCATAGCTGAACATCCCCATAAAAGTGCTCCGCAATAGTCCAGTAACTGTCCCCCGCCTTGACGGTATACTCCTCGGCAGCCGGAACCGTTCCCAGGATATACGGAATTGCCGGTTCAGGATCCCGAAAGGATTCTATAGCTACCGGTCTTGAGCTTACTGGTTCCGGCTCTTTTTCCTTAATCTGTACCGATACTCCTATTGATTCAGGGCCGGCTACGGGAACCGGTGGAGACAGAGCAGGGATATCAAGCGCCATACCGGGGAAGATCAGGTGGGGGTTGTCAGGATTGCGCATACGGTCTTTATTGGCTTCATATACGATCCTCCACAGCTGAACATCCCCATAAAAGTGCTCCGCAATAGTCCGGTAACTGTCCCCAGATTTTACGATATACGATCCGGTGGAGGGATGTTCCATATTCACAGACACTATACCCATGGGTTTAACCGAATACTCTTGCATGAGGATTAGGGGATTCAGCGGTTCTGTAGGTGGGATGAACCTTATATTTGCTTCCCCTGCATTACGAAGGTTTTCCGCTTCCCTGGCTTGGAGCGCTGCTAAGAGGGATTCGATTTCCGCCACCGCCGCCACGGTCGTTTGGGATCCCCTGACGGTCTCTTCCCAGTTCTGCACATTCTTTGCTTTAACCGCATTGGAGTATGCGGTGCTTGCCTTAGTATAAGGGGCGGGGAATTGGCTCTTAGCGCCGATGCCGGTTGCCCAGTCAAGCCGTTCCTTCGCTCGGACGAGAGCATCTTCCGCTTCCTTAGCTTGGGTGAGGGCGTCTTCCGCTTCCCTGACTTGGAGCGCTGCTAAGAAGGATTCGATTTCCGCCACAGCCGTTACGGTCGTCTGGGATCCCCTGACGGTCTCTTCCCAATTCTGGGCATTCTTTGCCTTAACCGCATTGGAGTATGCGGTGCTTGCCCTGGTATAAGGGGCAGGGAATTGGCTCTTAGCACCGATGCCGGTTGCCCAGTCAAGCCGCTCCTTCGCTCTCGCCAGGGCCTCTTCCGCTTCCCCGGCTTGGAGCGCTGTTAAGAGGGATTCGATTTCTGCCACCACATCCACAGTCGTTTGAGCCTTACTCAGGGTATCTTCCCAGCTCTGGGCACTTTTTGCTTTAACCGCATTGGAGTATGCGGTGCTTGCCTTAGTATAAGGGGCAGGGAATTGGTTCTTAGCGCCGATACCGGTTGCCCAGTCAAGCCGTTCCTTCGCTCGGGTGAGGGCGTCTTCCGCTTTTTGGGCTTGGAGCGCTGCTAAGAGGGATTCGATCTCCACCACCGCTGCTACGGTCGTTTGGGATCCCCTGACGGTCTCTTCCCAATTCTGTGTACTTTTTGCTTTAACCGCATTGGAGTATGCGGTGCTTGCCCTGGTATAAGGGGCGGGGAATTGGCTCTTAGCGCCGATACCGGTTGCCCAGTCAAGCCGTTCCTTCGCTTTCGCAAGGGCCTCTTCCGCTTTCTTAGCTTGGGTGAGGGCGTCTTCCGCTTTCTTGGCTTGAAGCGCTGCTAAGAGGGATTCGATCTCCGCCACCGCCGCCACGGTCGTTTGGGATCCCCTGACGGTCTCTTCCCAATTCTGTACATTCTTTGCTTTAACCGCGTTGGAGTACGCGGTGCTTGCCTTAGTATAAGGGGTGGGGAATTGGCTCTTAGCACCGATACCGGTTGCCCAGTCAAGCCGCTCCTTCGCTCGGACGAGAGCCTCTTCTGCTTCCTTAGCTTGGGTGAGGGCTTCCACTTTCTTGGCTTGGAGCGCTGCTAAGAGGGATTCGATTTCCGCCACCGCCGCCACGGTCGTTTGAGATCCCCTGACAGTCTCTTCCCAATTTTGTGCGTTTTTCGCCTTAACCGTATTGGAGTATGCGGTGCTTGCCTTGGTATAAGGCGCGGGGAATTGGCTCTTAGCGCCGATGCCGGTTGCCCAGTCAAGCCGTTCCTTCGCTCGGGCGAGAGCGTCTTCCGCTTCCCTGGCTTGAAGCGCTGCTAAGAGGGATTCGATCTCCGCCACCACCGCCACGGTCGTTTGAGATCCCCTGACGGTCTCTTCCCAGTCTTGTGCGGTTCTTGCTTTAACCGCATTGGAGTATGCGGTGCTTGCC
>JAITRH010000056.1 GCA_031288495.1 Treponema sp. | reverse complement strand
TTCGTTGCAAACGATCCTTTCGCTACTATTATCGAGAAAATCTATGTGCATGGGCCAAAGTTTCTGGAGTTCATCACCGAATCCCGCGGACAGGAATATGGATTGGCAAAAAATGCGGTGGATACGGCAGTCCTCTCCCTTGGTATCGCCCGCGCAATGAAGCTCGCAGATTTAGATGTTACTTGCAATACCCTCCTTATTAGGCTCCTTGCTTCATGATGTGGGCATGTTCTGTATCTCCCAAAGTATTCTCACCACCAAGGATCTGGCAAAATCCAAGCAGCGGTGTATTCTCGCCCATCCGATTCATGGGTATAAAGTGATTTTTAAAGAGCTCCGTTATCATAACCGGATTGGCTTGATTGTCCTGCAGCATCATGAGTATTGGAATGGTACGGGCTATCCACAGGGCTTATCGGGAACCGCTATTATTCTGGAAAGCCGGATCGTCGCCCTGGACAATGCTTTTGCCGCAATGACGAGTTCCCCTGCGTATCGGCCTCCTATGACCGGATATCAAGCGATGAACCAACTGATAGGTACGATGAGCACCCAATTTAATCCCAAGATTCTTAAGGCCTTTGTGTCCTTTATGGGCATCTATCCCCGGGGTTCTTTGGTACGGTTGAATACCGGCGCCATTGTCCGGGTTATCGATCAGACGCAGCTTCCTTTGAAGCCTCGTATTTGCATACTCACGTACCCATCCGGAGAAGGCTGTACCGAAGAGGAGGACCGTAACCTGAGAGAAGAATCCTGCCTGTTTATTACCGGGGAAGCTGAAGAGAAAGATATGGTATAAGAGAGGGGTATATGAAACCAGGAGCTATTATCGTAAACGGAGATGTGCAGGGTATAGACCGATCCCCGGAAGATCAAGCAGAGGAACTGGTGCCCTATATGGATATGGTACCGGTCTGTGGAGGAATTATCGATGGTTACGGATCCGAGGGGGTATTTGTCCAAGGCCGGCAGGTACGGCTCAGTCCTTTTCTTATTGCCCAATACGAGACTACCTATGCCCTGTGGTATTGGGTGCGTATCTGGGCGCAACATGAGGGATATAGCTTTACCAATAAGGGGCGGGAGGGGAGCAGCGATAACGCCGGAGAACCTACCGCAACCCAATATGAGCCGGTCAGTTCCATTAACTGGCGAGATGCAGTGGTATGGTGCAATGCCTATAGTGAATTGATGGGGATGCCACCGGAATATACCTATCAAGGACAGGTTATCCGGAATTCCAACGACATCTTATCTTGTAATCATGCAGAGATGGGCATGGGAGCAGGGTATCGGCTGCCCACGGAAGCGGAATGGGAGTTTGCGGCCCGGGGTGGGAATCCTAATAAGAAAGGCTGGGATTATAGGTATCCAGGGATAAACCAGGAGGAAGAGCTGGGGTCTTTAGCCTGGTATAGTGAAAACGGGGAAGGAAGCACCCATCCGGCAGGGAAAAAGAAACCTAATCTTCTGGGACTGTATGATATGGGGGGTAATGTATGGGAATGGTGCTGGGACTGGTATCATCGCCTGGTGTGGTATGAGAATAAGGATCAGGGGGTTCAGGAAACAGGGTATGAGGTAAATACCCTCACTGGCGAGTGGTACTGGGACCGGGAATGGTACCGAGACATTATCCCCCGGGATAAGGATAACCCCCGAGGGGCGATTTCCGGTGCGGCCCGGGTGAAACGGGGGGGTAGCTGGGACAGCCTGGAGTCTCAGGTGCAGGTTACCTATCGGGGCAGCAGTATTCCTGCCTATACGAGCCGCAGTATTGGATTTCGGGTGGTCTGTAGTAAAGATTTCTGAGCAGAGCAGGGGAACAGAACCCAGGAGTATGTATGAACCCTCTTACAGTACGATTTTTTCTGATGGTCCTGGCGGTTCTGTATATCCTCTATAGCCAGTATAACCATCATACCTTCTGCGATACCAGAACCCTAGGGGTAATCGGGCATTCCTATCGGGAGATAAGAGGAATTCCTCTCTATCTAAGCAGGAGAATATATACGTACCGGGAAGGGGTTATACAGCATGTAGCCCAGTCTGTGGAACTAACCCTTAGAGCTTTGTACAATGGACCATCTCTTTTAGCGTCTTATTAAACCATAGTAACGGGTAGCTGCCGCTGTGCCGCATGAGGATATTTCGCGGATCCCCGGCATCGGTTTCGATGCAGCGATTTACAGAGCCCTGTTGAGGCTGGTATGCTTTCCTGGGGAAAGGGTATATTTTATTAAACAAAATGCCCGGATCCAAACTCAAAATGGTTCTATGAGGTCATTGTAACGGTTGGTTTTATGGGATTCCTATGGTATCATTACCTATAGAAATTTTCGCTCATACAAGAGGATTATAATGCGTCTGAACAATCAAGAATTGGAGAATCCGGTCCCCTGGGAAACGGCCGGTATTGAGCTGCCGCACTTTGACCGAAGTGCCATGATCCAGGCCACGAAGAAGACCCCTGAATGGGTACACTTTGGGGCAGGTAACATATTCCGGGCCTTCCTCGCCGCCCTTCAGCAGGATCTCTTGGATAAGGGTTTGGCCAAAACCGGTGTCATTGTGGCCGCAGGCTACGATGGAGAGATAATCGATCTGGTATACCGGCCCTATGATAATTTGAGCATGGCCGTAACCCTTAAGGCAGATGGGACCATCCAAAAGCGGGTCATTGCGAGTATCGCCGAAGCGCTCCGTATGGATAAATCCGAAGATTTTGATAGGCTCAAACAGATTTTCCGTGCCCCCTCCTTACAAATGGTCAGTCTTACGATTACCGAAAAGGGATACGATCTTAGCCGTGCCGGTGAAACCCTACCGGAGGTGCAAGCGGATTTTCTGGGGGGACCTGCAGGCCCTGCCAGCTATATCGGGAGGCTTGCGGGCCTTTGCTATGAACGGTATAAAGCGGGTAAGCTACCGGTGGCCCTGGTCAGCATGGACAACTGTTCCCATAACGGGGATAAGCTCTTTAAGGCGGTGGAGGCTTTCGCGGTGCAATGGACCGAAGCAGGCCTGGCGGATCCGGGATTTCTTGCCTATATCCGGGATCCCGCGAAGGTTTCCTTCCCCTGGACCATGATCGATAAGATAACCCCCCGGCCTGATGAAGGGGTCAAGAACATGCTTCTTGAGGCGGGATGTACGGATATGGAAGGGCAGTTGACTTCCAAGAATACCCGGGTCGCTCCGTTTGTGAATGCCGAAGAGGCCCAGTATCTGGTCATTGAGGATACCTTTCCTGCAGGGCCTCCTGCCTTGAAGAAACTGGAAAAGGCCGGGGTCTTTTTTACCGACCAGGAAACCGTGGACAAGGTGGAACGGATGAAGGTCTGTACCTGCCTTAATCCGCTGCATACGGCCCTGGCGATTTTCGGTTGTCTTTTGGGGTACACCACGATCAGCGATGAAATGAAGAACCCGGATCTGGTAAAACTGGTAGAGGGTATCGGGTATAAAGAAGGGCTTCCTGTAGTGGTGGATCCGGGTATCCTCTCTCCTAAGGCGTTTATTGATCAGGTATTACAGGTACGCTTTCCCAATCCCTTTATGCCCGACACGCCTCAGCGGATCGCCACGGATTCTTCCCTTAAAATCCCCATCCGTTTTGGGGAGACCATCAAGGCCTATCTAGCCAGCAAGACCCTGAAGATACAGGATCTTAAGCTCATTCCTCTGGTTCTCGCAGGGTGGATCCGGTATCTTTTGGGGGTGGATGATACGGGTACCACCTTTACCGTAAGTCCCGATCCCTTGTATGCATCCCTGGCCCGGTCTTTATCCACGGTGAAGCTGGGACAGCCCGGACCGTTCCATAAGGTTTTGGCGCCCATCTTATCGGACCAGCGGATCTTTGGGGTCAATCTGTACGAAGCAGGTCTTGGAGAACGGGTAGAACAGTACTTTGAAGAACTCATGACAGGCCCCGGTGCAGTAGCGAACACCCTAAAGCGGCATCTCCTTTGATTGTGGAGGAGGAACTCAGCAGGTGAGATGACCCGTACAGCGGGAGAGCAGTCAATTCAGGGTAGAGTTCATAGAACTACCCCTCGATATGCGGCCTTGGGCCCCTCTGGGCCTGCAGCAGGTCCAGGCTGTAAGCCGTACCATTGAGGTTAAAGGGTAAGGATGCCTCCTCCCTGAAAGACTGCCGGTTCACAGTTCTATGTGCAGCTGCCCCTGTTTTTTGAGACGGTGGATATACTCGGCATACTTCTTATCACTCAAGGCAATGTGGGCGAGTATCCAGTCCTTCAAGTAACGGACAAAATCATTGGGGACAAATTTTCTACCCCCTTCAAAACTTTTAACCTGCTCAAAGATCTGTTTGATAAACCCTTCATGTTCTCTTTTATGGTCTCCTATATCCGGGTAACTAATGCGTTCCAGAATCTTTTCTTCTGCAGAAAAATGATACTTTACATAATCAACCGTGCTATGAATAGCTTGCATAAAATAGATCTTTGCCTTGGCATCCCCTTCAAGACATCCTTGGTAAAGGGTATTGGTCAAGGTAATCAGTTCTTTGTGCTGCTCATCCACCAGGGGAATACCCACCAAATACCGGTCGTCCCATTCCACCAAAATTCTATCGTTCATAAAACCTCCGCTTACTAACATCTTCTCGATGAAATCAAAGAAAAAATACGCAGATCAAAGAGAACAGCCTTCACTAGCTCCTCGTGGAGTTCCTTGCCTGAATAAGCGTACCATAAGATATGCCCGAGGGCAACAACCTTTACTTTATATGCAGGATAAACCCATGGAAATGGGTAAGATGGCGGAAGGAACGGCCAGGTAGGACTTTGCGGTACCCAATCACAACACCATCCCCTCATACGAAGGGCGGTCCTGTCCCTGGTCAGGGGACTGTTCCTTGCGTTTATCCTGCTTTATATAGGACAAGGGAGGCGTATAGGTTACCCTACGCCAAGGGTTGACTCCTCCTCTTGTATATACCCTTTATATGGGGTATGATGTATCAAAAGACACTACAGATACTGTAGCATGAATAAGGAACCATAATGAAGATTGAACGCTTGTTTACGGATCCTCAGAACGGACCCTATAAGGATATCCGCTGGGAGGAACGGAAGAGTGAAATTCGCAATCCTGATCAAAAGGTGATCTTTGAATATCCCCGCGTGATCGTGCCGGCCTTTTGGAGTCAGATCGCCACGGATATCATAAGCCAAAAGTACTTCCGCAAGGCCGGAGTTCCTGCGGACAAAATATATGCCTGGAAACAATGGGCCCTTCCCGGAGGGCAGACCGCTGCAACGGATCCCGGGGACCATGTCCCCGAAGATGGAGCCGAACACGATGCCCGGCAGGTGTTTCACCGGCTTGCCTATACCTGGATGGACTGGGGCAGGCAGCATCGGTACTTTGACACTGAAGCAGACGCCAAAGCTTTCTATGACGAGACTTGCTACATGCTTGCCCACCAGATGGCTGCGCCTAACAGCCCGCAATGGTTCAATACGGGGCTGTATGCGGTCTATGGGATTGACGGCCCTGCCCAGGGGCACTATTACTTCGATCCTCATGAGGGGACCCTTAAAAAGTCCGACAGCGCCTATAAGCGGCCTCAGCCTCATGCCTGTTTCATCCTATCGGTGGAAGATGACCTGGTCAACGAGGGCGGCATCATGGACCTCATTACCCGGGAGGCTCGACTGTTCAAGTATGGTTCCGGTACGGGGTCCAACTTCTCCCGGCTGCGGGCCGCCAATGAGCGCTTGTCCGGCGGAGGGGTTTCTTCGGGGATGCTTTCCTTCCTCAAGATCGGGGATCGGTCCGCTTCGGCTATCAAGAGCGGGGGCACTACTCGGCGGGCGGCCAAGATGGTAAGCCTCGACGCGGATCATCCCGATGTAGAAAAGTACATTGACTGGAAAGCCGAGGAGGAGCACAAGGTGGCTTCTATGGTTACCGGTTCCCGGGTGATCAAAAAGCACCTGGACGCCGTCAAGAAGGCCCTGGCCGGGTTCCGGGGACCTGAGACCGACCGGTTTAAGGCGGAGAAAAACCGGGACTTAGCCGGAGCCCTTCGGAACGCCCTGGGAGATCAGATTCCGCCCACCTATCTGTATCAGCTGCTGCGGCGGCTTGAACAGGACGACGAGACCATAAACCCCGCCCTGTTTTCCACGGCCTGGGATGAAGAGGCCTATAACACCGTTTCCGGACAATCGGCCAATAACAGCCTCCGTTTGAGCGACGATTTCATGGAGGCGGTCCGGGGGGATAAGGACTGGGAGCTTTGGGGGAGGATTTCAAGGAAGCCCGAAAAGACCGTCAAAGCCCGGAAACTCTGGGAACAGATCGCCCGTTCTACCTGGCAGTGTGCCGACCCCGGTATCCAGTACCATACCACCATCAATGACTGGCATACCTGTCCGGCAGGGGGGGAAATCCGGGCTTCCAATCCCTGTTCAGAGTACATGTTCTTGGATGATACGGCCTGTAATCTGGCTTCTATCAACCTCTGCGCATTCTACGACCGGAAGGCCCGGGTTTTCAACCTAGAAGCCTATCTCCATGCCATTAGGATATGGACCAGTATCTTGGAGATTTCCGTGGTCATGGCCCAATTCCCTTCACCGCGGATTGCGGACTTGTCCTACCAATACCGGACGCTGGGGCTGGGTTTTGCCAACCTCGGGAGCCTGCTCATGATCATGGGCCTGGCCTACGATTCGGAGGAGGGCCGGGCTGTCGCAGGGGCCCTCTCGGGGATTCTTTCCGCAGAGGCTTACGCCCAGTCGGCACGCATGGCCGCAGAACAGGGGCCTTTTATCCGATACCCTGAGAACCGGGAAGCCATGCTCCGGGTGATCCGCAACCACCGCCGGGCCGCGTACAACGCCCCTGCCGGGGAATACGAGGGGATTCGCCGGACCCCTAAGGGTATTGATCCGGGGTTCTGCCCTGCCGCTCTTTTGGAGGCGGTCCGGGCATCCTGGGACCAGGCGCTGGAGCTGGGGACCGCCCAGGGCTTCAGGAACGCCCAGGTGAGCGCCATCGCTCCTACCGGGACCATCGGCCTGCTTATGGACTGCGATACCACCGGGGTGGAACCGGACTTTGCGCTGGTGAAATTCAAGAAACTCGAGGGAGGAGGCCATTTTAAGATCATCAATCAGTCGGTCCCCCCGGCTTTGGAAGCCCTGGGCTATACCCCTGAAGCAATCGATGGAATAAGCGCGTATGCTACGGGACGGAAAACCTTTAGCGGCGCTCCGGGAATCAACCCGGAAACCCTCGCGGCCAGGGGGTTTACCCCGGAGGCCTTAACCGCGGTGGAGGAAGCGGTCAAGACCGCCCTGAGCCTTGAAGGGGTTTTCAGCCCCTGGGTTGTGGGAGAGAACTTTATGGAAAAGACCCTCCATATTCCTGAAGCCGCCTGGGGTCTGCCGGGGTTTAGCCTCTTGAAGCGCCTGGGCTTTACCGATGAGGAGATTGAGGAGGCGGAACGCTATACCTGCGGTACTATGGGGTTTGAGGGCGCGCCGGGCTTGCGGAAAGAGCATTACCGGGTATTTGATACGGCCACTCCTTCGGGTAAAAAGGGGACGCGTTCCATCCCCTGGACTGCCCATATCAGCATGATGGCCGCAGTACAGCCCTTTATTTCCGGGGCTATCAGCAAGACCATCAACATGCCGAACAGCGCCGGCTTTGAGGATGTGAAAGGCGCGTATATGCTCGCCTGGAAGAGCTGCCTTAAAGCCGTGGCCCTCTACCGGGACGGTTCCAAACTGTCTCAGCCCCTCTCGTCCTTTGCCCCGGGTACGGATCCCCTGGCAGATACTATTCTGGAATTGGAGCGGACCCTGGAGACCCTCCCGCGCCCTGTAGAAGGGGGCAAGGCCCCGGTCAGGGGACTGCGCAAGAGTCTGCCTAACCGCCGGACCGGGTACACCCAGAAGGCCAAGATCGGCGGGCACTCCATCTTCATCCGTACCGGGGAATACGATGACGGCAATTTGGGGGAAATATTCCTGGATATGCACAAAGAAGGGGCCGCCTTCCGCAGCCTCCTCAACAGCTTTGCCATTGCCGTGTCCCTGGGGCTGCAATACGGGGTGCCGCTGGAAGAATACGTGGACGCCTTTACCTTCAGCCGTTTTGAGCCCAATGGGATGGTCCAGGGCCATACCTACGTGAAAATGGCCACCAGCGTCCTGGATTACATTTTCCGGGACCTGGCCATAAGCTATCTGAAACGCAGCGACTTGGGGCAGATAAAGCCCGAAGACCTCCTTGCCACGGGCACTGAAACCCAGGAAAGCCCTCCAAGGCAGGGAAACCCGGAAGGGGGTAAACCCGCGGCCTTGCTTCAGGCCCGGATCAAGGGGTATGAAGGGGATCCCTGTCCTGCCTGCGGTTCTTTTACCCTGGTACGGAACGGGACCTGTATGAAGTGCGACACCTGCGGAGGCACCACCGGCTGTAGTTAAGGCTTCCGGTAGGGTGCCCTTGAGGGGTCCGCGGATGACACGGTCAAGCCCTTAAGCGGCTGGAAAACAAAGAGGTCCACCGATAGATTTACCCCGGGCAGAGACCCCCTATTGCTTCAATTTCAGCATACGGAGAAGAACATGGGCACACGGTATGGAGGGATTGACCTGGCGAAGCGGAGCATGGAAGGGTGCATACCGGAAGGCGGGATCGCGGCACGATCAAGGGCTTACGCGTGCCGCGATCAAGGGCTTACGCGTGCCGCGATCAAGGGCTTACGCGCGGCACGATCAAGGGCTTACGCGCGGCACGATCAAGGGCTTACGCGTGGCTCGATCAAGGGCTTACGCGTGCCGCGATCAAGGGCTTACGCGTGGCTCGATCAAGGGCTTACGCGTGCCGCGATCAAGGGCTTACGCGTGGCACGATCAAGGGCTTACGCGTGGCACGATCAAGGGCTTACGCGTGCCGCGATCAAGGGCTTACGCGCGGCACGATCAAGGGCTTACACGTGCCACGATCAAGGGCGGGAACTGCCGGCGCGGCTGCTGGAAGAAGAGGCGGGTTGCAGGGTACTTCCGTTAAACCCCGGGGATTTACGGATACTCCGGCAGCCGCGGAAGAAGACGGACCGGGAAGACGCGCTCAAGACGGCGAAGTACTTAAGGAATAGGGCAAAACTAGTTTTGCCCTATTCCTTAAGACACGGCGGAAG